>JACOSU010000118.1 GCA_016178685.1 Candidatus Eiseniibacteriota bacterium | reverse complement strand
CCGCGAGCGCTTCCGCAACGCCATCTACTTCCACTGCGGCGGGCTCGATCTCTATCCGGCTACGCTGCACGCGGGCTCATGAATCTACCCACACGATTCCCGGAAGACCCGCCTTTAGAATGGTCCCTATCATTCGTCGGCGGGCCGAGGCGCAACTGAAGGAACGTCCTCAACGGGATTCGAACCCATTTCGCCGGTGACGCCCGCCTGCACCCGAAACTCCTCGCCGCGCCGACTCGACTCTCCCCGCCGCTCGCCCTCCTGAATTATTTCGAAGCCTTCACTTTGATCGAAGCCACGACTTCGAACGCCTCGCGCAGCGGGCTGTCCGGCGGCAGTGCGTCGACCCCCACCGCGTACGTGCCCTCGTGCACCACCTCGACGTCGCGGAAGCCGGCCGCGCGGATCAGTGCCAGGTAATCCTCCTTGAGCGAGGCGCCCGCCACGCATCCCACGTAGAGATCCACGTCGTGACGCAGCACCTCGGGCAGCGGCCGCAGCCACACCAGGTCGCTCACTACCATGCGGCCGCCCGGCCTGAGAGCGCGATGTGCCTCGCGGAACACCTGCGCCTTGTCGGGGGAGAGGTTCACCACGCAGTTCGAGATGATCGCGTCCACGGTGCCGTCGGCGACCGGCAGGTGCTCGATCTCGCCGAGCCGGAATTCCACGTTTGACCAGTCGCCCTTCGCCGCGTTCGTGCGCGCGCGGTCGATCATCGCGGCCGTCATGTCCACGCCGATCACGCGTCCCTCGCGCCCTACTTCGCGCGAGGCGAGGAAGCAGTCAACGCCCGCGCCCGAGCCCAGGTCGAGCACGGTCTCGCCGGGCCGAAGATGCGCCCATGCCAGCGGATTGCCGCAGCCAAGGCCGAGATTCGCTCCTTCGGGAATCGCCGCGGCCTGATCGGCGGTGTAGCCGATATCGCTCAGCACCTGATCGGCGCATTCGGGTCCGCAGCAACAACCGGCCGCGCCCGAGACGCCCTCGGCTACCGCGCCATAACGCTCGCGCACCAGCACGCGCAAGTCCGATGTGCCCGACGCGGCCTCTTGCGCGCTCGCCTCGCCTCCGCAGCACGACGGCCCGCAGCACGCAGCCGCCGAGTTGCCGCTCGACGTTGTCTCCGATGGGACGGTGCTCATGATCGACCTTCCTCTCTCGACGGCCCGATTTGGATTTTTTGCGACGTGAGTCTTTCGACCAGCCAGCGGAAACGACTGAGCGCTTCCGGCTCGACGCAATAACACACCCTCGGCCCTTCGACATCGCCCTCGACCAGCCCCGCTTCCTTGAGCACCTTGAGGTGCTGGGACACCGTGGCCTGGGCGAGCGGCAGACGGTCGACCAGACCGCCGCAGATGCATTCGCCGCGCTCGACCAGCATGCGCAGGATGGCCACTCGCGCCGGATGCGCGAGCGCCCGGGCGAGTTGCGCGAGCTGGCGATCGGCCTCGGTGTATCGGGTCGTATCGCCGCCCGCTCTCGAGGTCGGGGTGTCGCGTGTTCGATCGTTCACCACGCCTCCTTATCGTTAATCGTAAATATACGATCAATTACGTAGAAAGTCAAGGTTATTGTTTTCCGATCGCCGAGGCTCAGCGCATCCCCGCCAGGCAGACGATCAGGGATTCGCCCAAGTGATTGCGCCAGAACGTCCAGCCGTGGTGCCCGGGATACTCGTGGTAGATGTGCGGCACGCCCAGAGCTTCGAGCAGGCGGTGCAGTTCTCGATTGTCTTCGAGCTCGCCGTCGTGGATCCCGCAGTCGAAATAAATGATTTGGCGCCTGAGCTGCGGCGCGATTTTCGAGGCGTAGAACGTGGGGCTGTTCTCCTCGCGCAGGCGCGTCGCGCCCGGCTCGGGTCCAAACACCGCGCGCATGCCGACGTCGTGCTGAATCACGTACTGCCCGCTATGCCCGGCGCAGGCGCCGAACACGGCGGGATGCCGGAACGCCAGGTTGAGCGCGGCGGTCGCGCCCTCCGAGAGTCCGATCACTGCGCGGTGAGCAGAGTCCGGCCGCGTGAGAAACGTTGAATCCACCCAAGCCACCAGATCCTGCACGATGAAGTCCTCCATGCGCGAACGGCCGTCGTACGAGTTGAGATAGAGCGAGCGGCCGAGCAGCCCGATCCCGTTTCCATTCGGCATGATGGCGATCACGTCCGGGATTGCGCCGCTCGCGGTCAGGGAATCGAGCGTGTCGATCGCGCGTCCTTGGCCCGGCCAGTTGCCGTCGCCACCCGGCCAGCCGTGGAGCAGGTAGACGACCGGATAGCGCAACTCGCCGAGATGCGGCGAGCCATAGGAAGGTGGCAGGTACACGCGCACGCTGCGGTCGATCCGCTCGAGCGAGGGCGCGGCGATCCGATAGAGCCGCACGCGTCCGCGATTGAGCGCCCTCCGCGCCGCGGGCGCCGCGGTTGCCGCTGGCGTCGGGATCGCGGAGGGCGTCGCAGTCGCGGAGGGCGTCGCGGTCACGGACGGCGTTGCGGTCGCCTCGGAGTCGGCGGTGGCCGCCCTGGCCGGATTCACGGCGCTCACGCGCAGCGGGCCGGTCGCACCCGTCGCATGAGCCACGGCGAGCAGCACCGCGGCGGATGCGATGCGAAGGATGCGTGCCGCTGCTCCACGCGTGCGGGTTGGGTTGGTCATGGCGCGCGGCATCTTGCCACGGAACGGCCGCCGGGCGCATCTGCGCGCCGCGTTGACGCTGTTCCCGGGCCCCTTCTATAATCGCCCGGTTTCCACGCGCAACCTCCTCGGCCAGCCCGCGCAGCCGGAGCCGTTCCTGGCGCTCCGAATCCGCGGCGCCGCCCTCACCGCGTTCCACGGGAGATGTTCATCATGGATGCGACCAAAACCAAGCTCGTTGATTACCGGGTCAAGAACGGCGTCGCCGTCTTCACCCTGACCGATCCGCCGGCCAACACCTACACCCATGAAATGATGCGCGATCTCGACGAGTGCATCCTGCAGGCGCGCTTCGACGAGAACGTGCACGTGATCGTGATCACCGGAGCGGGCGAGAAGTTCTTCTGCGCGGGCGCCAACATCAACATGCTCAAGGCGGCGAATCCCACGTTCAAGTATTTCTTCTGCCTGCACGCGAACGAGACGCTCAATCGCTTCGAGCAGACGCCGAAGCTGGTGATCGCCGCGCTCAACGGCCATACCGTGGGCGGCGGGCTCGAGATCGCGATGGCGGCCGACCTCCGCATCGCGCGCAGGGGCGCCGGCAGGGCCGGCCTGCCCGAGGTGACGCTCGGCGTGCTGCCCGGCACCGGCGGGACGCAGCGCCTCGGCCGACTCATCAACAAGGCCACGGCGATCGAGCTGATGGTGACCGGCGAGACGTTCGATTTCGAGAAAGCCCTCCAGCTCGGCATCGTGAATCAGGTGTGGGAAACCGCCTCGAACGACGAGTTCATGGAGAGGATCTTCAAGTACGCCGAGATGTTCTGTCCGCCGAACCGTGCGGCGAAGGCAGTGGGCCGCATCAAGCGCTCGGTGCAGAGCGGGGTCGAGGTGCCGTTCGAGAGCGCGCTCGCGATCGAACGCGAACTGCAGCAGCAGCTGTTCCAGAGCGAGGATGCGAAAGAAGGGCTCGCGGCCTACATCGAGAAGCGCAAGCCGAACTTCACCGCGAAGTAGCAGGGCACGCCGCGCGCGGAGCGCCGCCACTCGCGGATCACGCCACGCGCCGGCGCTCGGGTTCGAGTTCGGGGCGACGGAAATACGACCTCAACCCGGCCGGGGTCTGAACGCGCAGCAGCGCGCGCGCCACGCGCGGCAGGGCGAGCGCATCCGGATAGACCAGGTAGCGGTCCTCGAACACCGGATTGAATTTATTCTTCCAGCGGAACAGGCTCTTGAAATCGTAATAGCGCGCCAGCGATTCCATCAGGAAGTCACGCGCGCGATCATCGCCTGCAGGTAGCTCGGACGCCGCCGCGGCCGCAGACGCGGCGATCGGTGTTGCGGTTGCGGCGGATGGAGCGGCCGCGCCGGCCGGCGTCAGAGCGCCGCTCGCCGCTCCGCCGCCCGCAACCGGCTGATCCGGCACCTTGGCGAGACCCGCCAGCGACAGCGACATCACGAGATCGCCGCGCTCGCGCGCCCTCTCGACCGACTTCACGACCAGGAACTCGGTAGAGCCGGTCAGCGAATCGGAATGGCGTCGCATCATGTCGATCGCCCAGCCGCGGCGCGCCGGGATCGGCACCCAGGTGCAGAACGCCTCGACCCGGCTCTTCGCCGGGTTCCACGCCACCGCCAGCCACACGTCGCCGATCGTGTGCGGATCAAAACGCCCCATGCAGAATCCCTTTTCACCGCCGTGCCGCGTCTTCAGCCACGCGTTCGAGATCTCGCGCAACTGATCAAACAGCGCGGGCTCGGCCGCGGGATCGAACGGGTTCTCGCCCGGAATGAACATGCGCGCCACCAGGCCCTGCCGGTCGAGCTTGCGCACCATGCGGCGCAACTCACCGACCCCCGAGCCCTCGAGCGTGAAACGATCCGTCCACAGCAGCGGATCCTCGCCGATGTGAATCGCGCGCCAGCCGAGCCGGCGGTAATCGGGGAGCCGCTCGGGACGCGCCTGGAAGAAAGCGAACTGCCAGTCGCGCTCGCGGCAATGGGACGCGAAGTCGCGCAACAGTGGCTGGATCTCTTCGGGAGGGCCGATGGGATCGCCTACCACCATCAGCGTGTCGGACTCGAAACGGTAGGCGATGACCGCGCGCCGGTTCGTGCTGAAGAAATAGTCGGTGTCGGGTGCGAGCGCGAATGCCGAGACCGAACTGTCCCCATGCTGTCTCACCAGCTCGGCCACCACCGCCACCTGATTTCGATGGCGGCCGCGGTGGG
>JACOSU010000092.1 GCA_016178685.1 Candidatus Eiseniibacteriota bacterium | reverse complement strand
CGCGACCGCGACGTGCGCGGCGCCCCGCGCTTGTCGAGCCAGCGACCGTTCGAGCGCGTGCAGCCCCTCGACCGTCTCATCGCAGAGCCGCATGACGCGCAACCGCGTGAGCGTGCTCACCTGATCGTTGCGGCTGCGTCCGGTATGGAGCCGGCGCGCCGGCTCTCCGCAGCGCTTCGTGAGTTCGGCCTCGATGGCCGAGTGAACGTCCTCGCCCTCGAGCGTCGCGCGATTCGCGGCCAGATCCGCACCCAACGACTGGCAGGCGGCGAGCAGCGCGTCGAGCGCGTTGCGATCGAGGACCCCACATTCGGCGAGAGATTCGCCGTAGGCGCGCGACAGCAGCAGCTCCTCGGGCCACAGGCGCCGGTCAACCGTGAGCGAGTCGTTGAGCGCGCGCGCCCGCGGATCGAGACCGGTGGCGAGCCGGCCCTGCCACACCGCGCGCGGCTCAGACACGAGTCGACCCGGACGATGCGGGGGCGACGGGGCCGCCGCGCCGCGCGACGGTCGCGAGCGGCATGCCGAACAGCCGGATGAATCCCTCGGCATCCCGGCTGTCGTATCCCGTCATGTCGAACGACGCGAGATCGCTGCGGTAGAGCGAAAGCGGGCTGGTTCGCGCGATCGCATCGGCGTGTCCCTGGAACAGTTCGACCGTGACCTCGCCGGTCGCGGCCTCGAGCGCGGTGTCCACGAACGCCTGCAGCGAGCGGCGCAGGGGGCTGAACCACAGCCCGGAGTAAATCAGGTCCGCCATGCGGGGCGCGAGCTCCGCGCGCGTGCGCAGCACGTCGTGCGGCAGCGTCAAGCGGCACAGGTCTTCGAGCGCTTCGATCAACACCGTGCCGGCCGGAGTTTCGTACACGCCGCGCGACTTCATGCCGACCACGCGGCTCTCGACCAGGTCGGCGCGTCCCACGCCGTGCCGGCCGGCCAGCGTGTTGAGCCGGGTGACGAGCGACACCGGATCGAACGCGACGCCGTCGAGACCCACCGGACGGCCGGCCTCGAACGAAATCTTCACGCGCTCGGCGGAGGCGGGGCGCCCGGCCCTCGCCCCGGTCAGGCGGAACATCTCCTCGGGCGCGGGCGTCCCCGGATCCTCGAGCGGGCCGCCCTCGTGCGAGAGGTGCCACAAGTTGCCGTCGCGCGAATAGAGGTCGCCCTTCTTCGCGGGCACTTCGATCCCGTGCCTGGCCGCGTACTCGAGCGCGTCCTCGCGCGAGACGATATCCCACTCGCGCCACGGCGCGATCACCGGCAGCTGCGGCGCGAGCGCCTGGTACGTGAGCTCGAACCGCACCTGATCGTTGCCCTTGCCGGTGCAGCCGTGCGCCAGCGCATCGCACCCGGTACGCTCGGCGCACTCCACCTGGCGCGATGCGATCAGCGGCCGCGCGAGCGAAGTGCCGAGCAGGTACTTGCCCTCGTAAACCGCTCCGGCCCGGAGCGCGGGAAACGCGAAGTCGGTGAGGAACGGCACGCGCAGGTCCTCGACCACCACTTCGGCCGCGCCCAGCGCGCGCGCGCGCGCCTCGAGGCCCTGAAGCTCGGTGCCCTGCCCGACGTCGGAGCAGTAGCACACGACTTCGCAACCATAGTTCGCCTTGAGCCAGTGGACGATGATGCTGGTGTCGAGCCCGCCCGAATAGGCGAGCGCGGCGCGTCGGATGCGGCGCCGGCTCATGAGGACGGCCCTCCGGGAGAGCCGAGGGAACCGAGCGCCCGGTCGAGACGCCGCACAGCCTCCTCGATCTCGTCGCGCCCGACCGTCAACGGCGGCAACAGGCGCACGGCGCGCTCGCCGCCTCGCACCAGCAGCAGTCCGCGATCGCGTGCGGCCGCCACCAGCGCGGCGGCATCGAACGGCGCGTCGGCATGCAGTTCGATCGCGCGCAGCAGGCCGAGCCCGCGGGTTTCGGCGATCGCCGCGTGGCGCGATTCGAGATCTTCGAGAGAGCGGCCCAGCTCGCGCCCGCGGCGCCGCACGCGCGAGAGGAACGCCGGCCGGTCGATGCGCGACAACATGAAGAGCGCGGCGGTCGCGGCCACCGGACTGCCGCCGAACGTGCAGCCGTGCATGCCGGGCTTGAGCGAGGACGCGACGTCGTCGCGCATCAGCACCGCCGCGATCGGAATGCCGCCGCCCAGCGCCTTGCTCAACACCGTGACGTCGGCCTCGATCCCATAGTGCCCGGCGCACAGCAGGTGGCCGCAGCGTCCCATTCCGCTCTGCACTTCGTCGAAGATCAGCGTGGCGCCGAGCGCGGAGGTCCGTACCCGCAGCGCTACGAGGAATTCGCGCCGCGCGGGAATCGCGCCACCCTCGCCCTGTACCGGCTCCACGATCACGGCGGCGATGTTCGGATCGAGTGCCGCGCTCAGCCCATCGACGTCGTTGAAGTCGGCAAAGCGGATGCCGGGCATGAGCGGCTCGAACGGCTCGCGGTAGGAAGGCGTCCAGGTGGCCGAGAGCGCGAACGCGGTGCGGCCATGGAAGCCGCCGCGGAATGCCAGCACGTCACGGCCGGGCAGGCCGCGTGCGCGCGCGCGGGCCCGCGCGAATTTGAGTGCGGCCTCGACCCCTTCGGCGCCGCTGTTGAAGAAGAACACCTTGGGGTAGCCGGTCGCGCGCGTGAGAGACCGCGCCAGTTCACGGGACGGAGCGCTCGTGTACAGGTTGGAGGTGTGACCGAGCGTTCGCATCTGCCTCGAGATCGCGCGCGCGAGCCCGGGCGGCGCGTGTCCGAGCGCGTTGACCCCGATCCCGCTCACGAAGTCGAGGTAGTCGCGGCCCCCCGCATCGCGCACCCACGCGCCGCGGCCCGAGGCGATTTCGATGCGCGGCAGCGGATAGAGCGATGCGAGGCACTCGAGCTCATCGTGCGCGAGCGCCGCAGGAGCTGCGGCGAAATCCGTCGCGTACCCGGTTCCGGAGCCGGGCGCGGAAGGGTCGAGCAGGTCGGGGTCATTCATGGCGCGTTTCCTCGAGGGATGGACGCTCCGCATCTCCCAGCACGGTGCCGGCTTCGCGGTGATCGATCAGCGCCTCGAGCGTCCCGGGCCCCGACCAGCGTGCGATGGCCACGGTGCCGACGCCCTGATCGAGCGCGCGGCGCGCGGAAACCAGCTTCGCGATCATGCCGCCCTGGACTTCGGCGTCCGCCAGCGCGCGATCCAGATCCGCGCGCGTCAGCCGCCGCGCAATCCGGCCCCCCAGATTCACGCCCTCGACGTCACTGAAGAGCGCCAGCGTCGGGGCGCCGAGCGCGGCCGCCACCGCGCATGCCAGGTCGTCGGCGTTCACGTTGAGCAGGCGTCCGTCATGCGCGCCGATGCTGGCGAGCACCGGGATGCGCCCCTCGGCGAGCAGCACTTCGATCAGGTGCGGATGGATCGTCCGCACCTCGCCCACCTCGCCCAGCGCGTGCGAGCGCGGATGCGGCTCGACATCGGCCATCCCGCCATCCACCGCCGCGAATCCCACCGCATCGAGTCCCTCCGCGCGCAGCGCCGCGACCAGCCGCTTGTTCGCGAGTCCGGCCAGCACCGCAACCGCGACCTCGAGCGTGGCCAGATCGGTGACGCGCAGCCCGTCGATGAACGACGGCGCGAGACCCAGGCGCTCTGACCATTCGCTCACTTCGGCGCCGCCGCCGTGCACGATCACGACGGGTCCGCCGAGACGCGACAGCGCGGAGGCGAACTCGCGGACGGCGCCATGCTGCTCGAGGGCGCGTCCGCCGAGTTTGAGCACGATCGGCGCAGCGTGCTCGCGCGCGGCGGCGGGATGGAGCGCTGCGCTCTTAGCGGCTTTCACCACGGGCTCCCGTCACGCGGGAGGCCCCGGTCCTCGGGCCAGCCCAGCATCAAGTTGAGGTTCTGCACTGCCTGCCCGGCCGCGCCCTTGACCAGATTGTCGAGCGCGGCGGTGGCGAGCAGCGTGCGGCCCTCGTGGAGCGTGGTCACTGCGACGTCACAACGGTTGCTCGATCGCACCGCGCGCGTCTCGGGCCACACCCCCGGCTCCAGCACGCGAACGAACGGCTCGTGCTCGTAGCGCGCCGCGTACGCCAGCTGGGCTTCGGTCGGTGAGACCGGCGCCAGGAGGCGCGCGGTGGCGGTCAACAGGATGCCGCGCGCCATCGGCGCGAGCTGCGGCGTGAAGCCCACCGCCATCCGCGAACCCGACAGCCGCTCGAAGGTGCGCGACATCTCGGCCACGTGAGCGTGCTCGGTGCCGGCGCGGTAGATCGACGCGCCGCCTTCGAGCTCGACGAACGACGTGCGCAGCGCAGCCGAGCGGCCCGCGCCGCTCACGCCCGAAACCGCGCTCACCATCACTGGATTTTCCACCCAGCCCAGCTCGAGCGCCGGCAACAGGGCGAGCGCGGCGGCGGTCGGGTAGCAGCCCGGGTTCGCGACGCGCGTGGCGCCGGCGATCGAGGGGCGGAACGCCTCGGGCAGGCCGTAGACGTAGCGGTCGGGTCCGTCGCGATAATCCGAGGACAGATCGACGATGCGCTCGGGCAAGGTGGCGAGACCCGGATACCGCGCGAACAGCTCGCGCAACGCGCCGTGCGGAAGGCAGGAGACCAGCGTGTCGAAGGATTCCGAGTCGGCCAGCGCCGCGATTTCGAACGGGTCGGCGACGGGAGGCAGCGCGTGGACGCGCGGATCGAGGCCCGGTGGCAGCGCGCCGGCCCGCCGTCCGGCATGCTCGCGCGAGCCCAGCACCGAGAGCACGAGCCCGGGGTGTCCAAGCGCGAGTCGTGCGAACTCGAGCCCCGAATACCCGCTCGCGCCGAGCAACGCGATGCGCGCATGCCGGGGCCCGGTCGTGGTCACCGCGCTCTCCGATGCCGGATCCGGCGGTGCGAGTGCGCTCCGGCCGGCGACGGCTGCGCTCCGGGCGGGCGTCATTTCGCGCTCGCGCCCGGGCGCACCGACAGGTCGTCGAGCCGCCGCTTGAGCCGCCGGGCGGCGCTCAGGTCGTGCATCACGACCAGCACGGTGTCGTCGCCCGCGACCGAGCCCACGATGCCGTCGAAGTTCGCGAGATCGATCGCGCGCGCCACGCCGTTCGCGTGCCCGGGCGGCGTGCGCACGATGGCCAGATTCCGCGTCACGCGAATCTCGTTCACGAACGAGCGCAGGTCGAGCAACTGGCGTTCGCGGTCGAACGACTCGGAGGCCGGCGCCGGCAGCTCGTAGACCGGGCGGCCGTCGGGTCCCGGGCGCTTGCCCACGCCGAGGCTGCGCAGGTCGCGCGACAGCGTGGCCTGGGTGACCGTGACGCCGGCGCGCGCGAGCGCGCGGGCCAGCTCTTCCTGGCTCGAAAAGCGCCGCCCGCCGAGCAGCTCGGCGAGCCGGGCGAGACGGCGTGAACGCGACATGACCCCCTCCGGACCGGATGAATAATTATGAGGTATCGTGCATAAAACTACATTCCGGCCGCGGCGTCAAACGTTTTTTTGGCCGGCGCCGGTCGCGGCGGGCAAGTGTGGGGCCGGCGCCGGTCGCGCCGGTCGCCGGGTGGCGCGCGCGTGCGGCGCCGCCGGCGGCTCGAGGCGCGATTGCGCCTCACCCGCCGAAACGACGGCGCCCCGCGTCACGGGGACGCGGGGCGCCGGAAACCGGCCGGGAGGAGCCCGGCTCGATGCGGCCGCCTTGGTTAGGGCAGGAACACCAGACGCCGGGTGGCGCTCTGCCCCTGCGCCTCGAGGCGATAGAAGTAGGCGCCCGCCGCCACCCCGTGCCCGCGGTCGTCGCGTCCATCCCAGATCGCGAAATTGGATCCCGCGCCGCGGACTCCGCTCACCAGGGTGCGGACGCGCTCGCCGTGCAGGCCAAAGATCACGAGCTTCACCTCGCCCTCGCGCGGCAGCGTGTAATCGATGCGAGCCGAGGAGATCGCGGGATTCGGCGACGACTGCCGCAGGCCGAACACCCAGCTCTGGGGCGTGACGGATACGTTTCCGGCCACCGTGACGTGGAGCTGGCACTTGACGGAGCGCGTGCCCTTGGCGTTGGTCACGGTGAGCGTGAAGTTGTTCGCGGGCGCCGAGGGACTCGGGACGGGAACGCTGTAGACCAGACTGGCCGAAGCGTTCGCCGCCACCGTCACGGGCTGCGGCGCGCCCGATGTCCAGCCGTCGTCGTCCACCAGCGTCGCGACGAAATCGTTCGAGAACACTTGGTTGCGGTTCGCGAACGAGAACGTGAGCGGCAGCGACGTGCCGGTCGTGACCGTGGTGTCGCCCGAACAGGTCAACATGTCGTGCCCGGTGTCGATGGTCGTGGACCACACGTTGGGATTGCCCTCGCGGCCATCGGCCCACGACGGGTGCACGAAGCGGCTGTCGCCGTACATCGAGCTGTAATCGCCCTGGTTGGGGGCGATGTTGCTGGCGACGTTCGTCCAGTCGGAGGCGGTGGCAGCGGTGGTGATTCTCTGGTTCGCGGCCCACGTCGCGCCGCCATCCGAGGAGCGCGACAGGTAGATCTGCGAGCTGCCATTGCAATTCGAGGCGGCGTCGCGCCAGTCGAACCACATGACGTACGGCATGCCGTCGGCCCCGATCGCGACTTCTGGAAGCCAATCATCGAGACGCGGGAGGTCGTCATTCGCGCGGGTCGGCGTGGACCACGTGGTGCCGTTGTCGGAGTGCGCTACGAACACGTCGCGATGATCGCGCGATCTCTCGCCCGCGCTCGGGGCGTCCACGCCGGTCTCGACCCGATAGAGACCGGTCCCTCCGTTATAGGCCATGCGGAAGTAGTAGGTGGCGGTGGTGGGCGCCGTCCACACCAGGAAACCCTGAGAGCCGGCCGTATTGACGTCGGCTCCACCCAGCTGGAGTCGCGTGAGCCCGTTGCTGCAAAAGATCCGCATGGTGTACGCGAGTGTAAATGACAGCGAGTCGCACCAGAAAATATACGTGGTGCCCTGTGTGGCGCTGAACGAGAACCAGTCCAGATCGGTCGTGTTCCCGATCCCGCCGCGCACTTTCTGTCCGATGGTGAACGCGTTCGCGGTGCCGGAAGTGTTGTTCGATTCCACCTCGCTCTTGCTTCCGCCGCCGCCCAGCGGATCGTCATACCAGTTGACGGCTTCATTCCAGCCGACGTACACGCGCCCCCGATTGGGACCGAACGTTCGGTCCACCACGATCGAGGGAAACGTGATGCCGCTCTGGCGGTTGAAGCCCGGCGCGCCGGTGCCGAAATTCGCGTAGTGGTCGTCCACATTGAGGTCGGGCCCGAACGAGCCACCCTGGTCGGTGGACTTGCGGATCCGGAAGTGATCGAACGGCGTGGTGATCCCGATCTGCTCCCACGTCACGTACAGCTCGCCATTGGGGCCGACCGCCGGGCGCGAGCCCTGCACGTACCCGGCCGCCGAGTCGGCGCTCATGATCACGATCGGTCCCCAGGTGGACCCGCCATCGGTCGAGCGGCGGAACTCGATCGAGTCCTCGCTCACCGTGAACAGCGTGTAGGAAAGATAGAGATTGCCCGACGACGAATCGGCCGCGAGCCACTGCTTGTCGACGAACAGCATGCTTGCGTCAACCATGCGCGCGATGTGGGGCGTGCCCCAGACCGGCGGAGTGGCGCCGCCCGGGAACGTGGCCTTCACGATGCCCACGCCGCTGAACGCGCCGCCCGCGCTGTCGCACAGGCCGCAATAGAAGAACTCGCCGGTTTTTTCGTTGAGGGTCATTACCGGGTCGCTGCTCCACTTGAATCCCGTCGCTCCCGCGGGGCGCGGGATGCCGAGCGACACCAGCGAGGGCTGAATGAAGGTCGCGCCGCCGTCGGTCGAATACGCGTAGTTCTGGATGTCGTTGCCGTTGTTGAAGCCCTGGCCGTCGTTCCACGCCACCATCACGTAGTTGCCGAGCGACGCGATCATCTCTTCGGACTGCCCGGCGTTGCTCGCGTCGATCGAGGGATTGTTGCAGCGCACGTTGGTGGGAATGGCGAACGCGCTGGTCGCCGACGCGCGCGGCGCGCGCGAGGCGGCCCCGGTGCGATCATCGAGCGGCACCGCGTTCTCTTCGGTTTCGGGGGCCCTGCGGACCCGCGCTCCGTGCGGACCGACGTTCGGATGCTTCTTCACCCAGCGGCGCCACCCCTGCTCGGCGCGGACCTGGGTGATGTGATTGTGCGCGCCCTGCAGCAGCAGGTCGCGCTGCACCTGTTTGATCGCGTGAGTGCGCGCCGCGGGATCGTTCATCTGTTCGTCGTCCACCGAGATGGCGCGGGCGGACGGGGCGATCGACATCATCGCAAGCAGCATCAGGCCCGCAAGCAGGTAGGACAAGGATGCCGGAGCGGGAAGAGCGGGACGCCGGTGCATGTGCGGCACCTCCGAGGTCGGGGAAGACGATGCTGATGAAGGACTGACGGATCTATTGTAGAAAATCAGCAATCCCGGGGCCAGCACGGATCGTGTTCGCCGGGATCGGGCCGGATCGGCACGTTTGGCGCCTCTCCCGCTCAACCGGGCCGGGGCATTGCACTTCGCCCCCTGGCGCCGCGCTCGAATGCGCCCCGGCGCTCCGCGCGCCGCCTTCAACCTCGCGCCCCGTTCCCCGCGCCGGGCCCTAAGGACACGACGCCCGGCCGCGCGGGAAGAATGACGCGGGCGGTGGGAGATTCGGCGCAGCGCGCTCGCGCTCGCGCCCTGGCGCACTACCGCACCACCGCGACCCGGGCCGTCAGGCTGCGGCTGCCCTGCGTGAGCCGCATCAGATACAGGCCGGACGGCAGCGTTCCCTCTCGCGAGAAGTCCAGCACGTGGCGCCCGGCGCCGAGCGTGCCCACTTCTCGCTCTCGCACGCGGCGGCCCGCGACGTCGCTCAGCGACAGCGTCGCCCCCGCGTTCGATTCGAGCGAGAAAGCGACGTGAAGGACGCGTCCAGCGGGATTGGGCCACACGCGCTCGAGCGCGAAACGCGGCACCAGCGGCACCGCCACCTCGACTTCGCCCACGAACTTCTCTGCGCCATCCGAGATCACGCCCAACCGGTAGTGGTAGGTAGCGCCCGGGGTCACCGCGTCGTCGTCGTAGCGCACGAAACCCTCGCCGTCGGGCTCGATGGTGGCGCGCGCGGCCCACTCGCCACTGTCCCGGCGATAAACGGTTGCCGCCGATCGATCGCCGGCCTCGTACCACGCGAGCGACACGCGGGAGGGAGAGGCGTCGGCGCTCACCAGCGAGATCTCGGTCGGGACCAGCAGATAGGGCAGCGGTAGCGGCACGGTGTAAACGTCGGGTGTTCCGCCGCGTCCGTCGGCCCAGGCCGGATAGACCGCGGTGGCGTTCGCGAACAGCCCCAGGTAATCCCCCTGGTTGGGCGCGATGTTGCTCGCGACCGAAGTCCACGCGGTCTGCACATCGGTGATGGGCCCGAACGAAGTGAACACCGCGCCACCGTTGGCCGAACGCGCGAGGTACGTGTTCGAGACGCCGCCGCAGGTCGCGGCCGGCGCATCGCGCCAGTCGTCCCACTCGACGTAGATGACGCCCGAGCCATCCACCGCGACCTCGGGCAGCCAGTCGTCGAACCACGGCGAATCGTCGTTCACCATCAGCGGCGTGCTCCACGTGATCGCGTCGTCGGAGTGTGAGACGAACACGTCGCGATGATCTCTCGAGCGACCCGCCACGGCGTGATGGAGCGCGGTGCGCACGCGGTAGCCTCCGACGCTGCCCGTCCCCGGTGGCGCGGCGGGCCGGAGATAGTAGGTGCCGTTCGCGGGCAGCGTGAACACGATCTGTCCGCCGTAGCCCACGCCCGCCCCTGGGTCCGAGAACGCGAGGCGCGTGACGCCGTCACTGCAGATCAGGCGCAGCGCGTTGTCGATGCTGGCGTCGAGCGAGTCCACCAGAAAGTAAACCGTCTGCCCCTGCGTGCCGCTGAAGCTGAACCAGTCCTGGTCGCCCTCGACCAGGGAGCCGCGCAGCGTCTGGCCGAGCGTGAAGGGATTGGCCTGCGCCACGGTTCCATTGGGCTCGACTTCGCTGCGGTTGCCGGCGCCGGTGTAGGGTGAAAAGTAGAGCGTGTCGCCGTAGTAGTTCACGCTCTCATGCCATGCCATGTACACGCGCCCGCGGTGGGCGCCGCTCGAGGCGTCCACCGCGAGGCTCGGAAAGTCCACCGAGTTCCCGCGATTGAATCCCGGCGCCCCGTTTTCGAACGTGTGGTACGCGGTCACCGCGATGATCGTGCTTCCGAAGCTCAGCCCGCCGGTGGTGGACTTGCGCACCCTGTAATAGTCGGCGTCCACCGGCCCGATCGAGTACCAGGTCACGTAAACCGGCGCGGTGGGGCCCGGTCCCACCGCCACGCGCGGACCCTGAACGTAACCCGCCTCGCCCGCTCCCGAGAGCTGGATCGCATTCGTCCAGGTCGCGCCCTGATTGGTCGAGCGCTGGAAGTAGATGCCGTTGGTGTTCGGATCGAATAGCACGTACACCAGATAGAGCGCGTGCAGCGTCGAATCGGCAACCACCCATTGCTTGTCGTACAGGTACGCGCTGCGCGAGGTCCGCACCACGATCAACGGCGTGCCCCAGGTGGGCGCGCCCGGTCCCGGGAACGTGGCCTTGACGAGCGCGATTCCATTCCACGTGTTCAGCGGATCGCTGGCGTTGCTGTCGGCCAGCGCGCAGAAGAAGAATTCGTGCGTCTTCTGATCCACGGTCACGATCGGATCGCTGCTCCAGATCCATCCCGTCGGGGCCGGCGGCGAGCCGCCATCCACCCACGTGTTGCCGCCGTCGGTCGAATAGCCGTAGCCCTGCGTGCTGGTCGCGCTCACGAAGCCCTGGCCGTCGTTGAACGCGCACAGCGCATTCTGGCCGTCGGCGGCGAGGGACTCCTCGGACTGCCCGGCAGTCGCGATGTCGCCCGAGGAATCGTTGATGCGCACGTTGGCCGGGGGAAAGGAGGTCGATCCCGAGAGCGGCCGCGCCGCGCGCAGGCGGTACGATGCACCGGGCTCCGCCAGGGCGGGATCCTCGGGAGCATGGGGAGCGCGCAGCCTCGCGCCCGGCCGCGGCGTTTGCGCGGCGCCCTTCGTGGTCTCGTCACGGGGAGCTGCCCGCGCGCGGGAGCGCAGTTGCGCCGCCGCGCGCTCCTCGAGCTCGCGGCGATGGCGGGCCGGCTCGCTCATGATGCGGCTCTGCTTGGCACGCCTCAGGAGGTCGGCATAGTTGCGATCGAGCGTTCCGTCCGCGTGCGAGCTGCCGGTCGCGATCGCAACCGTGAGGATCGCGCACGCCAACGCGACCGCACGCCCGTGCATTTCGAGAGGCATTGAGACGCCCTTTCGATTCCGGCGGAACGGCGGAAAAATCAGCGCGAGACGCCCGAGGCGGTGGCGAGCACCAGTGTGAATTCCAGCACGCCATGCGAGATCAGGCTCGGCCAGAGTGAACCGCCCGACAAGTCTCGCACCAGCCCCCACCACACGCCAAGCGGCAAAACCAGGCCGAATACGTAGGTCAGCCACGAGCCGGTGTCGTAGCCGGGCCCCGGCAGCAGGCGTAGCGCGCGCACAGCCGTGAACGCCAGCGCGGGGAGTGCGAGGCGTGCCCAGTGCCGGGACCGCGCACCGAGCGAGCCCATCAGGTAGCCGCGGAACAGCAGTTCTTCGGGCAGCGCTGAGCCCAGCACCGCGAAGATCGATGCGAACACCAGGCTGTCGGTGGTGACGTGCGCGTGGCCGTTTACGAGCGCCGTTACGGACGGCGCGAGATAGAACCCGAGCGGCGCGATCGCGACCAGCGTCCAGAACGCGAGCGTGCCGGCCGAGCCCATGCGGAACCCATAATCCGAGAACCGATGCCCTTCGGAGAGCGCCATCACCCACACGAACAGCGCGAGCGTCACGCTCATCACGTCGCCGAGCGCGAACAGCCAGGGACTGCGATCGTGGCCGAGCAGCGCGGGTTGGATCACGCGCGTGAAACACGCGGCGCAGAGTCCGTACACCACGGCCCACGACAGGGCGCGGCGCATCGAGGCGCGAGATGCAAAGGAGGGGCGACCGCGACGGCGAATGGTGAGGGCCGCCAGCCCCAGGACCAGCAGCACGAAACCTGCGACCAGGAATCCGAGCAACGGGCCGGATTCCGGCGCGGATCCGATTCCCGTCAGTTTCTCCACCGGACGACGGTCAGTCCGATCGATGCCACCGAAAGCAGCAGCAGCGCGGCATTGCCCGCGCGCCAGCGGTGGAGCGCGCGATCGAACGCGGCGGTCGGTCCGGCGTGAATCGCGCGGCGCGCCTCGACGATCATGACGCGCGAAGCCGGAAGATCGACCAGAGCGATCACGATCAGAGCCGCGATGCACAGGCCGTTCACGCAGCGCACCCAGCTCCCGGCGGCGAGCGCGAACGCGGGCAGAGCGGCCAGATTCGCGGCCACGCCCACCAGCAGCACCGACGTGAGTCCGAAGCGCAGCGTGGCGCGATGATTGGCGGCGAACAGCGCGGAGCGCCGGTCCCAGTCCGGAACGCGACGGGCGGCGAGTACGTTCCAATACGCGCTCATCGCACACGCGACGAAACTGAGGGAGAACAGCAACTGCAGGAAATTCCAGAACCCGAGCGACATCGGGACGTCTCCCTGACGAGACCGGACAGCATTCGGACGCGTGGCGAGCTGGAAGATCCGAGAGGTGAGAAAGAATGTAACGGAATCGTGAGGCAGGGTCCAGCACGCGGTATAGTGCGCGGCATGAAACCCATTTTGGAGATCGCCCGCGCGCTGGGAGTCGATCCCGCTGAAGTCGAACCGCACGGAAGCCACAAGGGCAAGATCTCGATCGCCGCGCTCGAGGCGGCCGGGGTCAACGCGCCTGCGACGACCACGGCCGGGGCCCCCGCCAACGGCGGGGCGCGTGGCCGGCTGATCCTGGTCTCGGCCATCACGCCCACGCCCGCGGGCGAAGGCAAGACCACGACCTCGATCGGCCTCGCGCAGGGATTGGCGAAGAACGGAGTGCGATCGGCGGTGGCGCTGCGCGAGCCGTCGTTGGGGCCCTACTTGGGGCTGAAGGGGGGCGGCACCGGCGGTGGAATGTCGCAGGTGGTGCCGGCCGACGACATCAATCTGCACTTCACCGGCGACATCCATGCCGTCTCATCCGCGCACAACCTGCTCGCCGCGCTCACCGACAATCACCTGCACCACGGAAATCCGCTCGGCCTCGATTCGCGCCGCGTGGTGTGGAAGCGCGTGCTCGACATGAACGACCGCGCGCTGCGCGACATCGTGATCGGCCTGGGCGGACATCGCGAGGGCGTGCCGCGCGAGACCGGCTTCGACATCACCGCCGCCAGCGAAGTGATGGCCATCCTGTGCCTCGCATCGGGCGTGGACGACCTGAAGCAGCGCCTGGGCCGGATCGTGGTGGGTTATCGCGCCGACGGCACCCCGGTCCACGCGCGCGACCTGCAGGCGGTGGGCGCGATGGCCGCGCTGCTGCGCGATGCGATCAAGCCGAATCTGGTCCAGACCGTGGAGGGCGTGCCGGCGCTGGTGCACGGCGGGCCGTTCGCGAACATCGCGCACGGAACCAACTCGATCACCGCCACGCGCTTCGCGCTCGCGCACGCTGACGCGGTCGTGACCGAGGCCGGGTTCGCGTTCGAGCTGGGGGCCGAGAAATTCTTCGACATCAACTGCCGCTACGGCGGGCTCGCCCCTTGCACGACGGTGCTGGTCGCGACGCTGCGCGCGCTCAAGATGCACGGTGGCGTGGCGCTGCCGAACGTCGGCGAGCCCGATCCAGCGGCGGTCGAGCGCGGGCTCGCAAATCTCGAGAAGCACGTCGAGAACATCCGCAAGTTCGAGCAGCCGTGCGTGGTCGCGATCAATCACTTTCCGGCCGACACTGCGGAGGAAATCGCGGTCGTGACGAAACACTGCGCGACGTTGGGAGTCACCGCCGTGCTGTCGAAACCGTTCAGCGAAGGCGGCGAAGGCTGCCGCGCGCTGGCCGAGGCGGTGTGGGCTGTGGCGCAGGCGAGCCGATCACACTTCCGACCTTTGTATGAATGGAGCGAGTCCATCGAGCGGAAAATAGAAATAGTCGCGCACGAGATGTACGGAGCCGAGGCGGTGGATTATCAATTGCGCGCGCGGCGCGATCGTGCCCAGCTGGAGAAGCTCGGGTTCGGCGGCCTGCCGGTGTGCATCGCCAAGACCCAGCAATCGCTCTCGGACAATCCCGCGCTGCTCGGACGGCCCAAGGATTTCCTGGTCACGGTGCGCGAGATCCAGCTCGCCGCCGGCGCCGGGTATGTCGTTCCCATCACGGGCGAGATCCTGCGCATGCCGGGGCTGCCGAAAGAGCCGCTGGCGTCGAAGTTCGATCTCGAGGCGGACGGGGTGATCGTCACGGGGTGAGGGGGAGGCGGGCGCTGAGACGGAGCGCGATGGCCCTCGCACGGGGGCAGCAACGAGCAGGCGGGCGCGTTCATTTGTGGTCCGTGCCGCCCTACGGCACCTTCACGCGATAGGTCACGCTGCCGCTCGCTCCGGGCGAGAGCGTGCCGCTTAACGTCCAGATCACGGGGCCGGTCGCGCCCGCGGCGGGCTGGGACGTCAAGCCGCAGCCCGACAGCCCAGAACCCAGCGCGCCGCATGCCGCGCTCTGGAACACCGTGAACGCTGGGGTCGCGTCTCGAATCACGATGCTCGAAAGCGCCGAGGGGCCGTTGTTGGTGTACGTGATGGTGTAGGTCAGCACATCGCCCGGCTTCGCGGTCGAAAGATTGACGCTCTTCGCGATCACGAGCCCGCTGCCGCCGCCCAGCACGGTGGTGACGTCGTTCGCGCTCGATTGCGACGCAAGCGCGGGTACGGAGTTGATATAGCTGAAACTCGCGGAGAGCGTGGCCTGCGACAGGGCTCCGGGCGGCGCTCCCGCCGGCGAATCCTGCTTGAGCACCAGGCACACGGTCTGACCCGCCGCGACGCCCAGCGCGCCGCTCGCGAGCGGCTCGCCCGCGTCCACGGCGCCGTTGCAGTTGTTGTCGAGATAGAGCGCGGTGCTCCATCCGGGAAGCGCGGGCGACGGGATCTGCGCGGCCGCGAACGTCACGCTGCCCTGGCTGCCGGCGATGAAGCGATGGGAATAAAACGCGACCGCGCCGCTCGCCACGGTCTGGGCGCCGTTAGGCGCGAGCGTGTTCATGGGCACGTCGCCGAACGCGAGCCCGGTCCACGTCACACCGGGGACGGCCGTGAACGACATCTGATCGCTCGCGCGTGAATAGGATCCGCCGGTGCTTCCCGCGCCGCCTCCGGTCGAGAGGAATCCGGTCGGATTGCGCTCGATCACGCTGGCGGCGCCGGCCGCCGTGAACGGCATCCACAGCGTGAACGTCCCGCTACCCGCCGTGAGCGTGCTGTCGCACTCGCCACCCGCGCACGCGCTCGACAAGAGCGCGACGCGCACGCCGGCGATTCCACTTTCTCCCGCCTGCGGCGCCCCGTCGTTCGCGACCCCCAGGCCCGCGCCGTCGTCGCGGAACACGCTGCCGTCCACGCGACTGCCGTGGAAGAATCCGAAGTTGAGGTTCGCGAGATCCGCGCCCGCCACCGCGGCGCCCACCCAGGTGCCGCTCGCGGTCTCGGTCCCGACCCAGCCCGCGGGCATCGTGGGCGTGACGTCGGCGGCGCTCGCGTTGTCGTCCACCAGCACATTGTAGGTACCGGCATTGACGAACGTGAAGGCGTAGGCGCCGGTCGCGGGATCCACCACCGCGACCTGGCGCGCGCTCGAGGGCGCGCTCTGAAGCACCAGCTTCGCCCATAGCGAAGCACCGGTTCCCGCCTCGCCCGCATCGCGCGCGAGGCTGTGATTCAAGTCGGCGTACGCGAAGCCGCTGACGCTGACGCCGGTCGTGACGCTGACCAGCCCCGAGAATTCCGACGTGCCCTCGGCGAGCGTGGCAGTCGCGGTCAGCTGAACGCCGGCCGTGACTCCGGACGGCGCGGCGATCGTGAATCGGAAGCGATTGGTGTTGTCGGTGCCCTGATTCACGCCGTTGATCGCGCCGCTGTAGGCGCTCGCGCTCAAGTCGAGGTCGGCGGCCGAGCCCTCGACCATCGTCGTCGCGTAAGTGCGGCCCTCACCGAATCCGCTCGGATCGGGATCGGCGATGAACAACTCGATGGTGGATCCGGGGCGCGCCCAGCCCGCGATCGTGAAATTTCCATTCGCGAGCACCGCGCTCTCCAGCACCGGAAAGTTCAGCAGGCCGTCGCCACCCGCGTCGCCGTCGCCGTTGTCGTTGAGCGTCACGAACGGGCCTGATCCGCGCGTGATGTCGTCGCCCGCGGCCTGGAGATCGATCCCGATCTGGCCGGTCGGTCCGCCGCCTCCATTGTTCAAGATCACGCCGTTCCCCCAGATCGAATTGCGTGAGATCACGTTGCCGCTCGATCCCGACGCCACCATCACGCCCGCGCCCACGTTGTCGAACAGCAGGTTGCGCATCAGCTGGTTCGCGCTTCCGCCGAGCCTCACGCCCGGCGTTGCGCTCGAGACCGCCGTCCCCAGGCCGCTGCGCGTGATGGTGTTGTTCGTGAACGGGTTCGATCCGGTCGAGGTGCGGGCGTCCACGCCGGCGCTCTCGTGCGAGGTGACGAGGTTGCCGGTCAGCGTTTCGCTGCCGCTCGATTCGATCGAGATGCCGGAGCGCACTCCGCTCCCGATCGAGTTCGAGCGGATTTCGTTGTCGGTGATCTGCCAGCCGTTCGAGCCCGCGGTCAACGCAATGCCGTGACCCGCCCCGTACGCGATCAGGTTGTCACGCACGATTCCGTTCGCGCCGCCCAGCGAGTGCACGTGATCGCCGCCCGAGCGGGCGGCGGCGCCGGAATCGGCGAACGACGTGGCGGACGTCCCGATAATCGCGCGCTCGATCAGCGCGCCGCTCGCCGCCGCACCCACGCGCAAGTCGGCGTCGCTGTTGCTGCCGGTGGCGTTGCCGAATCCATAGATCGCGATCGAGCGCACAGTCTCGTTCGCCGCCTGCAGGTCGAGGCCGATCGCGAGGCCGGCGCCGTCGCGGAGCTCGACCTCGGGTCGCGCCACGGTGCCGAGCGCGAGCGCGTCCACTCCGACCGTGCCGCCGGTGCCAAGCGTGCCGGGGTTGGTGTCGCCCACGTTCGAAGTCTGGGTCGAGCCGTCGATGCGCGTTGCGGCATCCGTGATCGCGGGCAGGGCGCTCTGGAGCGCAATCGCGACCACGCCGCCGGTCAAGGCGTTCGCGAGCCCGGCGCGCAGGCCAGGGTGGAGGGCGCCGTCGCTCACCATGAAGATCGAGCACTCGACTCCCGCGCTCTGCGAGACCTGCGAGAGTCCGGCGTTGCTCAATGCGTCGCTGTTGATCACGAACTGGCGAAGGCTTCCCGCTCCGCTGTCGTTCGCGTTCACGATGGTGTCGAAGTTGAATCCGAAATCCACGCCCGTGACGTTCGCGCTGCCGAGCGTGACCGGGGAGACCGACTGCGCGGTGGCGCTGGCGGAGGTGAGCGCCGCGAGCGTCTGACCGGTGGTGTTGGCCGCGGCGTCGGCGCGCATCGGGATCTCACCGCCCACGCGGTTCGGATCGGCGACCGCGGTTCCACTCGAAGCGTCGGTGCGGAACGTCTGGACCGGGACCAGCGTCGGGACGGCGCCCGGGCGCGACGACGTCACCGTCGAGTGAACGATACGCACGGTGTAACGGCCCGCGGCCCAGCCATCGAACAGGTAGACGCCCGCGGCGCTGGCTGTGACGTTCGAGAGATACGCCCCGGTGCTGTCGTAGAGCTCGGCGCGCACGGCGGGGCGTCCCGCGCCGGACGACGCCGCGAGCGTGCGGCCCGCGCCGCCGCCGTAATTCACGTCCTCGAACACCGTGCCCGAGAGGGTGGCCGAGGTGACGCTCACGGTGGTCGGCTGGCTGCCTGCCACGTTCGTGTTGCCGTCGCTGCGGGTCGAGAACGGCGTGCCGAGTTGCTGGCCGTTGAAATTGAGCGCGGCCTGGTTCGAAATCACGGTGCCGGTCGGCGCCGGGGCGTTTACCCGCACACGGAAGATCGCGCTGGTCGAGATGCCGGGCGCGAGCGATCCGCCCGAGGCCGCGTTCGCCCCGGTGCCGAGGCGGGCGATCACGCGCCGATTCGCGGCGTCGTACTCCATCTGATCGTCGGCCGCCGCGTCGGTCTTCGCTCCGGCGTTGGCGCCGCTTGCCACCGAAAGGCTGCCCGTGACGTACGTGACGCTGGTCGCGAGCGTGTCGAGCATCACGATGTTGATGGCGTTGTCCTGACCGGTGTTCGTCATCGCGACGGTGTACTCGAGCACGTCGCCCGGCTGCACGTTGCCGCCGTTCAGGTCGGCCACGGTCTTGGTGAAGCTGTTGCCGTCCAGGATCGGCTGGTAAAGATCGGTCGCGAACGTCACCACGCCCGGGTAATAGCGGTCGTTGGTCGAGTTGAGCGTGATGACGGCGCTGACCGCGTTGTTCGGGAGAATTCCGTTCGCGCTGACCAGATCCACATCCCAGCCCAGCTGATTCTTGTAGTTCGGCGTCTTGTTCGTGAACGTGGTTCCCAGCAGGCTGATCGAACTGTTGAAGAAGTTGTCCGAAGGATTCTGCGCGTCCGCGAGCGCGGTGCCGTTCAGGAGGAAGCTGTCGCCCGTGTACCCGAGGTCGCCTTCGCCCGCCACCACACCGAGCCGGGTATTGACGGCGCCCGCGGGCGGCGTCACGAAGCCGCTCACCGGCAGCGTCACGGTGGCGCCGGGAGCGACCTGGGCGTAGCCGTCGAACACCACGAGATTGCGCGCCGGGAGCGTGTTGTCGCGGTACACCGCCACCAGCGACCAGCCGGCGAAGTGATTCGCGCCGGTCGTGGACTGCACGTTCGCGACCGTGTACGAGCCGTTGCCTCCGGTCTGGACCCGGGACGTGACGTCGATCAGCCCCTGATACACGGTGCCGCTCGCATCGAGCTGCGACGCCGTGAGCGTCACGTAGCCCGCGGCCGGAGTTGAAAACTTGACGGTGTTCCGGGCGCCGTTGTTGGAATCGCCGCTCCAGTAGAGCGCCGCCCACACCACGGTCCCGGTCGCGGGCAGCGTGAGCGTGGCGCTGCTCGATGAGAAAGTGCTGGCGTCGCCATCCACGTCCACGTACGCCATGTTGAAATCGTTGTCGTTGATGCTTCCGCCGGTGCCGTTGCGCCCGTTCGCGCACGCGCCGTTGCCGGTGCAGCTCATCAGCGTGTTTCCGATCAGCGTGATGTCGCCGTTCATGCTGAGATTCGTACGCGCGGTGAACGCGCGCACCACCTGCGCGGCGGTCGGCGCGGCGGTGAAAAGCGCGGCGCACAGCGCGCCGATCAGCGCGCGCGAGGCGATCCGCACGAAACGGGCGGTCCCGGGCGCGGGCGCCCTGCCGGGCACGGGTGTGGCCCTGGGCGGCGGGGCTCCGATTCCGCGCCCAGACCGCCCGCGGCGCGCGGGCCGGGTGCTTCGCGCGGACCTTCCGAGCTTCACCACGCACATGAGCGGCACGCCCTCGACGGGTCGCGGCTCGCGGTCGATTCGGAACGGGCGCGCGCTCATCGCGCACCGGCGCGCGGGGTGCGGAACAGGTTTTCGTCGAAGCGCGCGCGCAGGCGCATGAACGCGCCGCGCTGCGTGTATTCCTCGCCGGGCAGATCGGGATCCTGGTAGCCAAAGTAGTTCCAGCCGGTCGACAGCCAGACGCCTTCCCGCATGCGGCGGCCGAGCTCGATTCCGAGCCCGTCGCGATGCGAGGCGCCGTGGCCGAGCAATGTGCTGGCGGTGAAGCCGGCATCCCACGCCGTGCCCAGATCGCGCATCACGCGCCCGTGCAGCCACTGCATGCCACTCCCGACGCTCAGCGCGTCGTCTCCCTGGCGCAGGATCTTTCCGGCCCACGACAGCGACGTCACGAAGCCGCCGCCCGCGGGACCCGTGCCGTGCAGCGAGAGCACGTGCGCGAGACGCCGGTTGACGTCGCCCGCGCCCTGCGGAGCGCGATCGTAGTGGAGCTCGTAGCGCCCCAGGCCGTCCCATCCGCCGGCCGGGGATCGGTACGAGAATCCGCATTGCACGCGATCGCGCAGTCGCTGCCCGTGCGCGCGCAGGTTCTCGTAATCGAGCACCGTGCGCCCGAGCGCGGTCCACGCATCGTTCATGCGCCCCGCCATCGCCATGCTGCTCAAGAATCCGTCGCTCGCGCGGTTGGAGCGCAGCTCGATGCGCGAGGTCGCCTTCCAGTTCTCGTCCGCGGTGTACTCGAACGCGCCGGTCGCGGCGGTGGTGGGGCCCACCGCGCTTCCGAGCAGCGGGTTCACACGCTCGAACGTGGTGTGGATGCGCAGATCGGACGTCACCTGCCAAGCGTTGCGCAGTCCGACCGCGGCCTGAGCGTCGCGTCCCGCGAACGCATCGGCCAGCCGGTACTCGCTGAACACGTGCATGGACGGCGTCACGTCGGCATCGATGCCGGCGACATCGGAGAGTCGCCGCTCGCCAGTCACGAGCGGCATCGGCCCCTCGAGACTCGAAATCAGCTCGTGCCGCAGGTAGAGGCGGCCGTGGGCGGTGTATCGGTACTCGCCGCCCACCGCCG
The DNA here is from genome assembly GCA_016178685.1 of Candidatus Eiseniibacteriota bacterium. Classification (GTDB taxonomy): domain Bacteria; phylum Eisenbacteria; class RBG-16-71-46; order RBG-16-71-46; family RBG-16-71-46; genus JACOSU01. Next base: position 4,149 of record JACOSU010000092.1, on the reverse strand, counting down.
CCATGCGGCGCGAATCCGCGAGGTTTTGCTCGAGCTCGCCGAAGCCGCTCAGCTCGGGAAGGCCTGGGGCTTGCGCCGACATCTTGGCGCGCAGCGCGAATTCGGACGGCGACGTGCCGGAGCGCCCGCGGTCGTCGGCGAAACGCAACCCGACCTCACCGCGCAGCGCATCCGACAGCGTGCGGTCGAGCACCGCCAGCAGACCACCCCGCCGCTCGGCGCCCGCGACGTCGGCGGTGTAGAGCCCTTCGGCCCGCACCTGCGTGCGCGCATCGAGGCGGTCTGACAGTCGCAGGCTGACTTCGGTGCGCCCGCTCGCGAATCCCGCAGACGGATTCGAGAACGTCGACTCCGTGACCGCGGCGTACGCGCGCAGCTGGATCCGCGGATCCTGATGATCGATCTCGACCCGCCCGCCCTGTCCGCCTTCACTGCCCAGGCGATGCGTGGTCGCGTATTCGCCCTCGAGCGTGGTCGAGGCCCCGAGCCTGACGCCCGCGAACAGGCCGCGCAGCTCATTCGCCTCGCCCGGATGCTGATCGTCCACGTACGTGCCGCCCACTTCGATCCGCGGCGCGAGCTTGACGCGCCCCTCGGCGCCCGAAACCCAGAACGGCTCGCCGCCCGCCTCCACTTCGTACTGGACGCGAACCGAAACCGGATTGAGATCGGCGTCGTAGGACGGCACCGGAGCCTTGAACACGATGCGGCCGGTGATGGACTCGATCTCGTAATCGGTGAACCGCGAACGCGATTCGGTTCGAAGAATCACGGATCGCTGGTTGCGGTCACGCGTGACGATCTCGATCCTCTCGCTGTTCTCGAGGATCGGCGCCTGGCCCAGTAGGTAGGGGCCCGAGGTGCCGAGCCCTGGCAGCTCGTCGAGCCGCCGGTGCGAGCGATCGCGGCTCGAGAACGCGTCGAGCCGCACGCGCGAATCTTCGAAGTGCTCGGAGATCCCGGTCATGGTGCGGCTGAACGCGGCGAGGCTGCGCGCTCCGCCCGTGGTCTGCGCCACGAAGTCGCCGTAGAGCAGCGACCCATCGCGACGATCGAGCCGCGCGTAGAGATTTCCGGTGGACTGGGCATCGAATCCGCGCACCGACGCGTCGCCGTAAACCGGATAGAACGCGTCGGGCTGAATATCACGAAAATGGCGCATGCCCTCGGGCCGGTCGCTGTCGTAGCCGAGCGTGAGCAGCGTGCCGGGGCGCACCGGGCCACGAACGTAGAGCGCGGCGCGAGCCGACGCCCCGGCGCGCCCATCCTGCCGTTCGCTCAGGAACTGCGAGACCGGCGCTTCGAATCCCGGGCGGGCGTCGGGTGCGTTGACTCCGCCCGAGTGGGCGCGCAGCGCGACCACGCCCTCGGCCACGCCGACCGCGACCATCGAACGCAGATCGGGCGCGAACGTGAGCGTGGTCTCGGCGGCGACCGTTCCGCTCGTGACGCGAACCACCGCGACGCCCGGCTGGGCGGGCGCGAGGATCACGAACGACGCTTCGCCGCCGTCGATCGCGGCCTGGACCCCCGGCGTCCCGGGATCGAGATCGTCGGCCTGCCAGAGGCCGATCGTGGTCTCGAGCGTGACGAACGTGCGGTTCGCGACCGGTACGCCGTGCGCATCGACCGCGCGAACGCGCACGCGCGTCGTCGAGTGCCCGTCGGCGGGCGCGCTGCCGGCGGCCTCGATGGCGATGCGCCCCAGCCGGTCGGGCGCGGTGAGCGCGATCGTGACGCGGCCATGCTCCTCGCCGCAACCGCCCCGCTGCGCGACCTCGAGCCGGTTCTGGCCCGGTTGCAGCTCGAGACCGACGTACTCCCACGCTTCGATATCACCGTCGCCGAATTGAACGCGGCGGCCCACGCGGTTCGGCAGGATCGGAACGCCATTCACCCACAGCTGGAACGGCAGATCGGGCTCGCCCTTGACGCGCACCGTGATGCGGTTCGCCGCGACCGTGTCTCCGTCGGCAAGTCCGATGAAGCCCACGTCGGAGGTGAGCCGCCGCAGTTCCCGCTCGAACGCGGGATCGGGCGCCGAGGTGAGCGAGGCCGGGGTGGTCGCGAGCGCGACGCGCGCGCGCGCGGCGCCTGGAACTGGCACGGCGGGCGCTTCGCCGCCGAACAGCGGGAGCCGCGACTCACCGGTCACGACGCCTGAGGCTGGCCTCCCGCGCGGATCGCCCGGAGATCGCGACGCGGCTCCCCAGGAGGCGTCCACCCGGACGCTGCGCGCGACTTCGTTCGCGAACTGCGAAGCGGCCGCCACGCGGGAGTCGGCGGCGCGCATCACCTCGCTGTCGGGCGCGAACGCGAAATCGGCGCGCGCGAGATCGCCGCGCACCAGGTCCACGAAGCGCGTGCCGGTCCCGCCGTCGCGGCGGTCGAGCGACTCGAATCGCGCGCCGGCCGGGAGCGTGGCGCGTTCTACGCGCAGTGCGTGCGTGCGGGGCGCAAGCCCATAGAAGCTGTAGCGCCCCGCGCCGTCGGTGATCGCGAACGTGCCGTCATCGAGGATCACGCGCACCCCTGGCACGCCGGGATCGCCCCTGCCTCGGCGGCGGTCGCCGTTGCCGTCCACGAACACCGTCCCCGTGATGCTGGCTTCGTCGGCGAACACGCCGCCCACGATTTCGACCCGCGCGGTCGCGGGATTCGAGACCACGCCGCCGGCGCTCGCGATCGCCCGGTTGACGCCGTCGCCATCGAGCGCGCCGGGGCCGATGCGGACGCGATAACTCAGCACCGAGCTCTGGTGCATCGCGAAATCGCCGAGCGCGAAGCGCAGGTCGGGGCCGCCGGCTCCCGCGGGATCCGCGAGCAGCGTGCTGTCGCGACGAGCGCTGCCCGAGACGTACGCGAAGCCGGCCGGCAGGTGATCCTGGACCACGAGCGCGGCGAGCGCGGTGTCGGATCGGCTTTCGATCCGCACCGAATAGCTGACCACGTCTCCAAGTTCGGCGACGCTTGACCCCGCGTTTTTCTCCAGATAGATCGCCGACTGCGGAATGACGTCGAGCGGAATGTCGAAGTGGACCGGCGCGGCGGCCAGCGGTGAGTCGAAATCGCCTCCGAACGAGCCGGGGACGTCGACCCGCCGTGATACCGGAAGGCTCGCGATCGGACGCCCGGAGGGAAACGTGTAATTCGACGGCGGCGTCACGTCGATGCGATACGTGCTCCGAGCGACGCGCGGGAAGAGATAACGGCCGGTGGCGTCGGTCAGCACCTGGTTCGGGGCAGGGGTCGTTCCGTCGCCCTGGAACACGCTCGCGGGAGATCCGGGCCGTCCTCCGTTGCCGTTTCCGAGCACATCGATCAGGGCGACGCGCGCTCCCGAGACCGGCGCGTTGCTGCGGCTGTCGAACACGACGCCGACCGGATCGATCCACACGTGGGCATCGGTGCGGGCCGCACCGCAACCGATCAACGTGGCCGTGATCTCGTCATCGAGCGTCACGGCCAGCACGCCGTTCTGGTGCGCGCCGCCGCCCGGCGCGACCTGCGTGGTGGGGACGCTCGGCTCGATACGAAACCGGCCGCTTCCGGGCGCGCTCTCGATCGCGGCGAACGTCTGCGAATCGCCGGTGCGCTTCGATGCGAGCGTGAGCGACACGCTGTCGATCGCGGTCGAGTCGGCGTCGCACGCCGGCGCCGCGGACTCGACGAACAGCGGCACGCCAAGCGACGTGGTGATGGTTGACATCGAGTAGGTGCCGTCGGTGAAGAACGCGAGCGCGGGAGGCGGCGGCGCGGCGAGCGCGCGGACCGTGTCGAGGGCGGTCGCGATCGCCGCGAACGCGGCCGCGGTGGCGGTGAGCTGCGTCAGCGCCCGCGCCGCGCCGGGGGTGCCGGATGGCACCGTGGCCGTGATCAGCAGCGCGGCGGAGTCCCCCGGCGCGAGCCACACGGTTCCGCCGGACGGGATCGCGATGTCGCCGGGATCGAGCGCGCCGTTTCCGTTCAGATCGAGCGCGATCGCGATCGACGCGAGGTCGTAGTCGTCGCCCGCGAGATTTCCGAGATCGAGCCGCACGTCGCTCGCGACGTTGCCTGCGTTGAGCAGCACGTGCGGGAGCGTCACCGATCCGCCGGCCCCCGCCGACACCGTGCGGCCGGGGCTGAGCGTCAGCGCGACCAGCGATT
>JACOSU010000097.1 GCA_016178685.1 Candidatus Eiseniibacteriota bacterium | reverse complement strand
CGCATCGTCAAAGATCTCATCCGCGGTCCGTTCGCGCCCGCCCGCGGCATCCCAGGTGTATCGGGAGTCGCACCAGCGGCAGCCGACGTCGCAGCCCTGCAGGCGCACGAAATGCGCCGGGATCCCGGCCCCGGGGCCCTCGCCCTGGATCGACAGGAAGATCTCGCTCACGCGAAAGACGGCGTCTTCGCGCGCCGCGCGCACGGGCGTGCTCAGGGCGACCGAAACTCCCCGGGCTTGAACGCGCTGACCGTCTCGACGTTGCGAGTGTAGAGCGTGTGGTTCCCCTGGCGATGGGCGGTCGGGAACCACAGCCCGTCGTGCTGCTCCCATCCCTCCCAGGTCCAGACCTCGGCCGGCGGCTGGTCGCCCTCGAGGACGAACTCCCATTTTTCGATCCGGTGGCTCGCGCGATTGACGTACACCCAGTAATGGTCGCCCGGAGTCTCGCCCACCCGATCGAATGACAGCGCGAGCTTGTCGTACGTGCCGCCGTTCTCGGTCGCTTCGCCGTCGTATTGGAGCGTGACGCCCGGGTCGCGCAGCTTGTAGGGCATCAGCATCCAGTAGGTGTCGTTGGTCCACAGCGATTTCGCGCGCTTCATGAGTTTCGAGAGCGAATCGCCCTCGATCGCGTTGTGGTTCATCCACGCCATGCCGCCCGAGCCGTCGAGTCGCTCGATCATCAGGTACGGCATTCCGGCGCGATTCACTCCTTCGACGCGGTGCCATCCGCCGTGCTTGTCCCACGCGTGGCGGCGCGAGCTCTTCACGGTGTCGTTGACCGCGGACTCGAACGACCATCGCAGCCCGGGCAGGCGATCCCAGCGCTCGCGACCGCCGAGCGCCGTCATCACCTGATCGGCGATCTCGATCGCGCGCGGATCCGACGCCGCGGTTTCGGCCGAGAGCGCTCGCGCGGCCGGAGCGCACAGCGACGCTGCGGTGAGAATCAGTGGGGCCAGCGCCCAGGCGAGGGTGCGGAACGGGCTCATGAAATTCTCCGCGCGGGCCGTTTCAATGCGCGCGCTTGCGGGTGAGATCGAACTCCTTGCCACAGTTGAAGCACTTCCAGGGATAGGTGTCGTGGCCCAGTGGCCAGCTCACCCAGTCGTGACGACCGCATCCCGGACACGAGATGGGCTCGCGCTGGGTCGCGGGGGCTGCGCCGGTGGGTTCGTCGCTCATGGCTCTCGAAAGGTTTGGGTGATGGGTGCGAGCTCGCGACGGATTATAGCCGGATCAGCCGGCGCCCGTCAGCAAGTCGGCCAGCCGGGTCGTGAAGGCCGAACGGGGCATCACGTGATCGACGCCGGCTTCGAGCGATGCTCGGCGAGTCTCGCCGTCCACGTGAGAATAGAATCCCACCACCGGAACGCCCGCGGTGCGGGGGTCGGTCTTGAGCGCGCGCACCAGTGCGAGCGGCTCTCCCTCGGCATGAAGATCGAGGATCACGAGATCGGGCGGCGCGGCGAGAATCCCTGCGAGTGCCGCGCCGGGAACGCAGTCCTCGAGAAGCGCGCCGACCTGCGCGGCCACCGCGCGGATGCGCGTGAGAAAGAACAGATCGGGGACCACCGTCACGACACGCCTTGCTTTCATGCGCACGATCCTAGGCCACGGGGGCGCGGCCGGAAAACCAGCCGCCGCTGGAAAATGAAACACCCGGCGGCCGAAAGATCCGGGCGCCGGGCGTCATGCACGGAGAATTAGCGGTAGAGTTGCTTGATCGCTCCCCAGGTTGACGAATGCGCGGGCGTCGCCGGCGTGTCGAACTTCCCGTCCACCTGCGCCGAGTAGCCACCGGCGGGAGGCAGGCAGCCGAATACGCACCAGTTGCCATGCACCAGCGTGCTCCCGGTGTTCTGCACGCGGGAGTAGAGCGTGCCGCCGGTAAACGTCGCATCCCCCCGGTACGACCCGTTCGGATTGTTGGTGCCGGTCTTCGTGACCTGCACCGTGAAATTCGCCAGCGTGCCCGAAAGGATCTTCGTGCCGTTCTTGTAGGCGCCCGGCACCGCCCCGGCCGGCGGGCCACCCGGCATCGCCGCCGCGGTCTGCGGAGCGTCTCTTGGCGGGCCGTCCCGCCAGATCTCGAAACCGGCGGAGCTGTAGACCGTCGTATAGATCTTCGTCGAACCCACCGTGGCCGTCGAGGTTCCCCCCGAGGTCAGACCCGAGAATACGAACGTGAACTCGGTGTCCGGGCTGGTGCCGCTGACCAGGATCACCGGATTCAAGTCGAGGAACGGAGCGCAGAACTTCTGAACCAGTCCAACCACCGTGAGCGAGTTGCCGGCGGGCGACAGGTAGGGAGAGGTGACCGGCGTCGGCACTTCGTACGCGAAGCTGTTGGTGTTGAAAATGATCATCGGCCCGGTGCCACACTGGGCCTGGGCAGAGGTCGTCAGCGCGCCAGCCAGAAGCAGACCCAGCAACGCCGCTACCCCGATTTTCCTCTTCATGTGCGTCCTCCCGTGGTGCGGTCCACGATCCAGGATCGTGTCGGAGTTCGAGGTCTAGCGGTAGAGCGCTTTCACCGCGCCCCAGGTCTTGTGAGCGGCCGGAGTCGCAAGGATCTTGCAGTCCCCCGTAATCTGGTTGTCGTAGCCCGCCGGAACGGTCGCGTTCGGCCGGCCCGCGAGGCCGGCCAGCGTCCAGCCCGGGCGCTGGCTGGCCGGTATGTAGATGAGATCCGGACCCTCATCGACCGTCATCTCGGAGTTGAAATTGCCCTGGTTGAGACCGAAGTCATAGGTCAGGGTCGCGTTCTTCAAGCCGCCACCCAGACGCATCCCATCGATGGGACCGCCGTCGATGAACGTGGAGGGCGAAGTGAGGTTTGGCGGGAACGTGCCGTAGGTGCCGGGCGTACCGGTCGTCAGCTTATCGCGGTAGTAACGGGCGCGGCCGCCGTCCGCGAAGTCGGCCTCGAGGAAGCCGCCAAAGAAGAAGTGACCCGTGACCGTGAGGTTGAAAATGTGGTTCGTGTACTCGTACGTGTCGGGGTCGACCCACGGCGTAAGCAGCGGACCGAACTGCGTCACGAAGCCGACCACCTTGTAGCCCTCGCCCACGGCCAGATAATCGGCGTGATCGGCCAGCGGACCCGGGACAGAATTCGGATCCTGATAATCGAATCCGGTGAACGCGAAGAGCAACTCGTACTGCTGTGCGTAAGCGGGCACCGCGAGCGCGAAGACTGCGGTCAAAAGAAGTAGCAAGACCTTACGCTTCATCGGCCACCTCCTCCGGGGGTACGAATGGCGAGCATGATGAGTTCGAAAGTGCGGCGGCTCGATGGCCGCCGAGAAGCGCCGTCCTTCACCATCCTTCCAAGGAACCCCGACTCATCGAGTCGTTCTGTCGCCGAAAAACATGAAGCCTCGGATGGGGGGAGCGAGGCCGAGAAAGACTGAAAATTCGAGGGATGGAACGTCATCGCGCCATCCACGTACCCGAAGGTATAACCTGGAAGCGTGGTGCGCAAGACAAAAACGAGCGGATTTCTTCAATCGTGGCAACGGTTTAGCGGCATCAACCGGCAGCGAGGTTCCGGCGCCCGTGACGCCTAACGTGTTCGATGTCAGGTCCTTGTGGGCTCGACGATCCCCGGGTCTGCCAGAATGCCGGCCGCCGGGATCTGGCGGGGGAAGACCGGCGGCCGGCGCCGCCTGACCGTTATTCCGCAACCGGACCCAGCGCGCGGGCGAGTTTCGGCAGGCTGACCTCGTAGCGGTAACTCACGTTCAGGTGGCCATCGTCGAATTCTTGGTATTCGTGGACGATGCCACGCGACTCGAGCTCGCGATGAAACCTGCGCGCGCCGTGATGAAGATGCCACTCGTCCTGGCGGCCGCAATCGAGGTAGAGCAGGCGCAGCGAGCGCAGCGCTCCCGCGCAGCGCTCGATCTGAGCCAGCGGATCATGCTCGAGCCAGCGCGCCCACACCTCGTCCCGAAACGCGCCGCTCTCGAGATCGCACGGCAGATCGATTCCGAACGGCGGGGAATCCGCGCGGGGTGAGTACGCCGCGGCCATCGCGAGGATGTTGAGCGCCAGGATGTCGTCCTTGCTCTTCTGCGCCTTCTGCTCGAAACGGTCGAGCCACGGGCCGGGTCCGCCGGACTCCTGCATCAGCGAGCAGAATTTCGGAACGTCGCCACGATAGCAGTAGTCGAAGCCGAGATCTCCGCTGTGACACGCCACGGCGCCGAACACGTCGCTGCGCGTCATGCCGAGGGTCAGCGCTCCGAAGCCGCCCGACGACTTTCCCGCCACGCCCCGGTGTTCCCGACCGGCCAGCGTGCGGAACCCCCGGTCGACGTGCGGCACCAGTTCCTCGATCAGGTGATCCTGGTAGCGGCCGGTCGCGCTCGAGTTCAAGTACTGCGAGCCTCCGTACCGCGTGAGGCAGTCGGGCATCACGAGGATCATCTCGTCGCAGCCTCCGTTCGCGATCAGCGCGTCCAGCCGGTCATCGAGCGCCGGCGCCCACGGATTGTCGTTGAGCAGCACGCGCCCGCGCCCCGTGAAGCCGGCGAGCACGAACACCACCGGGTAGCGGCGCGTGGGGGCATGGTCGTAGGAGGGCGGCAGGTAGATCGGCACGCGCCGCACGGCGGGATCGCCGCACGGATTGCCGCGCAGCACCTGACTCTCGATCCATTCCATTGCGATTCGTCCACGCGGCGCCGTTCGCATGATTTCTCCCTTTTCTTGAAGTTCCGCTCGCGCGCGACGGCCGACCCTAACGCAGCGCCCGGCGGTCGTCGAAGCGCTGGCCGCAATGAGCCTCAGCGGGTGGTGACGTCGGCCGCCGTGCCGTTGCGCCTGCGGAGCTCTCGATCCAGGTCCGCGAGTTCGGGGTCCGAGGTCCACTCCGGGTCGCGTCGCTCGAGCTCTTCGAGGTTCCGTAGCGCCTGCGGATCGAGACGCGCGGCCGCGAGCCCGGCGGACAGCAGCCGGCGCGCGCGCAGGTCGGAGGGATCGATCCAGACCGCGATCGAGAGCTCCATGAGCGCGTACTTGGGCTCGGCGCCGAGCAGCAACTCGCCGAGCGCGGCATGCGCGATCGGACGTCCGATGCCGGACGCGATCGCCGCGGCCAGATGCCGGCGCGTAGCGAGCGTGTCGCGGTGTGCCAGCGCTTCACGCGCCGCCGAGCGCTCGCTCGCCCAGCGCGTCGAGTCGTCGCGCGCCCCGAACGCGAGCCACGCCGCTTCCGCGGGATCGCGCCGGCCGCGGAGGATCTCGGCCCATCACAGCCAGTACAGCAGGTCGGCGCGATCGCCGCCCGCCACGAGGCCGCGGCGGAAGGCGTGGGCCGCGCCCGCGGGCCGATCGAGCAGCAGGAGGTCGGCGCCGACCTGGAACGAGGGATCGCGGAGTCCGCGATAGAGCGGCTGGAGCGCGCGCCCGTCCCACCAGAAGAATCGGCACGGGCGATCGGCGGCGGTGGATTCGGAGTATTGCGAATAGAACCACGATTCGATCGACGGATCGCGGTACAGATGCCGCACCAGCGCGCCGTTTCCCATCTGGAAGCCGGCCCACGGCGGAAGGGTCGCGAAGAACAGGCGCGCGCCGCGCGGCGGCGTAGGGTCGAGCGATCGCAGCTGGCGCGAGAGCGTGTCGGTGATCGCCGCCGCGCGCTCGAAATAATACGAGGTCAGGTGCGAGGTCCAGCCCCAGCGATTCTCCTCGACCGCGAACGCCGGGGATCCCGTGCTTCCCGCATGCCACCACAGCAGCGCGCCCACCAGTGCCGGCCACCCCCAGCGGCCCAGGTTTCGCGTCGCGAGCGCCACCAGCACGGACGCGCCGACCGCCGACAGCATGAAGTAGTACGAGCTCCACTCGGCGGCCACCGGTCCCACCACGACGCCCAGGGCGAGCAGCCAGGTGATCGCGAACGCGGCGACAGCGCGATGCGGGACGCGCGCGAACGCGGCGGATTCCGGGGGCACGAACCATGCGATCGCGGAGAGAGGAAGCAGGGCCGCCAGGTTCGGACCGCGTTCCGCGAGCCCGGCCAAGAATCCCGCCGGATGATCGAGCCCGATCAGGCTCTGCGCCTCGTGGAGGTACGCGGCCGCGAACGAAGCGGGATCGAAATGGAGCCAGCGTGCTCCCGCGCCGCGCAGGCTGATCGCGACCGACACGATGCCCCACGCGAGCGCGAGCCCCGCGAACGGTGCGGCGCGGCGCAGCGATTCGCGAATCGGACGGCGGGCGATCCAGAAATCCCACCCGGCGAACGCCAGCGGCAGCGGCAGCGCGGCCTCCTTCCCGGCGAATGCGCCGAGCAGCAGGCACGTCGCGCCCGCGAATCGAGCCCGGCGGTAGAGCGCCAGCGCCGCGAGGCCGAACGCCAGCGCCACCAGGTCCTGGCTGCACGAGATCCACAGCATCGCGACGCGCTGAAACGGAAGCGTCGCGAAGTAAAGCAGCCCGGCGATCGCCCCGACCGGCGCGGCGACTGCGAACAACAGGTCGGCGAGCAGCGCGAGCGCCGCCAGGAACAGAGCGAAATTGACGGCGTGGAACAGCCCCGGAGCGCCGTGCGAGAGCGGGGTCAGGGCGGCGAAGTAGATCTGCCTCGAAAGCGGCCGCCAGTAGTTGCCGAGCGCATCGAGCCGGATGAGCGATCCCGGCAGGTCGGCGCGACGGGCCTGCTCGAGGAACAGATAGTAGTCGTTGAGGAACCCGGTTCGTAACGCCCCCAGATAGAGGGCGAACAGGCCGAGCGCGAACAGCAGGGCGGGAAGAGCTCGGCGGCTCCGGGCGGCGCTCACGGCGGCGGAATCTAGCAGCCCCCGGTTGGGAACGTCACGACGCCCCGGCCAGACCCGCCCGCAGGGGGGGCCATTCGGAACCGGGTCCGGGGCGCCTGGCTTTGGCTCCCGGGGGTCCGAAAACGGGCTCAGGATGAAGGAAATTCCGGCCGATAATCCTTGCGTGAAAGGGACTTCCATTATGCCGGATTCAAATCCAGCGCCCCGGCCCTCCGATTCGGAGCATCCGTTTGCGCACCACGTCGTTTCCTCCACGTGGGCGCTTCTGAGGCGCCGCGGCTGGATGCTGTGGTGCGTCGCGTTCCTGCTGCTCCTCGCGCTCGCGGTGACGGTGCCGCTGCTCTACTGGACGGTGGTCGGGAGCGGGCGGGACGGGTCCCCGATTCACGTCGATGCGCCGCTGGTGCTGGCCGGCGTCGCCGGCATGGTGCTGGTGTTCTGCCTCTACACCGCGCTCAAGCAGCGCGAACTCGAGCAGATGCGCGTCGCGCTCGCGCACGAAGAGCGTGAAAAGGAGGACGTGCGCGCCCGGCTCTCCGAGCTGTCCGCACTGTTCCAGGTCTCCACATCGCTCAATCTGCATCTGCCGCTCGATGCGATCCTCGAGATCATCGTCCGCCGCGTGGTGGCGACGCTGAGGGCGCAGCAGGCATCGATCATGATCTTCAATCCCGAAGTGAGCCTGCTCGAGACGCGCGCGTCCTTCGGGCTCGAATCCGAATTCGCGCGTCACGCTCGCAAGAAACTCGGTGAGGGCATCGCGGGCTGGGTCGCCCAGCGCAAGGAGTCGGTGCTGCTCAACGCCGAGGGCGCCTCGGGCCCCTTCGTTCGCCACTTCAAGTCGAACCGGAACATCACGTCGGCGCTTTCGCTCCCCCTCAAGGTGGGAGATCGTTGCGTGGGGGTGCTGAACGTCAATCGCATCAATCACCCGGACACGTTCAAGGAGCATCATCGCGAGATCCTCTGCCTGTTCGCGGAGCATGTGGGAACCGCGATCGAGCGCGCCGAACGCATGGACCGGCTCGGCGAGCGGAACCGGGAGCTCGAGGCCGCGAATCAGCGGCTGAACGAGATCAATCGTCTCAAAGATGTGTTCCTCTCGACCGCGAGCCACGAGCTCAAGACTCCGCTCACCTCGGTGATCGCCTACGCCGAGCTGCTCGACGATCACGAGCAGCGCCTCGACGACCGGCAACGAATTGAATTCGTCGGCCGGCTGCGCGGCGAAGCGCACCGGCTGCTGGTTCTGATCGAGGAAATCCTCGACCTGTCGCGGATCGAGAGCGGCAAGCTCGTCCTGCGCCGCGTGCGACTCGACATCGCGGCGCTGGTGCGAACCGCGATCCAGACCTCGGCTCCGCTCGCTCAGAAATACGGAGTGCGGTTGCGCGAGCAGTTCGAGGCGGGAGCCTTCATGCTCACGGTGGACGAGGTCAAGGTGCGGCAGGTGATCGTGAACCTGATCATCAATGCGCTCAAGTTCAGCCCCGCCGATGGCGAAGTCGTGGTCGGGCTCGCGGGCGAGCCCGATGCGGTGCGGATCGAAGTCAGCGATCGGGGGCCGGGCGTCGCGCCCGAGGACAGCGCGCACATTTTCGAGCTGTTCGGCCAGGGGCTGCGCCAGAGTTCGGGCCAGCGTGAGGGGCTCGGAATCGGGCTCCACCTGGTCAAGCGATTGACCGAGCTGCATGGCGGGCATGTCGGAGTGAACAGCACGCCGGGCGGGGGCAGCACGTTCTGGATCCGCCTGCCGCTCGCCGATTCCGATTCCACCGAAGCGCGGAGCGATCGCATCGCGGCGTAGCGTCGTTCCGCGGCCGGCTTCGCTCCAACGTTGGCGTCGTTCCGCGACCCGGTCCCCGGCGCGCGCGTTTCGCGACTCTCACCCTTATGACATACTCCCCCGGAATCGCGGGCGCTGACCTCGCGCGTCCGATCGGCCGGCGGCCACCGCCTTGTCCCGGGGGGACCACGCGTGGATCCTGAATCCGACGCGGCACACTATTCCGCCTCGCTCGTATCCGTTCAGAAGGAGGAGCCTCTCGGGGTCTCCGGTGCCGATCGCGCGCGGGCGCGAAACGCCGTTCCCCCGCTCTCGGTGGCCGAGTTGGAACGCGTCCGGAACCGGGAGCCGGAGGCGCTGGCGGCGCTTTTCGATCGGCACTTCGACCTGGTGTTCGGGCTCGCGATGCGCCTGATGGGCGATCGCACCCTGGCCGAGGACGTCGCGCAGGACGTTTTTCTGAAGGTTCATCGCGCCGCGAACCGGATCGATCCCTCGCGGGATCCGGCTCCGTGGTTCACCGCGATCACGTACAACGCATGCCGCGACGTGTGGCGCTCGGGCGCCTGGCGCATGTCGAGGCGCAGCCGTCCGGTGGACGAAGATCCCGGGTTCGGCGTGCCGCTCACGCGCGGCACGAACGATCCGGAGGACGACGCTCTCGCGAGCGAGCGCGCGCGGCTGGTGCAGGACGCGATCCGCCGGCTGCCCGAGGCGCTCCGGACGCCGGTCGTGCTGCACGACTATCAGGGACTGGGCCACCCGGAAATCGCGAAGCTGCTGGGCGTGAATCCGGCGGCGGCGCGCAAACGGTATTCGCGGGCGTTGACTGCGCTCGCGACGATTCTCGAGAAGACGCTCGGAGAGGCCGGCCGGTGAACGCGAACGAAACCGAAACCCTGACGGCGGCAGAGAGCGGTGCGCGCGACGCGGTGCGCGATCTGGCGGTGCCGGTCGCGGATCCGGCGTTCCGCGCGCGCCTGCGCGAACAGTTTGTCACGGATCGCTTCGTTCCCGCGTCGTCGCGCGTCGTGCGCCTGCCGTGGCACCGGCGTCCGATGACTTCCTGGACGCTGGCCGCGGCGGCCGCGGTGATCGCGGTGGTCTCGGCGCTCGCTCTCAATCAGGGCCCGGCGTGGCAGGTGGTATCGGGGCACGGCGCAGGGATCGCGAGCGTGGACGGACGCAGCGTTTCGCTCGGCCACACCGGCGATCTCGTTCGACGCATCCACGCCGGCGCGCACGTCACGCTGCCCACCGACTCCGACCTCGAGTTGCGCGCGGGCGGCTCGCTGTTGATGCAGATCGCGCCGGGATCCGAGCTCGTGATTCCGACCGTGCCCGGCCGATGGTTCATGCGCCGCTCTCTCGGCGAGTTGCGTTCCGGCGAGGTGCGCATCACGACCGGCCCGGAGTTTCACGGATCACGACTTGCGCTCGCGACTCCCGAGGCGCGCGTGCTCGTGACCGGCACCACGCTCGCCGTCATCTGCGATTCGACGGGGACCTGCGTGTGCGTTCTCGATGGCGCGGTGAGGGTCGGCGCGACAGGCGACTCGATGCCGAAGGTGGAGGCCGGAATGCGGGCGTTCGTCTATGCGGACGGCCGCCCCATGGTGCAGGCCGGGATGCGGCCCGAGGAAATTCCGGAGTTGCGCCGGATGCGGGATTCCCGCACCGGATCTCCACACGCCCCCGGACACTGAGCGGATTCCGGCGGGAAAGCGCGACGCGAACCGCACCCGGCGTGCTCGCCGAGCTGCGCCGGGCGCTGCGCCGGGCGCTGTGGGCTGCGCTGAGCGCCCGGCTACGCCGCGCGCCGTGATTCGTCGGTTTCCGGATACTCGGCGGCCGCCAGAGCGGCCGTGATGGAACGTTCGGCGGGCAGCGGCCGAAACTCGACCGGCGCCTGGGCCGGGAGCGCCTGCCCGGTCGAATCGAGCGCGACGCGCACGTGCGGCCGGGCGAGATCGGCCGGGTTCGGCGCCAGCACCAGCGCGATGGCGCCGTCGTCGAGTTTCACGATCTGCCCGGGCGGATAGAACCCCACCGACTGGACCAGCGCCCACAGCAGCGCGGGCTCGAAGCTCGAGGCGAGCGGACCCAGCATCATGCCGAGCGCCTCGAACGGCGTGACGCTGCGGCCCCGCTCGCTGCGGTGGGTCTGCAGGCTGGTATAGCAATCCGCACACGCCACCAGCCGGGACAGGACGCTCGGCTTCGCTCCGCCCAGGTCCGGATAGCCGGCCGCGACGTGGTGCTCGAGCGCAACACGGATGCAGCGCAGGGTGGTCGCGTTGAGTGTCGTCGAGCGCGCCAGCAGTTTCGCACCCTCGATCACATGGCTCTCCGCGGCGGCGCGCTCGGCTTCGCTCCACTCTCCGATCGGATGGGTGATGCGGTCGTGCACCGCGTTCTTCCCCACGTCGTGAAGCAATGCCGCGGCGCCGAGATCGGCGAGCGCACGACGGTCGAGGCCCAGGGCGTGTCCCATCGTCACGGCGACCATGCAGACGTTGACCGCGTGCATGTACGTGTACTCGTCGTGATGCCCGAGCGTGGCGAGACCCATCACCACCGGTTCGGCGGCGAACGCTCCGTCTACCAGCGGCTGCACGACGCGCTTGGCGTGGCGCATCTCCATGCCGTTCTGCAGCGCCGTGGTGGTGAGCAACGACCTGGTGCCGGCGATCGCCTGCGTGAAACTCTTGGGCGCGGCGCCGCGAGGAGCGTTTCCGGTCCTGTCGCTTCCGCCCGGATCCGCGCCCGGATCGGAGGTCCCACCGCCGCTGAACGTCGAGGAACTCCTGTATCCGGAGGAAGAGTTCCACGGACCGCTTTCCTGGATCTCCCCGGGGGTGAAGACCATCTCGTCGTCTCCGGGCGCTTCGGTCGAAGCGTAGATCGCGGGCTGGACATGGTCGCAGCCTCCCGCGAGCGCGGCCTCGAGCAACCCGGTCGAGTTGTAAACTTCGGGCTGGAGGAAGAGCGCGAAGAACTTTTCGAGCTCGTCGCGGGTCACTCCCTTTTCGATCTTGAGCCCCGCGATCTTGCGCCTGCGGAACTCTTTGAGCGCCGCCTGGTGGTGGCGCAGCGAAGCGCGCGTCATCGGGATGCGCACGCCGTTCAGATAGAGGTCGGTCTCGAGCGCGACCAGCACGGTCTCGCCGAATTCGTTGAGCATCGGGCCGATCGCACCGAGCAGCAGGTCGAGCTGGGCGCGGAAGGTCTGATTCCCGACCTGATACGCGCGACCCACACGGGTGGTCGAAAGCAGCCGGAGCACGAGCAGCTGCCCCAGCTCCCGCATGCGCTCATCGAGCGGGCGCAGTTCGCCATGAGAATCGGAGGGCGCCGCCGGAGCCGCGGCGTTGGTCGGATTCGCGGCCGGGTCCTGCCGGCCCGGCGCCGGGCCGGGAGTCGGGACGGTCGGGTCGGGATCGTTCACGAGTTCATCCTCGAGCTCATGGCGTCCAGGCACGCGCTGCGCACGGCTTCGCTCTTCGATCGCAGACCGGCTTCGAGTACGGCGACTGCGGTTTCGGTGCCGATCCTGCGCAGCGTTCGCGCCGCCGCCACGCGCGCCACCGTACGGCGCGCGAACCAGCCGCCCTCGGTCAGCAGCTGCTCGAGCGCCGGCACCGTATGGTCGTCCGCCACTTCCGACAGGCCGTTGAACAACGCGCGCTTGTTTTCCTCGCTGCGCGATTCGAAGTCGGGCGCCTGGATGCGAGCGAGGATCGCGCGCGCCACGCGGGGATTGCGCTCCCGCGTCAGCATGTTGAGCGTGGCGGCCAGCAGCTGGGGATCGCGGGTGTGGAGCTGTTCGAGCAGCATCGGCAACCGGACGTCGCACGGCACATTGCCGAGCGCCTGGACCAGCGCGCGCCGCACTCGCAGCTCGGAGTGCGCGCACACCTCTTCCAGCAGCGGGACCACGGCCGCCCCGCCGATCTGGCCCAGTACGAACACCACGTTCCGCACCATCTGCCAGCGCGAGTCGGCGACGAATGGCGCGAGCCATTCCGGATGATCGCTGCACATGTAGCAGATCGCGGTCGAGGCCGCCGCGCGCGGGCGCACCTTGGTGCACAGGCACATCACCGAGCACGTGAGGCCGACTGCGGGCTGCCCGATCGCAACCATCAGTGACGAAAACCGCGCCTGATCGCGCGCATCGTCCTCGTCGAGGCGTTGGGCGATCTCCTGCAAGCCGAGCCCGGACAGGGCGGCGGTCATCGCCTCGCAAGTCCACCTCGACTGCGGATCCACCTGTCGCAGCATGGCGAGCGAGCGCTGGGCTTCTTCCCAGTCGCAGCGCTGGAGCGCACCGGCCAGCCACGTCACGAGCGCCTGAACCAGCGAGGTCCGCATTCCGTCGCCGGGATCGAGCTCCAGCAGGCGCTGCACGATCCCGGGAGTCTGACCGGCCCAGTCGCACGCGGACTCGTCGCGCCATTCTTCCATCAATCGCACGCGCGACTCATCGAATCCGGCCTCCATCGAATGGTAGGCGGTCGGAACATCGACGAAGGAATCGCACAGCGCCCAGTCGTCGAACGTGTCGCGATGCAGACCCTGAGCCCCGAGCTGCTGGCCCAGGTCGGCGCGGATCTCGGACCCGACCGGCGACCACGCATACGAGAGCCCGCGGTGGCCCCCGCCGCCCTCGGAACCCCGATGAACCGACAGATAGATGGTCTGCTCGAGTGGAACCGATTCGCTCTGGATATGCGTGAGATTGCCCTGCCACAGCAGCGTCACCAGATCGTCCTGCGTCTCGGGTCCGACGCCGGTCACGCGCAGCGCGTCGAACAGCACATAAATCTCCGCGAGCGGCACTTCGGGCAGGATGACGATTCGCCGGATGCCGTCGCGATAGACCTGGAACGGCAACTGAAGCTCAGTCGCACGCAGGTTTTCGTCGGAATCCACGCCGGGGCGAATCACGGGCTCGTCCACCAGGTGAATCTCCGAAGGCGTGAAGCGCAGGTCCATCGCGCCGTGCTGGTTCACCAGCTCGGCCAGCTTCGATGCGATCTGCTCGCGGGTCGCGATCACGACCGGGTTCTCGGACCGGTAGAGCCGGAACATCTTGAGGGCGCGGGCCAGAGAACGCAGCCAGACCGCGGTGTGCTGCGCGTAGGGTGACAGCTCGCGCAGCGAGATGAAGCGCTCCGACGATTGGGAGAGGTTCGTCATGAAGCCTCGCAGCCTGCGTTCACCGTGCCCGCGATACCCGGTCCGAAGGATCCGCGATCCATTTCTAACGCGACGCGCGAACGAGTGAGCGCCGGGAGATTCTTCCGACCCCGAGCAGGGAACCCCGGGCCACCCGATGCGCCCGGGCCCGAGCCCGGAGCGTCCCTCAAGTTGTCGGCCCGAGCGCGACCACTCTGAAGCCCCCAATGGGCCGTGTGCCGAGTTGTTTGCTAGCCTCTAACTAGCTGTAATGCAACGAGATAAATCTGATGACTGGCTCCGTGGCAACCGCTTCCCGATGCGAACACCGCGGCCCCTGCTCACGGAAGGTGAGCGGCGACGCGCAAGGAAGGATCGCGTACCATGCGCCGGCAATTCCGGAAAGGGAGCGATCGAAGCCATGGCGATCCCAGAAAGGGAGAGATCGAAGCCATGATGAGCGTGATGAGAGAGCCGTCCGTCCGCGACATGGGAAGCGGTGCCGCGGCGCCGGTGCTCGCGGTGCGCGACGCGGCCAAGTCTTTTGGCAAGGTGCGTGCGCTCGAGGGCGCGTCGCTCCAGTTGTTCGAGGGCGAACGGCTCGCGTTGCTGGGGCCGAACGGCGCCGGCAAGACCACGCTGCTGCGCGCGATCACCGGCCGCGTGCGGCTCGATCGGGGCTCGATCGACATGTCCGGACACGCGCTCGAAGCGGAGGAGCGCCGACGCGCAATCGGGGTCGTGCCCCAGGAGGTCGCGATCTATCCGCTGCTCACCGCGCGCGAGAACCTCGAAGTGTTCGGCCGGCTCCAGGGCGTGCTGCCCGCCGATCTCAAGGAGCGAACGGCGTGGGCGCTCGAGTGGACCGGGCTCGCCGACCGCGCGAAACGGCCGGTCGGGCAGTTCTCGGGGGGAATGAAGCGCCGGCTCAACATCGCGTGCGGGGTGCTCCACCGGCCGCGCATCGTGCTGCTCGATGAGCCCACGGTCGGGGTCGACCCGCAGAGCCGCGAGCGGATCTACGAAATGCTCGATGAGCTGCGGCGCGAGGGCGGGACGATGCTGCTCACCACTCATCAGCTCGAAGAGGCCGAAGCGCGCTGCGATCGCATCGCGATCCTGGAT
>JACOSU010000093.1 GCA_016178685.1 Candidatus Eiseniibacteriota bacterium | reverse complement strand
GTTGACTCCGGCTGCGCGCCCGGCAGCGGCTCATCGGAGTTCGTGAACGTGAGTGTAGCCTCGTACGTCGAATCGGGCGTGGCGCCCGAATCGTCGAAGTGCACCATGTAGGGCGCTCCCGCCGGGCCCGCGAGAGCGGCATGAAATCCCCCAACGATGCTGAACCGTCCATCGTCGCCCGTGAGCACGCCCGAGTTGACCGCGAGCCGCGCCTGCTGAGCGTCGTAACCCAGATCGAACACCGAACGGGTGGTGTCGGGAAATCCGCCCGGAGCGTGCGTGCCGAGATCCACCAGCTGGTTCATCACGCCGGTCAGCGAATCGAGCGACGCCACGGCGTGTCGCACCACCAGACCCGAGAGCAGCACATTCTTGGTCGCGGAGTCGGGATCGTCGGTCGCGAGCGCGAGCGTGCCGCCCTTCGCGCCGGTCGCGCTCGCATCCATCGTGAGCGTGTGCGCGTTGGGCGCCGCGCCCGCGGCCGCGATGAAGGGTCCCGCGGGCGCCGTGAAGCCGACCGGCGCAGAAAAGCTGTAGTCGAGGCCGTCACCCGGAAGCGGGACGCCGTCCGCGACCGCGAGCGACTGCTGCGCGGCCGCGCCCACGATCACGGTGCCGAAGGAGACCGCCGAGGCCGCCACCACGCGCGAAGGCAGCTGCAGAGTGCACACCACCGGAAGGTGATCCGCCGCCTCGTGCAGCGCGTTCGCGACCGCGATGCCGACCGCGGTGTTGAAGCCGCCGCCGTTGATGTCACGGTCGAAGTGGTTCCCGTCGTTCCCGAACGCGAACGTGCCGCCCGGGACCGCGTCGAGTCCCTGCGCATCGTTGAGCGAATAGGATCCCAGCATCAGATCGAAACGATCGTCCATGCCGCCGCCTGAAAAGCCGAGCGTGGTGTTGCATCCGGTGAGGCACGGGCACTGCGTGTCGTACGCCGCGTAGCCAGCGATCACGTGCCAGTCGCCCGGCATGTCGTACGGATCCTTCAGCCGGCCGTCGTTGTCGGCCTGCGATTCGGTCAGCCGCTGGTAGCCGCCCTCGTAAGCGCCGTAGAAATTCGAGTCGCCGCCCAGCAGCAGATTGGTTCCGGCCGGCGCAGTATTCAACGTGTTGCGAATCGCCGTGCACTCGGTGCGTCGCGTGGTGGAATCGCTGGTGCCGGGGCCGCCGGCCTTCAGGTGCATGGAATAGAGCCGGAACCAGGCCTTGCCGGACACGTAGCCGACCGGCTTGACGAGACAGACCAGCACCTGGCGCGGCCCACCGGTGGAAAACGACGCCACGTTGCTCACCGCCACCAGCGCCGAGTCGTAGTAGACCGCGCTCTCGGCCCCGCTCAGGAACGTGGCGGCGCCACCGCCCCATTTCTTTGAAGGCTGCGCGGCCCTCAGCACGTGATAGAGGAACGAGTCGGCGGCGGTCGGGGTCTTCAGCTCCTGCACGATGACGACGTCGGTCGCGAGGCTCGAGAACACGGTCTGGAAGTAACCCTGCCGCGACGTCATCGTGTTGGTCGGCGCCGAGGAATTCGCGTCGGTGTAGTTGAGCAGATTCCAGGTCGTGACGCGCAGCGCGCGCGCTGGCGCCGGGATCAGCGCCAGCGCGACCAGCGCGGCCTCGACCATGAAACCGCGGCCGCGCATCAGCGCACGATCGCGATCCGGGCGGCCTCGGTGCGAATCCCGGGGCCGCTCAGGCGCACGAAGTAGAGCCCGGGGCCGAGCGCCCTGCCGCCCTCGCCGCGGCCGTCCCAGCGAACGCTGTAGCGGCCGGGATCGAACGCGCGATCCGCCAGCTTCGTCACGCGGCGGCCCGAGAGATCGAACACCTCGAGCCGCGCCTGGGCTGCCAGCGCGAGATCGAAGCGCACCGTCGAAGATCCCGAGAGCGGATTCGGGAACGGCGCATAGAGCCGCGTGAACTGAGGCGGCGGCGGCGGAGTCTCGACGCCGACCGTGCCGCTCGAGAGCTGCGCCTTCATCGAGATCACCAGGTCGGGTTGCGCGGTGGTGCCCGGCAGCGGCTCGTCGGTGCTCGAGAGCGTGAGCGTCGCCGTGTACTCCGAGTCGGCGGTGGCGCCGGCGTCGTTGAACGCGATCGACAGCGTGCGGCCTACGCCCGCGATCAACGAAGGCGAGAAGCCACCGACGATGGAGAACCGCCCGTCGCCTCCCGCGAAGTTGGCGGCATTGAGCGAGAGCCGGGCCTCGAGCGCGCCGTAACCGCGGTCGTGCACGCGCCGGTCCTGCGCGATGAAGGCGCCCGCGGTCTGGGTGCCGAAGTCGATCGAGTCGGCGAGCATCGGGACGAGCGAATCGAGCGAAGCCGCGGCGTGATCGAGCACGGTGCCCGCGAGCGCGACCAGCGTGGTCGGATGATCGGCGTCGTTGGAGGCGATCGTCAGATTGCCGCTCTTGACTCCCGCGGTCGCGGTGTTAAGCCCGATGCTGGCGTTCGCCGCGCTGCCCGCCGCCACCGCCTGCGGCCCGGCCGGTGCCGTAAAGCCGGGATCGGCGGCGGTCGTGAAGCGCAGCGAATCGGCGGGCACCTGCGCGGTGTCGGGCACCGAGGCGTTCAGGCTCACGCTCGCGCCCACGATCGCCGAGCCGAACGACAACGCCGCGACCGGGCCGATCTGGGCCGGCAATTGCAGATCCACGCGGCCCGGCAGGTGCTCCGAGGAATGCTGGAGCACATTCGCGTACGTGCGGCCCTCCGGGATTTCGGGCAGGTCTCGAATGTTGCCGTTGAAATGCAGGCCATCGTTTCCGACCGGCTTGTACGTGGCGGTCAGGATGTCCAGGCCCTGCCCGTCGCCGAAATTGTAGGTCGGAAGGAACAGGTCGAACCGGTCGTCGAGTCCGCCCCCGGCGAAGCCGCTCGAACAGTCGGTGCCGGGCGTGACGCACGGACACTGGGTGTGGATGGTCGCGAAGGACGAGTTGTTGTACCAGGTCTGTGCCGCGTCCGCGACGTTCAGTGGATCGTAGAGACGGCCGGTGTTATTGACCTGCGATTCCACGAATTTCCGGAACGCCGCCTCCTGATTGCTCCGCATGTTGTAGTCGCCGACCAGGATGGCCTGCGTCCCGGGCGGCATGGCGTTCATGCTGTCGCGGATGGTGGTGGCCTGGGTGAGACGGCGGCTCAGATCCGTACTGCTGGAGCCGGCCTTCAGGTGAATGACATAGAGGCGGAACTCGGACGCGCCGGACGTGTACCCGACCGGCTTTACGCGGTAGACGTTGATCAAGCGGACCACATCGGTGGCATAGAAAGACCAGCTGCCGAGCAGTTGGACCCTGGAAATTCGATAGAACATCCCATTGCCCTGATCGTTCCCGTTCGTGAACGGCGCCGACGCCCAGTCGCCCGGATTGATGGGATCGAGCACGTTGTTGCGAAACTGGTCGACGTACGTCTGGCCGGACGTATTTGGCGGGTTCATCTCCTCGGTCACGAGGATGTCGGCCCCGATCGGCGCCATGACCGCGCGCAGCGAGTCGTCGAACGAAGGCACACCGGTCGGATAGTCCTCGAGGCTGTAATCCACGAGGCGCAGCGCGTGCGCCGCGGGCACGATCAAGAGGCTGGCGAACGCAGCCGCGCCGAGGATGAAAACGAGCGAGAGCGCATGCAAAACGTGCGCTCGCGATGGCACGGGGACCACGACGACTCCTTCGCGAAGGGTGCTGTGCCAGCCCGACCGCGCGTGGGGGTTAGCCGCAGCGCACCGGGGAGGTCTTGGATGAAAATGCCAGCCCTGATTGTAGCGTCGCGCGGGGCGGCGGCGCCAGCGCGCGATGCGCAAATCGGCTGAGCGCAGCAGGTCACCCGATCTGGGAAAAACCGCCCCGTCTGCACCGCTCGCATGCAAATTGCAAAATCGGTTCGGGGCGCTATTTTGCCGGTCCGAACCGTGCTTTGCCCTTATTCGGCCCGAGCAGCTCGCCGATACCGCGAGCATGAGCGCGTCGCTGCGATTCCAGCCCCCCGAGTCGGTGCGGGTCTCCGAAGTCCTCGCGGCGCTTTCGTTCTCGCTCGATCTCACCGAAGGACAGCCGATGGGACACGCGCTGCGCGGCTGCCTGATCGGGATGCGGCTCGCGGAGCGCGCCGGGCTGTCGCTCGGCGAGCGGCGGGATCTCTACTACGCGCTGATCCTCAAGGACGCCGGATGCTCGAGCAATTCCGCGCGCGTGTTCGAGCTGTTTGGGGGCGACGAGCGCGCCGCCAAGCACGACCTGAAGCGCGTGGACTGGAGCCGCTACACCCGCGCCGCTCGCTACGCCGTGGCGCACGCCGCGCCGGGCGCGCGCTGGATCGATCGCGCGCGCCGCATCGCCTCGCTGGCCAGGGCGGGCCCCCGCATCGCGACCGAGCTGGTGGCGACGCGCTGCGAGAGCGGCGCCGACCGGCTCTCTCGCTTGGGTCTCGGCGTGCGATCCGCCGACGCGGTGCGCGCTCTCGATGAACACTGGGACGGCAGCGGAGAGCCTCGCGGCCTCCGCGGCGCCGAGATTCCAATGCTGGCGCGCATTCTGTGCCTTTCGCAGACGCTCGAGCCGTTCCTGATGACGGACGGCCCGCAGGCGGCGCTGTTAGTGGCTCGCGAGCGCAGCGGGCGCTGGTTCGATCCCGAGCTGGTGCGCGCGTGCGAGGGACTCGAGAGCGACCTGGCAGCGTGGGCGGCGCTCGACGAAGTGGGCGTTTGTGAAGCGGTATGCGCGGCGGAGCCGGGCGGAGACGCGTTGCTGGCCGGACCGGGCGCGGTGGACCGCATCGCGCGTGGGTTCGCCGACGTGATCGACGCCAAGTCCCCGTTCACCGCGCAGCATTCGCACCGCATGGCGGCGTACGCGCTCAAGATCGCGGAAAGGCTCGGCCTCGATGCCGCGCATCGCCGCGAGCTCGAGCGCGCCGCGCTGCTGCACGATCTCGGCAAGCTCTCGGTGCCGAACTCGATCCTCGACAAGCCGGGTCCGTTGACCGCCGAGGAGTGGGACGTGGTGCGCATGCATCCCTGGTACACGCTTCGGATCCTGAACCACATCCGCGGATTCGGGCCCCTGGCCGAGGTGGCCGCGGCGCATCACGAGCGGCTCGACGGGCGCGGGTACTTCCGTGGACTGCGCGGCGAGCAGGTGGTGCTCGAAGCGCGAATTCTCGCGGCCGCCGACGTGTTCGACGCGCTGACCGCCACGCGGCCCTACCGGCCGGCGCTGCCCGAAGAGGTGGCGCTGCGCATCATGGAACGCGATCGCGGCTTCGGCCTGTGCGGCGACTGCCTCGATGCGCTGTGGGATGTGGTCGAGCCGAAATCCGAGCCGAAAGACGAGCTGAGCGCCGCGCGCGACCGCGAGGATTTCTCGTCGGACCAAAGCGAAGCCGCTGCGGCATAGTCGCTGGAAAGGCGCAGCCGCTGGAAAAAAGATCGGCCGGCCGTCGCTCTCGCAACGGCCGGCCTTCTCATGCGGCGCGCTCTAAGATCGCACGGGGTCGGCGCAGCCCGCCGCCTCGATCTCCGGTGCCCCCATTCGGCCTACTTCACGGTGTAGCCCTTGGCCTCCAGGCATGTGCCCATCGCGACCTTGAGCTTGTCCTTCTTGAACTTGTTCTCGGCCTCGACCTGCGCCTCGGTCTTGGCCGCGGCCTGCGCGGTCGCCTGCTTCTTCGCCTTGCGACCTCCCAGGGCGCCGGCCGTCGCACCGTAAGCCGCACCCGCCCCGGCGTTTCCCGAAATCGAGCCGATGACGGCGCCGACCGCCGCCCCCTTGGCCGCGCTCTTAACCGCTACACCCTGCGTCGCCGAATCGGTCTTGGCCGCGGCAGCCTGCCCGGCGGCCTTCGCATCGGTGGGCTTCTGAGTGGTGCTGATGCCAGTCTCGTTCGCACCCCACTCGAGACAGGTCACTTCGTCGGCCTCCTGCTGCGCCGCGGACTGTCCCTTGGCCGGGAACACGATGATGCCGAGCTTCTGCTTCGCTTCCTTCATGGTCATGGTCGGGTGGGCCGGGGCCGCGGCGGTCGTGGTGGTGGTGGTCGTCTTCGTAGTCGTCGAGGAATCCTTTTTCGCGGTCTCGGGGACGGCGCGGGTCGCGGCAAACGTCCCCAGCATCACGAACCCGAAGGCCAGCAGCGCCAGTCCTTTCACAAATGATGTTCTCTTCATGATCTCAACCTCCCGAGGATGAGGAACTTCAGTCGGTCTCGGACGACTCGTCCACAGCCGGCGGGCCGGCCGTGGCGCCCAGATCGAATTTCACCCAGTTCAGCTTGTCGCTGAAGCGGAACGGCGAGGTGTATTCCTTCCGCGCGACCGACCCGCCGTTGTCCGCGCCCACGTCGAACGGCTCCGAGATCGAATACTTCGCGAGCACGACCTTGTCAATCGTGCCCTGTCCGACCTGCGCTCCGTCCACGTACAACGTGATTTTCCCGGTGTTGCCATCCTGCCTCTGGTACACGCACTTGATCTCGTGCTTGCCGGCCGCGAGCGGCTGGCTGGCCCGGATCGTGTAGTACTGCTCGTCCGGGTAATTGTAGGTGTAGGCGAGAATGTTGTTCTTCACGTAGAGCGCATAGCCGCCGAAGTAGCCACCGCACGCCGCGATGACGCCGTCGGTCTTGCCGCCGGTTTCCACGCTCGCGGTGATGGTGTGGTCGCGATTCTTGACCGGCGGTGAAACCGCTTCGGCGATGAACTCGGCGCCCGGCGGGTAGATAGGTGAAGGAACTTTTCGTGGCGAGGAACAGCTTGGTGACGTTCGCCGCGCGCGCCAACACGTCGTCGAACAGCGGGTACACATTGTACTTCCAGGCCTCTTCGTCGAATTTCTTCTTCAGCGCCTCGAGCCGCTGGGGGTCCTTCGCGGCCAGGTCGTTGGTCTCGGTCGGATCCTGGTCGAGGTTGTAGAGCTCCCAGACATCTTTGCTGAAATCGAAGGTGCCCCCAACGTTCCAGGGCATGCGACCGCCGTGGAGGGTGACGGCCTTCCAGCCGTGATCGTAGATCGCACGGTTGCCGAACATCTCGTAGTACTGGACCGGGTGATTGGTCGCAGCCTGCGGGGCGTCGAAGGAATACCTCATGCTCACGCCATCCAGCGGCATCTGCTTCACGCCATCCACCTCGGCCGGCAGCTTGAGCCCGGAGACATCGAGAATAGTGGGCGCGATGTCGATGATGTGCTGATACTGGCTGCGGATCTCGCCCTTCGCCTTGATGCCCTTTGGCCAATGAACGATCAGGGGATCGGTCATGCCGCCGTTGTGCACGGTCTGCTTGAAGAACTTGAACGGGGTGTTGCCCGCCATCGCCCAGCGGGCATGGTAGTGGTTATCGGTCTCGGTGGTGCCCCACGTGTCGTAGAACTTGAGATTTTCCTCCATCGGGGTCTTCGAGACCCCGTTCATGAAGAGCATCTCGTTGTGGCTGCCCTCGAGCCCGCCCTCGGCGCTGGCGCCGTTGTCGGACGTGAGCATGATGAGCGTGTTGTACAGCATTCCGGTGCGCGCAAGCGCGTCCACCATGCGGCCGATCTCGTGATCCACCATGGTAAGCTGTGCGGCGAACGCCTCCATCTGCCGCGCGTACATTTTCTTCTGCTCGGGGTTGAGACTGTCCCACACGGGAATGTCCGCGGCCCGTTGGGCGAGCTTCGTGCCCTCGGGAAACATGTGCTTCGAAATCTGATTCTTGAGGATCGCTTCGCGCGCGGCATCCCAGCCCATGTCGAACTTGCCGCGGTACATGTCGAGGTAGGGCTGGGTGGCCTGATGCGGCGCATGGACGGAGGGAGGGGCCCAGAACATCATGAACGGACGGTCAGGGCTGATCGACTTCTGCGCCGTGATCCAGTAGATCGCGCGGTCCGCCATGTCCGTGTTGAGGTTGTACTCCGGCTTGCCCTCGGACGGATTGGTCGGCCAGTGGTCCTCATACATGATCGGCACGAAGTTGTGGATGTCCGCGGACATGAATCCGTAATAGTGATTGTACCCTTCCTCGCTCGGCCAGCCGTTGAAGGGCCCGCTCGAAGAAACCTCCCACAGTGGCGTGTGGTCCCACTTGCCGAGCGCGAACGTCGTGAAGCCGTTCTCCTTGAGAATTTTCGCGGCGGGCGCGGCCTGCGGCGGGACGAATCCGTTGTAGCCCGGGAAGCCCATCGCGGTCAGCGCGTGGCTGCCGAGGCCGATACTGTGGTGATTGCGGCCCGCCGCGATGCTGGCGCGCGACGGAGAGCACAACGCGCAGGTGTGAAAATTGGTGTAGATGAGTCCCTCGGCCGCCAGACGGTCCATGTTCGGGGTCTGGATCAAGCCGCCGAACGCGCCGATCTGCCCGAAGCCGCAATCATCGAGCAAGATCACGAGCGTGTTGGGCGCTCCGGCCGGAGCCTTGGGCCGCGAAGGCTATTGACACGTGCATAAGTAATGGCCTAGAGTGTGGGTGGGAGGGATCCTATGCCACGCCCGCACGGAAGCCCGGAGCAACTG
>JACOSU010000045.1 GCA_016178685.1 Candidatus Eiseniibacteriota bacterium | reverse complement strand
CTGCGCGCGCATCCGGCTGGCTTGGCCGGCGTCGGGGCGCTGCCGCTCGCGCTCTCGTTCGCGGGTCCGCGCCCCAACCCGATCACGTCGCTCGCGCAATTCGCGTTCGATCTTCCGCGCGAAGCGCGCGTGTCGCTCGCGATTTACGATCTCTCGGGGCGCCGGGTCGCCGACCTCGCGACCGGTCGATATTCCCCGGGGCGTCACGAGGCGTCCTGGAACGCGACCGACGCGCGCGGCAACCGCGCGAACGCCGGTCTCTATTTCGCGCGCTTCGCAACCGCCGGGCTCAGCCGAACGGTTCGCGTGGCGCTGCTGCCGTGAGGGAATGCCTCGCATCCGGCGCGCGGCGCCTCAGCGGACCCCATCACCCTTGAACGGCTGCGGATCGCCGCGCTCGTGACCCGGACACTGCATCACGGGCAGGCGTGGATAGCGCTCGAAGCTCGGATCCGATTTCGATCGATCGCACAGCCAGAACACGGAACGCGGCGTCTCGACGGTGCGCCCGTGGCGGCAGACCGAGCACAGCCCGACCCGCGGATCCCGTGTCGAACCCCGATCCCTGCCGAATTCCCCTCCCATGATGTCGGGAATCATGACGGTTCTCCCGGAGCGACGCGAAGGCGGTCAACGGTCGGTTGCCGGATTCCAAGCTCAACAGACTGCCCGGCAACGGGTTAATGACATCGAGAGCGGCTCGGTACGCTTGTTGCGTGAACCATGGCAAACGCAACCCCTTGCCTCAACCCGCACCCCCGGAAGGTTGGCAAAATGAAGCGGTCCCTCCTCCTCGCAGCTCTGATGGCTCTGGCGGCGTCGCAGAGTTTCGCGTTTGTCCAGACCGGACAGTTGGCGCAGCCCAAGCGCCAGCCGGCGCTTTCGGACCCGCCGAGCAGTTACCAGCAGGGTAGCCTCGTGATCGGCGCCAACGCTCCGACCGGTGGCACGGCCGGCCTCGGAATCAACGAGCCGGCGGGCCCGGCCGACGAGCAGCCCACGCATCCGGTGCCCGAGCCCGGCATGATGGCTCTCGCGTCGATGGGTCTGCTCGCTCTCGGCGTGGCAGGTCGCAAGCGCGGCGCTGCACGCGGTCGCTGATTCGGTAAGCCCCCGAGTCATCCGGCGTAGCCACCGGGTGGCTGATGCGGCGGCGAGGCCAGCCCTCGCCGCCGCAATCTTTTTCCATCCGCGCGCCCTACGCCGGCGCTTGCGCTAGACTGCGCGGCCATGTCTCCACGTCAGGGCAGCGCCAGACCTCGCCGCACCGCGCCGCCCCCTCCCCGTGTCGGCCGCCAAGCGTCGCCACGGACCTGGACCCTGAACGCCGCACCCGAGGTCACGCCCGCCGAATCACGCTGGCTTGCGCGCCTGGCGCTCGGGATCGCCGCCGCGCTCGCCGCGGCGCTGCTGGCGATGATCCTGGGACCCCACCGGATCGGGGACTACTTCACCGAGACCGACTTCTACGGCGGCTACGCCGAGGGCGCGCGGCTCATCCAGCACGCCCGCCTCGACCCCTCGCGTTACGGCGTGGTGGGACCCGGATACGAGATCGCGCTCGCCCTGTTCGGTCTTCCGATCCGCAATCTGTTCTTCGCCGCCGAGCTGATCTCGCTGATCTCGACCGTGGCGACGCTGTGGCTCATCTACGATCTGGTTTCGCGTCGCGCGGGCGCTCGATCGGGTTTGTTCGCGGCGCTGTTCTTCGCCACCAACGCCTGGGTGTTCCGCTACGGATACACCGCCAGCACGGACGCGTTCGCGATCGCACTGCAGATGCTGGCGCTGTGGCTGCTGCTCGCGCAGCCGGGAGGACACCGCGCGTTCGTCGCGGGACTGGTCGCGGCCGCGGCGTTTCTCACGCGCTACAACGCTCTCTACCTGCTGCCCGCGGCGTGGATCGCGATCGCGATCGATGCCCGTCTCTCGCACGCGCGATCCACGGCGCTGCTCTTCACCGCGGCGTTTTTCACACCGATCGTGCCGTGGGTGCTGTGGTGTCTGGCGCATGGTTCAGGCTTCTCCTTCCAGCTTCACCACGGCATCGCCTACGAGGTGTTCGCGCGCTCGAAAGGCATCGTGTGGGACGACTACCAGAAGAACCTTCAGCCCCAGTTCCACAACCTGTGGGACGTGATCGCGAAGGATCCGCCGGCGGTGTTCGGCCACATGTTCACGAACGTGTTCGATCACCTGAGGCTCGATGCCGTGAAGCTGCTCGGCGTTCCGGTCGCGCTGGCCGCGCTGGCCGGGATCGCGCTCGCGCTCTCGAGCGGCACTTTCGGCGCGCTGGCCCCGCTCGCCGTCTCGGGGGCGCTGCTGTTTCTGTCGCTGGTGCCCACGTTTTACGCCGAGCGCTATTCGCTGGCTCTGATGCCGGTGTACGCGATGTTCGCGGGACTGTGCTTCGGACTGCCGCGTTTCGCGTTCGCGCTCGCGCTCGCCGGCCGGCCGCTGTGGATCAAGTGGCTGGCCGCCGCGCTCCCGCTCGCGCTCGCGCTCGAGACCTCGGTCAAACTCCAGAGCCGCGCGATCGCGATGCTTCCGATCGAGGTGCTCGACGCCGCCCACGCGCTGCGCGAGCAGGCGCGGCCCGGAGACGCGGTCATCGCGCGCAAGCCACATCTGGCGTTTCACGCCGGGATTCAGTCGGTGGCGTTTCCGTTCACCAGCACGATTCCCGAGCTGGCCGACTACGCCCACCGCCATCACGTGCGCTGGCTGTTCGTCTCGTGGCCCGAGGTCGAAACCCGCCCGCGCTACTGGCATCTGCTCGATACTACCGGCGCGATGCCCGGCCTGACGCCCCGCTTCGTGACCTCTCCGCATCCCTCGGTGCTCTACGAGATCGGCCCCGAGTTCGGCCGGCTCCCGGCCTGGTACAGCGACGACACGGTGATGACCTGGCATTCGGCGCGCGCTCAGATTCTGGTGTTTCCGAAGAACACCAAGGCCCTGATCTCGCTCGGCATGGTGGAGCGCGCGCGCCACCATCCGGCCGAAGCGCGACGCGAGTTCGAGCTCGCGGCCGAGGCCGATCCGACGAATCTCCAGGCGCAGCTGCTGCTCGGCGACGTCGCGATCCAGCAGAACGACATTCGCGCCGCGCTCGATGATTTCGAGGCCGCGCTGCGAATCGATCCCACCAGCATCGACGCGCAGATTGGCCTCGGCTGGGCGACGCTGATCTCGGGGCGCGTCGAGGATGCCGCGCGCATCTGGCGGCCCGTGATCTCGCGCGCGGCCGACCCCACCACGTTGCGGCGCATGGCGGCGGTGTTTCACCGGCTGGGCGACGCGGAAGCAGAGGCCGATGCCGTCCAGCGCTATCGCGCCCTCGCAGGGCCAGGAGAAGAGGCGCCATGAGCGCGACGCCCGCTTCCGGCCTCCCGCCGACTCGATCGCCGCGTCCAGGCGCGGGTGCGCGCCTGCCGCTCGGAGCCTGCGCGCTTGGCGTCGTGTTCGCGCTCACGGGGTGCGCGCACGGTGGCCACACCGCGTCCGCGCCAGCGCCGCGGCCCGAGACCTCCGCACTGCCCGCCGATTCGGCCACGGTCGCGATCTGGCACATGGATGAAACCGCGGACACGCGCGTGGCCGACGCTGGATCGTTCCGGCTCGACGGCACCGCCGGGATCGAAGCGCGCACCGGGTTCGGGCGCTACGGCCGGGCCCGCGTGTTCACGCATGCGCTCGATTCGTTTGTGCTGGTGCCGTTCGATCCCGCGCTCGAGCCCCATTCGGGCTTCACGGTCGAAGCGTGGGTGTTGCCCACGTCGTACGGTTCGTACGAAGACACGCCGATCGCCGGGCGCTGGACGGTGGATGGCAATCGCGAGAGCTGGCTGTTCTCGATCGTGGGACGCCGCCAGATCCCGCCGGTGGTGCCCAGGGCGAGTCCGGGCGATCACGCCGCGCTCACGCCACGCGGCTCGACCGGAGCGCTGATGTTCGCGTTCATGCCCGCGGATGCGGGATCTCCGCGCTCCTACTTTTCGACGCAGCCCGTCTCGCTCAACCGCTGGTCGCACGTCGCCGCCACGTACGATGGGACGGTCGTACGGCTCTGGATCAACGGCGTGCTCGATGCCCAGTACGCATCGCTCGGCCGCATCCGTTCGAGCGGCGCGTCGCTCCAGATCGGAAACGCGCTCGACCCGCGCTGGCTCAGCCGCTTCGGCGGCGACCTGCGCGCCGATCAGGCGCGCGACGCCACACCGTACTACGCGTTCGAAGGACTGATCGACGAGCTGCGCATCTCGAGCGTGGCGCGGGCCGGATTCGAGTACGCGCGTGGCCGGTGAGCCGGGGTCGGCATGGCGCGCCGCACGGGCGACGCGCCCGGATCGGCGCACGTGTCTCGAGCCGCTCGCGCCCGAATCCGATCTGGCTGAGGCGCGCCGGCGCATGCTAACCTTGGGGTCGCCCTCCGGCCTCCGCGTGAAACCCGCCCCGCCTGGGACTTCCATGCGCCTGCCCGTGCTGTGCGTCACATTCCTGGTCGCCTCGGTATGCCTTGTCCCGCCTCCTTCCGCGCGATCGCAGGTCGCCGAACGCGCTGCGCGTCAGATCGTGATCGCGATCGCAACGCCCCGGGGTTCGTCGGGAGCGGAGGTCCGTGCCGCGCGTGAGGCCCGCGCCGCGCGGGTCGCCACCCGGCTTGCCGCGCTGGGCCTCGCTCGCTTCGGCACACTGAGCGACGCGTTGCCCGCGCTGGCCGGCGCCGGCGCGCGGGCACTTGCCACGCGCGACGAAGATGTGGCAGGAGTTCGCCCGAATCCCTTCGGCCTCGATCCCTCGCGCGTGATGCTGGCCGAGGCACCCGATGTCGAAACCGCATCGAGCGCCCTCGCCGCTCTCGCCACCGACCACGACATCGAATGGGCCGAGCCCAACCAGGTGCGATCCCTCCAGGGCTGGATCGAGGATCCCGCGCGCATGGCGGCCGCGACTCCGGCATCCGGCGCGCAGCCCGCCGATCGCACGCGGCGAGCGGACGTGCGCGCAGCGCGTCCCACGGGCGGCGGCCTTCCGCCCGATCCGTCGAGCCCGATTCCACCCTTCCCCGACGATCCGCTGTTTCGCGATGGCTGGCAGTACGCGCTGTTCAACTCCGGCGACTCGAGCCCGCTCAAAGGCACGCCGCGCGCCGATATCCGCGCCCCGGAAGCATGGCGCATCACGACCGGCGGCAATGACGTGATCCTCGCGATCGCCGACACCGGCATCGACCCCGGCCATCCCGATCTCGCGGGACTCATGCCCGATGGCCGGCCGCGCCTGCTCGATCCCATCAACATCACCGGGCTCGAGAGCGCCGATGCGTACGCGGACTCGTTCGCGCACGGAACCGTGGTGACCGGAACCATGGCGGCACGCACCAACAACGGCGCCAGCCTCGACACGTTCGGCGTCGCCGGAGTGTGCGGAGGGGACGGCGCCCTGAATGCGGGCTGCCGCATCGTGCCGATCAAGATCGCGCCCGGCCGGCAGGGCGACGCCACCTCGTTCGATATCGCGCACGCGCTGCTCTACGCCACCGCCGAGGGCGCGCGCGCCATGAACCTGTCGTTCGCGGGCTTCTCGCCGAGCCGGGTCGAGCGGCTCGCAATGTACGAGGCGATCACACATGGCTGCGTGCTGGTCGCGGCGTCCGGCAATTCGGGCTTCACGGCCGGAACGCTGGCGCTCTATCCGTCGGCCTATGCCGCCGACGGGCTCTGCATCCAGGTCGGGGCGAGCGACTGGAACGATCGCCGCGCGGTGTTTTCTTCGTACGGCCCCGGACTCGATCTGCTGGCACCCGGCGTCAACGTCTACAGCACGTTCATGACCTACCCGAGCGCCGCCGGGGTGAGCTACCCGGGTTATGTGGCGGCCTCCGGCACTTCACTCGCCGCGCCGCACGTGGCGGGCGCGCTGGGCCTGCTCGCCGCTACCCGCCCCGAGCTGATTGAGAACGATCTGCAGCACGTGATCCGCGAGAGCGCCGACGATATCGGCGATCCCGGTGTGGATCAGAAGACCGGATGGGGCCGCCTGAACCTCGCGCGCGCGCTCGACGCGGTGAATCCGTCGCTCGGCGTGTGGCACGACGAAGCGCCGGGCACGCCAGGCGCGGTGGTCGCGACCGATACGCTGTGGGTCGGCGAGTCGGGCCCCGGCGTGATGGACGTGGCGCGCGTATGGTCAAAAGCCGAGCAGATCGAAGTCACCGCCACCATCGCGCTCCCCGATTCGTTCATGCCGCCGGTGCGGGTATGGCCGCGCGTGGGCGGCACGTTCACCGTGCGGGGCGGATTCCGGCTGCCCTACTTCGCACCGTGGGCCCAGGTGATCGCGCAGGATTCGCGAGCCTTCACGCTGCGCGGCTACATCTACCGGCGCACCGACGCGTGCCAGGATTGCGATGAATACCTGCCGCTGCCGCCCGATCAGGCGCGTTTCGGCTTCACCGTGATCGGCCGCGTGGACCGGCCGCCGGTCCTGACGCTTCGGACGCCCGCACCCTCGATGCGCCTCTCGCCCGGCGACACGCTGCGCCTCTCGTTCGACGCTTCGGACCCCGATACGCTCACGTCGATCCGCGTGCGGCTCGAATCCGATCACCTGCCGCCGATTCCACTCGCGACACTTCCAGGTGATGCGCGCACGGCCGAGATCGTGGTTCCGTGCCTCGGAGAGGCCGATTCGCGAGCCAGCATCCAGATCGAGGCGCGCGACGATCACGGGCCGCAGTTCGATCGCAGCCAGATCGCGGTTCCGATCGACGTGCGCGGGAGCCATTGTCTCGAAGCCCTGCCGCGATCGCTCGCGGTCGCGCCCAATCCCGCGCGCGGCCTGACGCGCATTGAGGGCCCGGGCGGTGCACGAGTCGCGATCCTGGATCTGGCCGGCCGTCGCGTGCGGGAGGCGACGCTCGATCCTTCGAGCGGCACATGGACGTGGGACGGCCTCGATTCAAGCGGCGCTCGCGCACCGGCCGGAATCTACTTCGTGCGCATGGCGCTCGGGCGTGGGACGGTCGAGCGCAAGGTAGTGCGGCTGGAGTAAGGCGCGGCGCGCGTTCACCCGAACCCCCCAGTCGGCGCTTTCGTTGTCGCGCTCTTTCGGGGCGTGCTACGCTTTCGCGTCTTTGTCTCGTCCCGCGCGCTCGCGTGCGTCACGGGCCTTAGCCGTGGCCGCACCGATCGCAACCGGCCTCCACCCATCTTCAGGATACCGCGTGACTCCCGACCCCGCTCCATCCGACATCCAGGCCGTCGAAGCTCTGAAGTCCGCGCGCGAGCGCATTCTCGCGGAGTTGCGCAAGGTGATCGTCGGACAGGACGAGGTGGTGGATCAGCTGCTCACCGCTCTGTTCGCGAACGGCCATGTGCTGCTGGTGGGCGTGCCGGGTCTCGCCAAGACGCTGCTGGTCTCGAGCCTCGCGCGCGTTCTCGACCTCAAGTTCAACCGCATCCAGTTCACGCCCGACCTGATGCCGAGCGACATCACCGGCACCGACATCCTCGAAGAGGATCAAGCGACCGGGAAGCGCACCATGCGGTTCATTCACGGCCCGGTGTTCGCGAACATCCTCTTGGCCGACGAGATCAACCGCACGCCACCCAAGACCCAGGCCGCACTCCTGCAGGCCATGCAGGAGAAGGAAGTGACCGCCGGTGGCCAGACGTTTCGGCTCGCGCTGCCGTTCTTCGTGCTCGCCACTCAGAATCCGATCGAGCTGGAGGGCACGTATCCACTGCCCGAGGCGCAGCTCGACCGCTTCATGTTTAATGTGCGCGTGGATTATCCGTCGCAATCGGAAGAAGAGAAGATCGTCGCCACCACCACGTCGTCGTACGAGGCGCAGCTCGAGCGCGTGCTCTCGGGCGCCGACATTCTCGAGCTTCAGAAGCTGATCCGCCGAGTTCCGGCCACCGAGCACGTGGTGCGCTACGCGGTGCGGCTGGCGCGCGCCACGCGCGCGGGAGCGGCGGCTGCGGGCGGCACGGACGCGCCCGAGTTCGTCCGGCAGTGGGTGTCGTGGGGCGCGGGCCCGCGCGCATCGCAATACCTGGTGTTGGGCGCCAAGACCCGCGCGGTGCTGCGCGGACGATTCGCTCCCGGCATCGAGGACGTGAAGGCGGTGGCGCTCGCGGTGCTCCGGCATCGCATCATCACGAATTTCACCGCCGAGGCCGAAGGCATCCGCCCCGAGCGCATCATCGAAGATCTGCTGAAGACGGTGCCGAGCGAGTAACGCGACTGCCGGGCTCGGGCGAACCTCACCGGCGCCCGGGCCCGCGCGAAACCCAGGACACCCAGAGAATCGAAATCGGAGGAGACGCGCATGGCCGATCCCACCGCGATTCCGGCCCGCCAGGAGGTCGAGCTGAAGCGACAGATCGGGCTCTATGCCGCGACCGCGATCACGGTCGGCAACATCATCGGATCGGGCATCTTCCGCTCGCCCCATTCGGTCGCGCAGCACCTCCAGAGCTTCCCGGTGGTGATCTTCGCGTGGGTGCTGGGCGGGCTGCTCTCGATCTGCGGGTCGCTCGCTCTGACCGAGCTTGCCGTCACGCACCCGAAAACCGGCGGGCTCTACGTGTTCATACGCGAAGGATTCGGCAACGCGTTCGGCTTCGTGTTCGGCTGGGCGAACCTGTGGGTGATCAAGCCCACCGTGATCGCTTCGATCACGACGGTGTTCGCGCTCTACTTCTGCCAGGTTCTGCACCTGCCCAAGAGCACGGAATTTCCGGTCGGCGCGGGCGCGATCCTGCTGCTCACGCTCGTCAACTGGCGCGGGGTCAAGGAGGGCGCCGGCACGCAGTC
Source organism: Candidatus Eiseniibacteriota bacterium (assembly GCA_016178685.1). Taxonomy (GTDB): domain Bacteria; phylum Eisenbacteria; class RBG-16-71-46; order RBG-16-71-46; family RBG-16-71-46; genus JACOSU01. The sequence continues at coordinate 5,276 of JACOSU010000045.1, read as the reverse complement.
GCTGTTCACGACGCTCAAGGTGATCGGCATCGCGGGCCTGTGCGTGGCGGCCTTCGCGCTGCCGGCCTCGCATCCGGCGACGCCCATGACGCTGGCCCGCGAGCATGCGAAGACCTCCATTCTACAAGCGCTGGCGCTCGCCATGATCTCGATCCTGTTCGCCTACGACGGCTGGACCGACTCCACGTATGTCGCGGGCGAGGTGATCGAGCCCAAACGAACGCTGCCGATCGCGATCGTGTGGGGCACGTGGCTCGTGATCGCGGTCTATGTGGTGACGAACTTCGCCTACTTCCACGTGCTGGGGTCGAGCGGCGTGGCCGGCTACGAAGCGGTGGGCTCCGAGACCATGCAGCGGCTGCTGGGCGACTGGGGAGCACGTGCGCTCGCGGTGCTGGTCGCGATCTCCACCTTTGGCACCACGAATGGCGCGATCCTGACCGGGCCGCGCGTGACGCAGGCGATGGCGGCCGACGGCCTGCTGTGGAAGCCGCTCGCGGCGCTCGATCCCAAACGCGGCACGCCGTCGCTCGCGCTCTGGATCCAGGCCGTGTTGTCGTGCGTGTGGCTGTGGTTCGCGAACGGATTCGAAGACGTCTCGGGCTGGTTCGTCACCACGTCATGGCTGTTCTACGGCCTCACGACCGCCACGCTGTTCGTCCAGCGCCGTCGCGAAACGGCGGGCCTCATGGCGGCGCCTTCCTATCGCACGCCGCTCTACCCCCTGACGCCGCTGCTGTTCGTGCTGGTCACGGTGGTGATCATCGCGAGCGACCTGCATGACTCGGGCTGGCGCGCGGCAGCGGGCGTGATGATCGCAGCGCTGGGATTCCCGGTCTACTGGGTGTGGAAGGGCCGGCGCACGGCATGACGGACGCGAGCCCTCCGCTGCCCTCGCCGTTCGAGGCGAAGCGATGACCTCCTCGGGACCGGTCTCGGCGTCGGGCGCGGGCGCGCCGCGCGGCGTCGCCGGTTCGCGCGCTTCGCGCGGATCGCTCGATCCTGCGGTGATCGCCAGGCTCGCGCACCTCGACGTGCGCGCGCGGCTGGTGGTCGAGGGCTTCATCGCCGGCATGCACCGCTCGCCGTTCCACGGCTTCAGCGTCGAATTCGCAGAGCACCGGCCCTACATGCCCGGCGATCCGCTCAAGAACCTCGACTGGAAGGTATGGGCGCGCAGCGACCGCTACCTGGTCAAGCAGTACACTGAAGAGACCAACCTGCGCTGCCATCTGCTGCTCGACCTCTCGGGCTCGATGGCTTTCCGCTCGACTCGCGCCTCGATGAGCAAGCTCGACTATGCGCGGTCGCTGTCGGCGGCGCTCGCCTACCTGATGCTCCAGCAGCAGGACGCGGTGGGCGCCATGCTGTTCGCCGACCGGCCGCTCGCCTACGTGCCACCGCGCTCGGTGCGCTCGCACCTGGACGCGGTGTTGCGCACGTTCGAATCCGCCCGGCCGCAGGGCACGACGCGCCTGGGCCCGGTGCTGCATGAACTGGCCGAGCGCATCAAGCGCCGCGGGCTGGTGGTGCTGTGCTCGGACTTGATGGACCGGCCGGCCGACGTGTTGCAGGGGCTCCAGCACTTCCGCCATCGCCATCACGAGGTGGTGGTGTTCCACGTGCTCGATCCCGACGAGATCGAGTTTCCGTACACCGACACCGCGACGTTCGTGGACATGGAGAGCAGAGAACGCCTGACCACCGAGCCGTGGGAAATCGCGAAACGTTATCGCGAGCGCTTCCGGGCGTGGTCCGATCGTTACCTTCGCTCGTGCCGCGAGCAGCGCATCGATTACGTCCGGATCGACACGCGCACCCCGTTCGATCAGGCGCTGCTGGCCTATCTCGAGAAGCGGGCGAAGCTGCTGTGACGCTGCGCATCGCCGCTCTTCTCGCGCTGCTGCTGGGAACCGCCGCGCTGCTGGTGTTCCTGCGCCTGCTGGGCGAAGGACCGTTCGTGCCGGCCGCATCCCGGCATCTGCGCGAGATGAAGAATCGCACCGATTCGCCGCGCGTGATCGAAGCGACTTCGTTCGGTGGTCTGGTCGCGCTGCCTCACGATGCCACGCTCGAGGCCTATTCGGTGATCGAGCGCCGCGGGGTTTCGCTCGAGGGTTACGTTCAAGACCTGATCCGCTCGCCCGACGACGACTATCATCTCGAGATCGTGGCCGGTCCGCTCCGGGCCGGCGACTACGACACGTCGTACGTGTCGGCCGAGATCACGCCCCGGGTGCGGCGCGACTCCCGCAACTGGACGTTCGAGCGCCTGATCGAACGCTTCCGTCCGATCCTCGGCGGCGAGACCCAGTGGCCGGGGGCCACGCGGCGCATTCGCGTGACCGGATGGCTGCTGTTCGACTGGCAGTACGATTGGCCGGTTGGCGCCGGGGCGGGCAAGGGGTTGGGCGCGCGCCTGACCGGGTGGGAGATTCATCCCGTGACCCGGATCGAGCTGTGGGATGACGCGCAATCGCGCTTCGTGGACTATCCGCGGTGAACTTTCTCAACCCGCTGTTTCTGTCCGGCCTGGCCGCCGCGGCGCTTCCGATCCTCATTCACCTGTTCACGCGTCGCCGGCCGCGCGAAGTGGAATTTCCCTCGCTCGAATTCCTGAGCGAAGTCCACCAGAGCGAGATCCGCCGGCTCAAGCTCAAGCAGTGGCTGCTGCTCGCCCTGCGCACGCTGGCGGTGGCCGCGATCGCGATCGCCATGGCGCGCCCCGCGCTGCGCGGAAGCGCGGGCGGCCGAAGCGGCGCCGCGACCACCGTGCTCGCGCTGGTGGACGTGAGCGGCAGCATGAACGCCGCCGCGCCGGGCGGCGGCACGCTCGGCAGCGTGGCGCGTCGCGCGGTGGACGATCTCTTGTCGACGCTCGGGCCCTCGGATGAAATGCTGCTGGTGCCCTACGATCGGGCTCCCCATCCCGTCACACCCGGCCCGAGCAGCGATCCTTCGCGCCTGCGCGCCGCGGTCCGCGCGCTCGATCCGGGCGCCGCCGCGACCGATCACGCCGCCGCGCTCGCGTTCGCGGCCCGCTCGCTCGCCGAATCCCACTCGCTGAATCGCGAGCTGTTCTGGATCTCCGATTTTCAGAGCTCTGGATTCGCGGATTCAGGCGCGATGCGCGCCCTCGCGGGCCCGTGGGATCGCGCGCGCATCTACCTGGTGCCGCTCGCCCCCCGCACGCGCGCCAATGCGGCACTCACCTCCGCGATGCTGGCACCCACCGAAACCGGCACCGCGCTCGCGATCGAGGCCGCGGCGTTCGACGTTCCCGCCGGTGACCTCGCCGTCTCGGCGCGAGCCGTGACGGCGACCGGTGCCGACATTGCGGCCCGCCCGGGGAGCGCGTCGGACACCGGCGCGTCTCCAGTGGCGCCACTCGCGAGCGGTTCGCCCGCCGGCGGCGCCGATCTGGGACGCGGATTCCTTGCGCTTCCTTCGCGCGGCCGCGCGAGCGCTTTGATTCCGCTCTCGCGACTGCCCGAGCCGGGTGGCGAGGTGCGCATTCCAGACGACGCGTTGCCGCTCGACGATGCGCGATGGTTCACATCGGGTCCGGCCGCCACGCTGCGCGTGCTGCTTCGCGAAGACGGCGGACCCTCGCCGCTCCGTCTCGCGCTCGAAGCGGGATCCCCCGCGTCCGGGCTCACGGTCGAGGCGGTGAGCGCCGCGGCGCTCGCAGCCCGCGCCGGCCAGGCCGACGTGATCGTGATCGCCGACTGCGAGCGTCTGAGTCCGCCCGAGCTTCAGGCCGTGCTCGATTTCTGGCGCGCCGGCGGTGCGCTGCTGGTCGCGCTCGGCTCGCGATCCGATCCCGCGTTCTGGAACGCCGCGCTTCGCGAACTCGGCGTCGGCGCGTTGGGCGCGACCGAGAGTGCGCCCGCGGGCAGCGCGTGGCGCCTCAAGGTTTCGGCCACCGGACATCCGGCGCTCGCCGGGTTTCCGTCGCGGGTGGGCGAACCGCTTTCGGCTGCGCGCTTCGGCGTGATTCGCGCGTGTGATCCCGGCCGCGGCCGCGTGCTGCTCGAATATGACGGCTCTCATCCGGCGCTGATCGAGGCGCCGCACGCGATGGTGCTGGTCACCGTGCTCGATCCTGCGGCCACCGATTTCGCCGTGAGCGGCGCCTTCCTTCCGCTGCTTCATCAGGCGGTCAAGGTGCTGGGACGGGGCACCGCGTCGGCCTCGCTCACACCCGGAGATCGTTACCACGCGCCCGCATCAACCGGTGCGTGGCGCATTCTCGATTCCCAGGGACAGGAAGTGCCGGTGCGGCTCGAGACCGGCGGCGGGGTCACGCGGATCGAATCGGCGCCGCTCGATCGCCCCGGAATTTACCGCGTGATGCGAGGCGCCGAGTTGCGCAGCGTGTTCGCCGTCAACCCCGATCCGCGCGAAAGCAACCTTGCGCCCGAGAGCGAGGCGGCGCTGCTCGCCGCGTTTCCCGCGGGCCGGGCACGCGCGGTGCAACCCGGCGCCGATCTCGCGCGGCGCGTGCGCGAGGCGCGTTACGGGCGCGAGCTGTGGCGCGAATTTGTGCTGCTCGCGTTGCTGTTGCTCGCCGCCGAGATGGTGATCGCGCGGCTCGGCATGGGTGGGACACTCCCGGCCGCCCAAAGATAGCGCCGCCCCGATGGTCCTCTTATTTCACCGCCGAGGCGCACAGCGGCACCGAATTGAATCGCACGCCGCCCGCCAGGACGTGAGGCGCGATCGCCTCGAGCACCGCGGCCTTGAGACGCGCGAGGTCGTCCGGGCCCAGCGTGGCGATCGCGGCCTTGAGCGGCGCCGCCAGATCGGTCTGGATCTGCCAGTACTCTTGCGGCGAGGCGTAGCTCAGCGTCATCGGGCGAGGCTCGACCATGATCTCGCGGAACCCGGCGGCGCGCAGCACGCCCTCGAGTTCACCGGGCGGCGCGAGCCGGAACACGCCGGGAGCCTTGGGATCGGGCGGCGAGGTGGACACGAACTTCGCGATCACGTCGCCGAGCGAAGTGAAGAACGGATTCTTCGCCGGCACGTCCCACACCGCGAGCGCAAAGCGTCCGCCGCTCTTCAGGACGCGGCGCACCTCGGACGCGGCGCGCACCGGATCCGGACAGAACATCAGGCCGAACCGACAGGTTGCGCCGTCGAACGATGCGTCCGGAAACGCCAGCGCCTGCGCGTCCATCTCCCGGACCTCGAGGTTGTCGAGGCCCATGCGGCGGGCCTTGCGCCGCGCGACCTCGACCATCTCCTTCGAGAGGTCGGTAGCGATCACGCGG
>JACOSU010000100.1 GCA_016178685.1 Candidatus Eiseniibacteriota bacterium | reverse complement strand
GTCGAAGGCCACGACCGGCGCCGGATCGAGTTCAAGCGTACCGGGCAGATCCACCAGCGGCTCGAGCGAGTCGCCGTTCGCATCGCTCACCCATAATCCGAAGTCACCGCGCGCGCCGGGATCGAGCGCGAACACGATTCGTCCGTCGGGAAGCGCGGCCGGCGCGCAGGCTGACGGGCTCGCCAACCCTGTGGCTTCGGAGTATGGGTCGGTCGCGGTTTCTGGAACCGCCGCTCCCGCGAGCCGTGTGGGCGGGGCGTATCGCGAGCGGAAAATCCAGATCCCGGTGCCGCCGGGCGCGGGACTGAGCCCCATGTTTCGCGCATAAACGGCCGCGAATCCTCCGTTCGCAAGCGCCACCGGCTGAGCCCCCATGGCTTGGAGCCGCACCACGGGATATCCGAACGCGAGACGCAGCCGGCCACTCGGCGCGGACATCTCCATCGGCTGCCACAGGTTCACGCTGTCGCCGGGCAGCGCGGCGCGCGGATCGAGCGTGATGCCGGTCGCCCCGCGCCTCGCCGATCGATAGCGGTTGAACCACCAGCGCGAGAACAGAAGCGTGCCGCGCCGGGCGTCCATGCTCGGCGCTTCGGCGCCGTTGCGCTCCGAGGTGAGGCGCGCCAGCGTTCCGGTCACGAGATCGAGCGTGAACAGATTGGGAACCGGGAGCCCGGCGTATTCGTCGCTCTGGCGGTAACGCGTGCTCGCGAAACACAGCGTTCGAGAATCGATCCAGCATGGCTCGAGATCGTCGAAGCTCGCGGCGCCGGAAGTCACGGCATGAAGTCCGCCGCCGTCGATCCCGGCCACGTAGATGCGCCAGGGGCCCGCCGCCGATCGCGTCGCGGCGAACGCCAGCCGGGAGGCATCGGGCGAGATCGAGGGGTGGCTGACGTCGAACATCGAATCGCCGATGAGCAGCGGCCGGACCCTGCCGTCTGGATCGCGCAGCATCAGGCGGCCGCCCGTGATGAGTGCGCACCCATGCGGACCGAGCCCCGGAATCTGCGCGGGGCGAGCGGGATCGGCGTGGCGCGAAACGAACACGATTGCGGGCAGCGCGCCCGGCGCCCGCTCTGGCCCGGAGTCGGCGAGCGCGACGCGTACCTCCGGGAATTCGGCGGTGCTCGCGACCGTCGCCGACGGCGCGGGGTCGGCGCCCGGAATGCCGGCCACGGCGAGCGCCAGCGCGAGCGAGATGCGGCTCCGCGCGAGCGCCAGCGCAAGCGCGAGGATCGCGAACGGCGCGGGGTGGACGTCAACGTGCGGCGTGCGGGCATCGGGCATGCCGGGATGATACATTGCTCCGCCGCCCGCATCCCGTGCGGCGTGATGATCCCGGGTCGTCCCAGGGAGGAAGCCGTGACCGAAGTGCTGATGGTGTTCACCACGTTCGCGAACGAGGACGACGCCGCGCGTGTGGCGCGAGCGTTGCTCCTTGAACGTCTGATCGCGTGCGCGAGCCTGCTGCCGGTCGCCCGGTCGCTTTATCTCGGAAAGGACCGGATCGAGGACGTGCGCGAGACCGTGGTGCTGATGAAGACGCGCAAGCAGGACTGGACCGCTCTGATGTCCCGGCTGCACGACCTGCATCCCTACGACACGCCGGAATGCCTGGCGGTGCGCGTGGCGGCGGGCGCGCCGCGCTACATGGCGTGGCTCGATTCCGTGCTCGCCCCCGGAAGCGAATGAACGGTTCGGGCATGGCCACGGCGACGCCGCTTCGCGTGCTGGGGATCGAGACCTCGTGCGACGACACGTCGGTCGCGGTGCTCGAGGGCGGAACGCGCCTGCTCTCGCACCTGATCGCGGCGCAGGACGTGCACCGCCTCTACGGGGGCGTGGTGCCCGAGCTCGCTTCGCGCGCCCACCTCGAGCTGCTGCCGCCGCTCGCGCGGCGTGCGCTCGAGGAAGCGCGGCTCGAAGCCGGCGCGCTGGATGCGATCGCAGTCACGCGCGCGCCCGGGCTGGTGGGATCGCTGGTGGTGGGCGTGGCGTTCGCGAAGGCGTGGGGCCTCGCGCTCGGCAAGCCGGTGCTGGGCGTCAATCACATCGAAGGCCATCTTCACGCCACGGCGCTCGAACACGGGCCGTGCGAATATCCCGCGATCGCGCTGGTGGTGTCGGGCGGGCACACCGAACTGGTGCGCGTGGACGGCTTCGGACTCTATCGCTGGCTCGGCAGCACGCGCGACGACGCGGCGGGCGAGGCATACGACAAGGTCGCGAAGCGCCTCGGCCTGGGTTTCCCCGGCGGGCCGGTGCTGGATGCGCTCGCGGCCGAGGGCCGTCGCGACGCGTTCGATTTTCCCCGTCCGATGATCGGCCGGCCGGGATTCGATTTCTCGTTTTCAGGCCTCAAGACCGCGGTCGCGAACGCGATCGCACAGCACGGCGATCCGCCCTATCCGCGGGCGCTGGTTGCCGACCTGGCCGCCTCGTTTCAGGCCGCGGTGGTGGACACGCTGGTCGCGCGCACGCTCGATGCGATCGACGCCGAGAACGCGCGCACGCTCAATCTGGGAGGCGGCGTGGCGTGCAATCGCGAGCTGCGCGCCCGCCTCGCCTCCGAGTGCGCGGCCCGTGGTGTCACGCTGCGGATTCCGTCTCCGCGTCTGTGCGCCGACAACGCCGCGATGATCGCCCTGGTCGGCACGTGGATAGTTGAGCGCGGCGACCCCTCGGATCCCGAACTCGACGCCGTTGCTGCACTCGAGGAATCCGGGCTGCCGATCCGCTAGGGGCGCGGCGGCGTCCCGATTCGCGAGCGCGGCGACGGCGCGGGGCCCGGTCGGGCTTATCGCCCCGATTTCCCCCGGCCGTTGCATCCCGCACGCAGGATCCAGCCCGCCGAGTGCCGTCAGCCGGCGACCGTAACTCCCACTCAAGCCTTGCGGATTCTGGCCGATTCCTATTCAGACCAGCGCGGCGGGAATGGCCGGGCGCCATGGCATGGCGCTTGCGGTTCGCTCCGTCGCACCATCCTCAACCGACGCCGTTTACGCCATCGCGGAGCCCTCTCGACGTGAGCAAACAGACCATCATGGTGGCGGAGGACGAACCCCACCTTCGCGAAGTGTTGCGATTTCAGCTCGAAGCCGTCGGCTATCGCGTGCTCGAAGCCCGCGACGGACAGCAGGCTCTCGAGATGGCCACCCAGGCGCTGCCCGACCTGCTGTTGCTCGACGTGATGATGCCGTATCTCAACGGCTACGACGTGTGCCGCGAGTTGCGCGCCGCCTACGCGACGCGCCACATCCCGATCATCATGCTCACCGCCAAGGCCGAGACCCAGGACAAGCTTGAGGGACTGGGCGGTGGCGCCAACGATTACGTCACGAAACCGTGGGAAGCGCGCGAGCTCATGCTCCGCGTGCGCAACGTGCTCGAGTGGAGCCGTCAGCAGCGCTCCGCGAGCCCGCTCACGGGTCTGCCCGGCAACCTGTCGATCAACGAAGAGATCTCTCGGCGGATGGCGAGCCACGCGCCGTTCGCGATGATGCAGGTCGACATCGACTACTTCAAAGCGTTCAACGACCACTACGGTTATGCGCGTGGCGACCTGGCGATCCGCCGGCTCGCCGACATCCTGGTGGCGGCGGCCCGCGAATCGGGAGGCAAGGACTGCTTCGTGGGCCACATCGGTGGCGACGATTTCGTGGTGCTGACTTCGACCGAGTCCGCCGAGGCGCTGGGCGGGCGTGTCATCAGCGAATTCACGAGCGCGCTGCCCGAGCTCTACGATCCGGCCGACTTCCGGCGCGGGCACGTCGAGGTGCTGACCCGCCGTCACGTCACAGAGCGCGTGCCGGTCATGAGCCTGACCATCGCGCTGGTCAGCACGGATCGCATGCAGGTGTCGCATCTCGCCGAGTTGAACGACATCGCGCAGGAACTCAAGGCGCACGGCAAGGGCATCCCGGGCAGCGTCCTGGTCGGAGAGCGCCGGCGTCCCCCGGAGTCCGTTTCGGAGGTGGACCGCCACGTGGCGTAAGCCCGGCGGCCGAACCCACGATGGATGTCGCACTCTCCCGCACTCCGCGCCCCGGGGAGGTGTCTCCGGCCGAAAGTCTTTCGGTCCTGGCGCAGGTGCTGCTTGCGCTCAGGAGCACCACCGATCTGGGCACCGCGTGCGCGATCGCCGGATCCTCCGCAATCCAGATGCTGGAGGCCACGGACTATCGCCTGCTGCGCGTGGATCTCCGCAGCGGCGCGCTCCGCGCGTTCGACGAATCGGGCGTCGAGTCTCCCTACCTCGCCGAACAGGGCGGCCCGGTCGAGCGCGTCATGCGCTGCGAGACGCCGACATTCGACGACGGATCGACCGACGCCGCCCGCGAATCCCGGCTGTGGCTTCAGAATCCGGCGGCGCTCGTCACGGCGCCGCTGCTGGCGGGTGGCACGGTCCAGGGCGTGCTGCTCATCGCGTTCGATGCGCCGCGTGCGTTCACCGCCACCGATCGCCTGCTGGTGCTCACGCTCGCCGACGCGCTGGCGCTCGCGCTGGACCGCGAGGATCTGCGCCGCACACTGCGCGAGGAGCGTCAGCGCGCGGCGCGGCTCGAGCAGCGCGTGAACGAGGGCGAGGAGTCCTCTTCGGGCATGATGTCGGTGGTGGCGCACGAAATCCGCGCCCCGCTCACCGCGATCAAGGCCTACACCGAGGCGCTGATCGACAACGTTTCGAATCCCCACTCTCCGCGTGAACGGTTTCTCGGCATCATCAACGACGAGTGCGACCGCCTGACCCGGCTGGTGAGCGACATCCTGGATCTGTCGAGGCTCGAAGCCGGGCAGCGCCCGTTGCGGCTCGGGCGCCTGAATCTCGAGCACCTGGTGCGCGAGACGCTCGAGGCGATGCAGCCCATGGCGGCGGCGCGAAAAGTCGAATTCGATCTGGATCTCGAGCCGTCGCTGCTGCCGGAGGGCGATCCCGACCTGCTGCGCCGACTGCTCATGAACCTGGTGGGAAACGCCGTCAAGTTCTCGCCGATCGGAGGGCGCGTGAAGCTCCACGCGCGCGCCCGCGGCGAGGAATGGCTGGGCGTCGTGAAGGACGATGGGCCGGGGATTCCGCGCGAGGATCTGCCGCGCGTGTTCGAACGATTCTTCCGGAGCCGCCAGAACCGCGATCAGGATGTCGAAGGCACCGGGCTCGGTCTCGCCATCGCGCGCGGCATCGTCGATCTGCACGGAGGCCGGATCTGGGCGCAGGCGGTGGAGCCGCACGGCACGCGGTTCTGCTTCAGCATGCCGCTTCGCCAGATGGCTTCGGCCCGCGCCCGCGGCTTGGCACGACAGGTGTGGAATCGCGTGGATGTTCGCGAGCTGTTCGACCACACCGTCGAGATGGTGACGTTGGCTCTCGATGCCGAGATCGTCTCGCTGATGCTGGTGGATCCCGACCAGGGCGATCTGTTCATCGCCGCCTCGCGTGGCCTCGAGGGCCAGAGCCTGCTCGGCCGCCGCACCTCGATCCGCTCGGGCGTGGCGGGCTCGGTCGCGGCCTGGGGCCAGCCGCTGCTGGTCAACAACATCGAAACCGACCGCCGCTTCCGCCGCCTGAATCACCCGCAGTACCGCACCAAGTCCCTGCTGTGCGCTCCGCTGCGCGTGCAGGGCGAAGTGCTGGGCGTGTTCAACGTCAACAACAAGAATTCCGACGTGCCGTTCGATGAGGACGATCTCTCGGTCATGTCGGCGCTGGTGGAGCGCGTCGCGAGCGCGGTCGAGCGCGCGATCGCGCACCCGGATTCGCCGCGCCTGATCGCGGATGCGATCGGCGCGGTGAAGAGCGTGACGCGGCTCAAGCGCGAGTGCGTGCTGGGCGGACATGACGTCGTTCACCTGGCGCGAGCGGTGGGCCGCCAGCTCGAGCTGTCGGAGAGCGAGATCGACCTGCTGGGTTACGTGGCGAGCATCCACGACGTCGGCATGACCGAAGTGCCCGGCCGGGCGGTGAACCGACCGCTGGATCCGCGCGAAATCGAAGAACTGGAGCGCCATCCCGAGATCAGCGTCGAGATCCTGCGTCCACTCGAATACATGGCGCAGGTGCGTGAGGTCATCCTCGGCCATCACGAGCGCTGGGACGGCAGCGGCTATCCGCGCGCTCTTTCGGGCGAGGGCATTCCGCTCGGCAGCCGGGTGATCGCCGTGGTGGACGCGTTCGACAGCATGACCCGCGGCCGGCCGTACCGCAGCCCGCGAACGCGCGACGCCGCGATCGATGAACTGCGCCGCGAGTCGGGGCGCCAGTTCGACGCCCGCGTGGTCGAAGCGCTGATCCAGGTGCTGGAGCGCCAGGAGGTCGAGAAATGAAGCCCCGCGCCCCCTCCGGGCCCGGCGCGAACGAGATCCGCCTGCGCGGCGAGGTGGACCGCCTGCAGCGCGAGCTCACGCGCTTCAAGCGGGCGCAACAGGCGCCGAATTCCGCGGCTTCAGCCTGCGCGCCGGCGTCCCCGGCGATGTCGCCGACCGCCCCGGCCCTCGAGTCCGCGACGCGGTCCGCGCCGGCGTCCGGCCCGCTCGAGCAGCGTTTCGCCGAACTGGCGGCCGAGCACGAACGCGTGAAGGCGCTCTATCTCGAAGAGGTGGATCAAAACCGCCAGCGCGCGGCGAAGCTGCATCGCATCCTCGAGAACATCTGCGAGATCAATTCCGACCTCGATCTCGACCACGTCCTCCAGCGGCTGGCCGAGACCATCTCTTCCACGCTTGGGTTCCGCATCGTCCTGATCCGCATACGCGAACCCGGGACCGGCCGGCTGCGCGCCTGCGCGTTCTTCGGCATCGAGGATGACGCGCGCTCCGCGCTCCAGGCCCAGGATCTCTCCCGCGACGAATTCCTGTCGTGGCTGCGGGACGAATTCAAGATCGGACAGTCGTACTTCATCAGCCACACCCACGACTTCAGTCGCCGGCTGCCCGCCGGGTACACGCGCGACCTCGGACCGCGCGCGGAGGACGAGTGGCACGAGGACGACGTCCTGCTGGTGCCGCTGTTCAACCGCACGCGGGAGCTGGTGGCGTACTTCTCGGTGGACGACCCGGTGGACCGGCGCCCACCGAGCCCCGAGACCATCGAGCTGCTCGAGATCTTCGGCCATCACGCCGCGGTCGCGATCGAGAACGCACGACTCTATCGCGAGCTGGAATCGCACAGCCGCGAAATCGAGGAGGCCGGGCGCCGCATGCTGGAGATCCAGACCCTGCGAAATCACTTCGTCTCGACCATCTCGCACGAGCTGCGCACTCCTCTGACGGCGATGCGCGCCTACGTCGAAACGCTGCTCGGCGCGCGCGAAGGCCAGATCGATCATGAGCAGCTCCAGCGCTTCCTCGGGGTGGTGAACGAAGAGAGCCAGCGACTCGGCGGCCTGATCGAGTCGGTGCTCGATCTGAACCGCTTCGACACCGGTCAAGCGCGCCTCACCCGTCAGAGCGTGGACATTTACCAGCTGCTCGAAGAAGGCGAACGCCTGCTGCAACCGGTGGCGCAGACCGGGCAAATTGCACTCAAGCTCGAGCGCGGCAGCGCCGATACCCGCGTGGACGCGGACCGTGATCAGCTGCGCCAGCTGTTGCTTCATCTGGGCAGCAACGCGATCAAGTTCACGCCTTCGGGAGGAACCGTGACGTTCCGGCTCGGCGGGTGCGACCGGGAGGTCACGCTTCAGGTCGAAGACACCGGGATCGGAATTCCGGAGCACGCGCTGGACCAGATCTTCGAGCGTTTCTATCAGGTGGATTCCTCGCTCACGCGCCGTTTCGGCGGAACCGGACTGGGCCTCGCGATCTGCAAGTCGATCGCGGAGTGGCACGGCGGCCGGGTGTTCGCGGAAAGCGTGTCGGGCCAGGGGTCGCGCTTCACGGTGGTGCTGCCGCGCCGCACGGAAAAACGGGTGGCGGCGAGGCCGGTGTCCCGCAGCCGCGTGGCCGCGGAAGATGTGATGAAACTCTCGGTCGAGATCGTGGCGGAAATCATGGAATCTGGAGTGGTGTCCCTGATGTCGAAGGAATCCGACGGAAGCCTGACGATTCTGGCGGCCGTGGGCCTCGACGATTCCATCGTGCGGGAAACCCGCGTGCCGTCCGGGACGGGTGTGGCCGGCTGGGTGAGCGAGCACCGTCGGCCGGTGCTGGTCTCGCCGCGGGCCGGACGCTCGCCGGTCCGTCCATCGGGACGCGCCGGCTATCGCAGCGGGACGTTCCTCTCGGTTCCGATCGAAGGAGAAGACGGCCTCCTGGGCGTGCTCAACGTGACGGATCCCGCCGCGGAACGGTCGTTCGAACCCGACGACTGCGCGCTGCTGCTCCAGCTCTCGCGACGCATCGCCGGGGCATGGCAACAGGCGAATCGCGTGGAGCGCGCGCAGTCCGGGCTCGAGGGCACCACGCAGGCGCTGCGCCTGATGCTCCGGCACCTGGAGCGCGCGCGCCGCGCCGCCCCCGAGCGGGTGCGGCTCGCGCGCGCTCTCGCCCGGACCATGCGGCTCGGTGAAACCGAGGTGGGTCTGATCGGTTTCGCGGCCAGTCTGCACGACCTGGGCATGAACCAGCTCGGCGAGAGCGTGACCGAGGGCGGTGGCGGGCTCAGCGATTCGGACCGCGATCTGCTGGCGCGCCATCCTTCGATCGGGGCCGAGACGCTCGATGCGCTCCTGCCCGCGACCGCGATCGACGACCTGATCCGCTGCCACCACGAACGATGGGACGGCAGCGGCTATCCACGCGGCCTCAGCGGGCACCAGATTCCGATCGGAGCACGAATTCTCGCGGTCGTGGACGCGTGGGAGAGCATGACCATCGGCCGTGCCCACAAGCCCGCCCGTTCACGGGACGACGCGCGGCTCGAGATCCTGCGCCAGCGCGAACGGCAATTCGATCCCGAAGTGGTGGACGCATTCGATGACGCGCTGGCCACGGTCGAGCGGCAGAATGCCGCGGCCGCCTCCGGCTCGGATCCCCTGGGGTCCTGGACACGCGAGACGGCAATCCACAACGCAGGGAGGTGATGACGATGGCGAAGGGCAAGATCCTGGTCGTGGACGACGAGATCTACATCGTCCATATCTTGGACTTCAGTCTGGGCATGGAAGGATACGAGGTGCTGACCGCGCTCGATGGTGAGCAGGCGATCGAAAAGGCGCGGGCCGAGCATCCTGACCTGATCGTTCTGGACATCATGATGCCGAAGCTCGACGGCTACGAGACCTGCAAAGTGCTCAAGGCTGGGGACGACACCAAGAACATCCCGGTGATCCTGCTGTCGGCGAAGGGACGCAACGTCGATCAGAAGATCGGGTTCGAAGTCGGCGCGGACGATTACATCACCAAGCCGTTCAGTCCCCGCAAGCTGGTCGAGAGAATCAACGCGTTGCTGGGCCAAACCAGCTCGAATCGCATGCAGGCCTAGACCTCCCAGGCGAATCCCGTTCGCTTCGGAGGTCCGCCGGCCATGGGGCCGGCGTGCCCTCGCACCCCCTAGAGGTTTTGCTTGCCGTCCTCGTCGCGACGGCCCAATCTCTGCGCTTCGCTCACCGACGCCACCGCTGGACCCCTCCATTCCGACCTTCCTGGGACGCATGGCCTTCGCTGAGGTCGCGCTGCCGTTGCCGCTGCGGCGGACCTTCACCTATCGCATTCCCGAGCACCTGGCGCCGCGCGTCACACCCGGCGCCCAGGTTCAGGTGCCGTTTCACGGGCGCCGCGCGCTGGGTTTCGTGGTGGGGCTGTCCGATCGCTCGCCGCTCGAGAGGGTGCTGGATCTCGCCGCGGTCCAGCCGGGCGCTCCGATCACCGCGCACCTGCTGGATCTCGCGCGCTGGCTCGCCGAGTACTACCTCGCGCCGCTCGGAGAAGTGCTGGCCGCCACGCTGCCCGGCGGGCTCGAGGGCTTCGCGGGAAGCCGGGCACGGCGCGGCGCGATCGAGGATCCGGTGATTCGGCTCGCGCTCGCCGAACGGCGGACGCTGATGCCGGCGCAGCGCGCGGCGGTCACCGCGATCACGAAGGCGGTCGAGCGCGGCGCCTTCGCGCCGTTCCTGCTGCATGGCGTGACCGCGAGCGGCAAGACCGAGATCTACCTGCGCCTGGCCCAGACCGTGCGCGAGAGCGGGGGGCAGACGCTGGTGCTGGTGCCGGAAGTGGCGCTCGGTTCGCAGGTGGTGGCGGCGTTCCGCGCGCGTTTCGGCGGGCGCATCGGGGTGCTGCATTCGTACCTGTCGCTCGGCGAGCGGCGGCGCAACTGGGAGCTGGCGCGCCGCGGCGCGCTCGACGTGGTGGTCGGAGCTCGTTCCGCGGTGTTCGCGCCGCTGCCGCGGTTGCGCCTGATCGTGGTGGACGAGGAGCACGAACCGGCCTACAAGCAGAGCGAACAGCTGCGCTATCACGGCCGCGACACCGCGGTGCGGCGGGCGCAGCTGCTGGGAATTCCGGTCGCGCTCGGCTCGGCCACGCCCAGCCTCGAATCGCTCGCGAACGCCGCGCGCGGCAAGTACGCGCTGCTGCGGCTCCCCGAGCGGATCGAGAAGCGCGCCCTGCCGCGCATGCACGTGGTGGATCTGCGCCGGGAGGAGGGCGGAAGCTCGATGCTGTCGCGGCCGCTGATGGCGGCGCTCGCGGAGCGCCTCGAGCGCAGGGAACAGGCGATCCTGTTCCTCAACCGGCGCGGCCACTCGCATCACACGCAATGCCGCGCGTGCGGCTTCGTCCCGAGCTGCCCGAGCTGCGACATCTCCCTCACGCTGCACGTCTCGCCGCGCGAATGGCACTGCCACTACTGCGACCATCGCGCGAGCGCCACGCCGGATTGCCCGAGCTGCGGCGCCGCGCTGCTCCGGCTGTCGGGAGCGGGCACCCAGCGCGTCGAACGCGAGCTCGCCGCGCGCATTCCCCACGCGCGGGTGTTGAGGCTCGATACCGACGTGGCGCGCGCGCGCGCACGGCCCGAGCAGGTGCTGCGCGCGTTCGCGAACGGAGGGGCCGACGTGCTGGTCGGCACCCAGATGATCGCGAAGGGCCTCGACTTTCCTCGCGTGACGCTGGTCGGCGTGCTGGATGCCGACGTCGCGCTCCACCTGCCGGATTTTCGCGCGGCCGAGCACACGTTCCAGCTGCTGGTCCAGGTGTCGGGCCGGGCGGGTCGCGGCCGGATCCGCGGCGAAGTGTTCGTCCAGACCTGCACGCCGGAACATCCGGCGATCGCCGCGGCGGCGCTGCACGATGCGAAGCTGTTTCTGGATCGGGAGCTGGAAGAACGCCGCGAAGCGGGCTATCCGCCCTATCGACGATTGCTCTCGCTGCGGTTCGCGGGGGCCGACGTCGCCGAAGTGGAACGCGTCGCGAATGCCGCGGCGGCCGCGCTCGCGGAGCAGCCGGTCGTGGGCGTCGAAGTGCTGGGACCGGCGCCCCAGCCGCTCGCGCGGCTGCGCGGGCGCCATCGCTGGCACCTGCTGCTGAAGGGCGCACATGCCTCGCGCCTGCGCGAAGCCGCGTTGCGCGCGATCGAGGCCTGCGAAGAGCGCGGCCTGCCGCGCAGCGTGACGGTTGCCGCGGACATGGATCCGGTCGAAGTGCTGTAGCGAAGAACCGACGACCCGCACGTCGGACTTCCAGGCCCGCGCACCGCCGCCACACCGCGGCGCGCGAGCGACACGGTCGCCGCGGATTTCGCCCCGCGGCCGGCGCGACCCGAGGCCCGGCCCGCGCCCGCACCGGCTTGACGCGTCTCGCGTTGCGGGCCTAGATTCGCCGGGCTCGGCGGGTCCGAAATGCGTCCCCCGCCTGGCATCTTTCCCGCATTCCGAGGTCCTGCAAATGCTCAGGCATCCCCAGACTCCGGTGGTCGCGGCCGGCGCCGCGCCATCCGCCGGGACGCTCGTCACCTCCGAAATGGTGGCCGAGAATCCGCGCGTCAAGGTGTTCATCCGCAAGGCCGACGAGGCGCTGGCCGAGATCGGCTATACCGAGCACGGCGAGCGCCATGTGACGCTGGTCTCGAACATCGCGTACAACGTGCTCAAGCGTCTCGGGTATCCGGAGCGCGAGGCCGAGCTGGCGCGGATCGCGGGCCTGTTGCACGACATCGGAAATGCCGTCAACCGCGATCGTCACGCCCAGACCGGCGGCGTGATGGCGATGCAGATCCTGACCGCGATGGACATGCCGGACCTCGAGATCGTGCGAGTGATGGGCGCGATCGGGAATCACCACGAGAACGACGGCGATCCGGTGACCCCGGTCGCCGCCGCCGTGATCCTGGCCGACAAGAGCGACGTGCACCGCACGCGCGTGCGCAACCCCGACATGATCAAGTTCGACATCCACGACCGCGTCAATTACGCGGTCACGAAGAGTTTTCTGAACGTGGACGAGGGCAACAAGCAGATCGTCCTCGAACTCACCGTCGACACCAGCATTTCGCAGGTGATGGAGTATTTCGAGATCTTCATGACCCGCATGCTGGCTTCGCGCAAGGCGGCCAAGTTCCTCGGGACCTCGTTCGGCCTGATGGTGAACGGGAATCGCCTGACCTGATCCACCAGAAGGAGGAGTCCGTGACCGTCCGTTCGATCGTCTCCGGCGTCGCCCTGGCGTCGGTCCTCTCGTTCTGTCTGGCCTCTCTCGCCGCGGCTCGCAACGAGCATTGCGCGGGGGGAATCCAGTATGTGGTGCAGGCGATGCACGACAAAGACAAGGGGAATACCGACGATTACCGGCGCGAGATCAACAAGGCGGTGGACCAGCTCCAGCAATGCGAGGTGGCGAATCCCGAAGACTTCGAAGCGATGGGTTACCTGGGCTGGGCGTACGCCGAAGTGGACAGCGCGGGCCCGGCGGGCGTGGCGTTTCAGAGGGCGAGCGCGGGACTCCGGGCCAAGGGCGATACCAAGAAGGCCGAGTGGGTAGCGAACAACCGCGATTCGTACTGGGCCAATCGCTTCAACGACGGCATCGCCAAGTTCAACACGGCGACCCAGGCCTGCGCGGATTACAACGCCGCGCCCGCCTCCGACGCCGACAAGATCCTGCGCGAAGAGGCCGCCCGGAACTGCCAGCAGGCGATCACCAGCTTCACTCGCGCCTCGCTGCTCAAGCCCGGCAATCCGCAGACCCTGCGCAATCTGGGGTCGGTCTACGCGTACCTGGGCGAGTACCGAACCGCCGAGACCGTCTTCGATCAGGGGCTGAAGATCGCGCCCGGCGACTCGACCCTCGCGCTCGCGCTGCGCAGCGTGCGCGCCAACTACGCCGGGCAGCTGATCGAGCAGAAGAAGTACGACGCGGCGATCGCCTACTACGCGGACCTGATCAAGGGTGATCCCGAAAACGCCGACCTGCACCTGGGACAGGCGGACGCGTATTTCAAGCGGGCGAGTGAGGCCAGAGGCGATGCGGCGAAGCCCGATTACAAGCTGGCGGCGGACGCCTACGCGAAGGCGGGCGCGCTCAAGACCACCGACGCCGATCTGCCGTTCAACTCGGCGCTCTCGTACCAGAACGCCGGCGAATGGGCGCTGGCCGAAGCGCAGTGGAAGGTGTGCCTCACGCGCAGGGCGGGCGACATCGAAGCGACATCGGCGCTGGCTCAGACGTTGTCGGAGCAGAAGAAATTCGATGAGGCGCTCAAGGTTCTGCAACCCGCCGTGGTCGTGAATCCGAAGAACAAGACGCTCCATCGCCAGCTGGGCGCGGTCTACACCAAAATGGGCAACAATCCCAAGTCCACCGAGGAGCTGATGGTGTACCTCGCGCTTCAGAACGGAAAGCCGGTCGCGGACGCCGCGGCGGCCGCGAAAGCGGCTCCGGCCGGCAGCGTGGCGGCCCGCACGCTCGCGAGCATGGGCACGCCGGAGCAGGTGGTGCCGTGGGAAGTCGATCAGCAGAAGATCGAAACGTGGTTCTACTGGTCGAAGAACCAGGCCTTCCACTTCCAGGGTGGAACCCTGTACGGCAAGTCCGACTGGAGCTCGACGGCGCCCGCCACCGCCACTCCATCGGGCAAGAAGTAGCGCGAGGGGCGATGAGCTCCGACGCGGGGCCTCGCCGCGTCGCGGTGATCGGCTTCGGTCACCAGGGCGAGGCGCAGGCCCTGAACCTGCGCGACTCCGGATGGAACGTGGTGGTGGGAGCGCGCGAGGGACGCGATGCCGAATCGCGCTCGCGCGCTCACGGTTTCGAGACGCTCCCGCCGCCCGCGGCCGCCGCGCTCGCGGAAAGCGTCGCCCTGCTGCTCCCCGACGAAGCGCTGCGTCAAGCGTGGCCCGCGATCCGCTCTTCTCTCCGCGAGGGCGTCACGCTGGTGTTCGCGCACGGGTTCAACCTGGTCTACGGCGACCTCGGGTTTCCACGCGACGCCGATGTGGTTCTGGTCTCACCGAGCGGACCCGGCCGCGTGCTGCGCGAGGTCGCGGCGGCGGGCGGGCGGCTGCCGGCGTACGTGGCGGCGCACCACGACGCGAGCGGTCGCGCGCTCGAGCGCGCGGAGGCTTACGCGCATGCGGCGGGTTGCGGCCCCCTGTGGCGGACCACGGTGCGCGATGAGACCGAAGTGGATCTGTTCGGCGAGCAGGCGGTGTTGTGCGGCGGCATGAACGCGCTGGTCACGGCGGCGTTCGAGACCCTGGTCGAGGCGGGCTACGCGCCCGAGCTCGCGTACCTGGAATGCGTGCACCAGCTCCGCTACCTGGCCGAACTTCTGCACGAGCGCGGCGTGGCCGGCCTGCGCCGCTCGATCAGCGGCACCGCGCTGTATGGGGACCTGACGCGGGGGCCTCGCGTGATCGGCGGGGCCAGCCGCAAGGCGATGCGCGAGGTGCTGGAGGAAATCAGGAGCGGAGCGTTCGCGCGCGAGTGGATGGCGGAGGCCGCCCAGGGCCGGCCCCGGCTCGCGGCGCTCCAGTTCGAGGCCGAAATCCACGCCATCGAGGAGGCGCGCCGCGGGGCTCTCGGCCCGCCCCGGAATCAAGTCCGCGGTGGCGAACCTGGCCATGGGTCCGGCCCGACTCGGGCGTAGGGAAAGCTGAGAATCGCGCAACGTCTTGTCCAAAAACTGATTGACACGTTTTCCACCACCTTGTTAGCCTGCGCGGAGCGGGCTGGCCGTTCGGCCCCGGAGTCCCTGATGAGGGACCCGCCGGCACGAGGAGGATGTGATGACGAAGGCGGATATCGTGGATCAGATCGCCGAGCGCACCGGTCTGACGAAGAAGGATGTCGCCGAAACCGTGGACTCGTTTCTCAATGCGGTGGCCAAGGCGCTCGCCAACGGGCACCACATCGAGATCCGG
>JACOSU010000099.1 GCA_016178685.1 Candidatus Eiseniibacteriota bacterium | reverse complement strand
GCGGCATCACGCGCTCCCTCGACGATCCCAAGTTCCGGGAGCAGAACTCCCGGGAGTTCGAGAAGGCCGTCGCTGATTCGCGCAAGCAGGTCGAATCCGCGAGGACCGGGCTTTCGGAGGAGGCCAAGGCCCGGCTTCTCAAGGAGGGGGCCGACCCCAAGACGCTCGACGACGTCTTCATTTTCAGCGCGGACGGCATCAAAGGCGGCGACGTCTTCTCGAGCTGGGGGGGGCCGGCGAGCGCGCACAATAAGCCGCTGCAGATGAGCTTCAAGTCGCTGCCCGAGGGACGCACGCAGCTGATCGTGGCCAAGCCCAACGGACAGGCGCCCGTCGACCTCAAGCCTCTCGGAGAATGGCTCAATAGGGCCAACCAGGCCAAGGCCGAGCGCATGGGCGTGGCGCTGCCCGCGTTGCACTGCAGCTTCACCACGGCCGTAATGGACTTGGCCATGCATCCTCCCTAAACTGGCTGCACCTGCAAGAAATCCAGCTCCACGGGCGTGGCCCGGCCGAAAATGCTGACCATGACCTTCACCTTGCCTCGCTCGCCGTTCACCTCGTCCACCACGCCGGTGAAGGCGCTGAACGGCCCGTCCACTACGCGCACGTGGTCGCCGACCCGGAACGACACGGTCGGCGTGGGCTTCGACTTCGTCGCTTCCATCTGGCCGAGCACGCGCCGCACTTCGTTTTCCTTGAGTGCGATCGCGCTCTGCCCGGAGCCGATAAAACGCGTCACGCCCGGCACGTTCTGCACCAGGTGGCGCGTCTCGTTGTTGAGCTCCATTTCGATCATCACGTAGGACGGAAACGTCTTGCGCTTCGACGTCTTGCGCTTTCCGTCCTTCATCTCGACGAATTCCTCGGTCGCCACCAGGATCTGGCCGAACTGGTCTTTGAGCGCGGCCGAATGGATGGCCTTCTCGAGGTTCGTCTTCACCTTGTTCTCGTGACCCGAGTAGGTATGCACCACGTACCACTTCTTGGTCATGGCACTTCCCGTCTCCTTGTGGGCGGTATCGCTCAGCCCCTCTCCCGCGCCGGCTAGCGGAATAACAGCCCCACGAGCACGGTCAGCCCCTGATCGACCACGCCGACGAAGAGCGTCACGAGCAACACCGTCACGATCACCACGGAGGTGGATTCCCGCAATTCGCTGCGCGTCGGCCAACTGATCTTGGTCGACTCGACCCGCACGTCCTTCACGAATTCACGGAGCTGCTGCGTCCACGCCATTCCGATACCTCTCGTGCCGCCCCGCCTCGCACCGTACCGTCCGCGGCCCCGCCCCGATGCACGAACATGGCAGGCCTGGAGGGATTTGAACCCCCGACACCCGGTTTTGGAGACCGGTGCTCTAGCCAGGCTGAGCTACAGGCCTGCCTCAGTCCCGCCCCTAGCGCGTCTCCTTGTGTGCCGTATGCTTGCGGCACCCGGGGCAGAATTTCTTCTGTTCGACCCGGTCCGGGTGCAGACGCTTGTTCTTCGTCGTGATGTAATTGCGCCGCTTGCAGTCATTGCAGGCGAGCGTGACATGGTCGCGCATGAAATCCTCCGCCGCCTACGCGATGACCTCGGTGACGACGCCGGCGCCGACCGTGCGGCCGCCCTCGCGGATCGCGAACCGCAGTTCCTTTTCCATCGCGATCGGCGTGATCAGCTCCACCTCGAGGTCCACGTTGTCGCCCGGCATCACCATTTCCCGTCCCGCCGGC
>JACOSU010000098.1 GCA_016178685.1 Candidatus Eiseniibacteriota bacterium | reverse complement strand
TACGCACGGCCGTTGCCGCGCGTGCCGCCTCGGGAGTAGGCTGCGGCGTCGGCATCCAACAGTCGTCTCCATCCTGGAGGATCGCATGCAGGAACCCGCACCCTCCGGCCGCCGCGAATTCTTGAAGCTGGTCGGCCTCGCCGGAATCTCGACCACGCTCGGCGCGCCCGCGCTCGCGATCGCGCAGGCCGCGAAGTCGGTGGCGGGCGCAAGCCCGGTACCGCCCGTGACTGCCGCGCCCGCCGATTCGGCGAAGAGCGGGCTGGCCGAAAAACCCGCGGGGCCGTCCGAGGACGCGAAGGCGCTCGCGAGTATCATCCAGCGCCGCTACGGCGAGCATCTCGACGCCGATCAGATGAAGGAAGTGACCGACGAGCTGGACAGCCGCATTCAAGGCGGCCAGCGACTTCGTGCGGCCAAGCTCGCGAACGGCGACGAACCCGACTTCACGTTCCGGGCCTGAGGCCGCCATGCTCGATCCCTCGATCCTGTTCCTGCCGCTGCGCGAACTCTCGTCGCGCGTTCGCACCAAACAAGTCTCGCCGGTAGCCCTCACCGAGCTGAGCCTCGATCGCCTTTCCACGACCGGGAAAAAGCTCAACGCGGTCGTGACGCTGCTCTCCGATTCCGCGCTGGCCGATGCCCGACAGGCCGAGCGCGACATCAAGAGCGGCCGCCACCGCGGGCCGCTTCACGGCATTCCATTCGGGGTCAAGGACCTGCTCGCCACCAAGGGCGTACCCACCACGTGGGGCGCGGCGCCCTATCGCGATCAGGTGTTCGACTACGACGCGACCGCGATCGAGCGGCTGCGCGCTGCGGGCGCGATCCTGGTCGCGAAGCTCGCGATGGTCGAACTCGCAGGCGGCATGGGCTACAACCACGCGAACGCTTCGTTCACCGGACCCGGCCTGACGCCGTGGAACACGGAGTTCTGGAGCGGCGGCTCATCGAGCGGTCCGGGCGCGGCGGTGGCCTCGGGTTGCGTGCCGTTCGCGATCGGGTCCGAAACCTCGGGTTCGATCCTCACGCCAGCGGCCTACTGTGGCGTGACCGGGCTCCGTCCCACGTACGGGCGCGTGAGCCGGCACGGCGCGATGGCGCTGTGCTGGTCGCTCGACAAGCTGGGGCCGATGGCGCGCGGAGCCGATGACGCGGCGCTGG
>JACOSU010000044.1 GCA_016178685.1 Candidatus Eiseniibacteriota bacterium | reverse complement strand
GAAAGCTGCGCGAACAGCCCACCGGAGACGCTGGCGGGCCGGTAAGAAATCACTCACCGGACAAATGCCCTAAGAGTCGTTAGGCGGAGAGGTCAGAAGGTGAAGGTCCAGTTCTGCATCTTGCTCAGCGTCGGCCTGCTTGCGGCAGGGGTTGGGAACGCTGCGGCGTACCCGGGCGAGAGCTTGTCCATGTGGCGCCCGCCGCCCGGGGACACTTCCCGATTTTTTGAATTGCGCGACCCGCTGGGTCGTCCCCCGCTATGCTCGCGGGGCGACTCACGCCTCCATCGGCGGGCCGGTGCGGAGCCGATCCTGCCCGTATCGTCCACAGCGCCTTCCATCCTTTCCCGCACGACCCTGGCTCCCGTGGAGCCCGTGGCGGACCCGAATCTGTGGGGTGCGAACGGGAACGTGCTCGGCATTGCGCGTGCGGGAAACACGCTCTACATCGCCGGCTCGTTCCGCTCGGTGGGAGAAAACAGCGGTGGCTGCGTGCCGATCGACGCGGCCACCGGCGAGCCGATCAAACCCTTTCCCAAGGTGGCGGGCTTCGTCTACGTGATCGTCCCGGATGGGTCGGGTGGCTGGTACATCGGGGGCGAGTTCACGGGGGTGGCGGGGAAGCCACGCTCGTGTCTCGCGCAAATCCGAGCCGACGGAACCGTCTCGGACTGGAATCCCAGCGTAACTGGGTCGCCGGGCTACATCAATCCTCCCTCGGTTTCGGGTATGGCGGTATGGGGCGACCGGGTCTTCGTGGGCGGCTCGTTCCGAGAGATCGGCGGCCAGGCGCGAATGAATATCGGCTGCGTGGATCGCCGAACCGGGGCGGTGCTGGATTGGAATCCCGGTACCCATGTGGACGGGTTCGTTGGGCCACTGGCGATTCACGACAGCACGCTGTTCGCCGGGGGCGATTTCGACAGCATCGGCGGCCAGGCGCGGAGCAAGCTCGCGGCGGTGGATGCCATAACCGGGGCGGTGAAGCCGTGGCAAGCGGTGTTGGCCGGGGGTCCCGTGCTTGCCATGCTGGTCCGCGAAGACACACTCTACGTGGCGGGCCGGTTCGGTTGGATCTCCGGAAACTTTCGGAGCTTCCTAGCTGCACTGGACGTCCACACCGCCCAGGTTCTGCCGTTCGACGCGCACGCGAGCGGGATGTATGTGCCTTACGTGCCTGTGCCTCAAATACGCGCGATGGCCCTAGTCGGCAACACGCTGTACGTGGCTGGGAACTTCACGCAGATCGGGGGACAGAGCCGATCCAGCTTCGCCGCCGTGAATGTCGTTACTGGAGAAGCTCTGGCTTGGGAGCCGGATAGCCTGGGCCTGCGGTATGAGGGGTTCCCGCCTCCACTCTGCAACGCGCTCGCGGTGAGCGGCGCCACAATTTACATGGGTGGCTTCTTCGAGACCGTCGCCGGACAGTCTCACCCGTTCGTGGCCGCGTTCAGCAGAGAAACCGGAAAGGTAGCCGCATGGGATCCGAAACCCGACCTGGAGGTTGACGCCCTGGCCGTGAAGGGCGACACGGTCTATATCGGCGGGTATTTCAGCCTGCTGGGCGAGTGGAAACACCGGGCGGGGATCGCTGCGATCGATCTGACGACAGGGGCAGTGAGGCCCTGGAACCCCAATCCGGATGGCATTATTTGCACCGCAGTCGCGGTGAGCGGGGACCGGGTGTTCGTGAGCGGCGACTTCGCAACCATCGGCGGCGATCCTCAACCGCGCCGGTACTTCGCCGCGCTCGATACGATCAACGGCGAAGTCACAGCGTGGAATCCCGGGGCCAACTCGCTGGCGGGGGTCCTTCTGCTGCAAGGCGACACGCTCTACGCGGGCGGCCAGTTCACGCAGATCGGGGGACAGCCGCGAAACTACGCGGCGGCCTTGAGCACGGCCACGGGCGAGGTGATGCCCTGGGATCCGAACGCGGGCTGGCCGGTGTTCGCCATGGCGCGCAGCGAGAACACGATGTACCTCGGTGGAATCTTTCAGCAGATGGGCGGCCAGCAGCGGCGAGGAATCGCCGCCGTGGACGTTACCACCGGAGCACTGGCACCCTGGGATCCCGACACCGACAGCGGCACGATCGATGCGGTCCTGTTGAATGGCAACACGATTTACGTCGGAGGAGCCTTCGGGCGAATCGGTGGCCAGCCCCGGAGCTCGCTCGCCGCGCTCGACCTCGCCACCGGATCGGCAACGGCCTGGCACCCGACTTTGACGAATTGGTATCTCGCCTATCCACGCGTGAATGCCCTGGCTATGCTCGACTCGGTGCTTTATGTCGGTGGCAACTTCAGCGGGGTCGGCGGAGAACCGCGCATCTGCCTGGCAGCGGTGGACACGTCGATCGGGCTCCCGACCGACTGGAATCCTGGCGCCGATGGCCTCGTCTGGTCGCTCGCGGCGCATGGGAACACGGTCTACGCCGGCGGCGGGTTCTCGCGAGCCGGCGGGCTGCCCGCCGTAGGGCTGGCGGCGTTCTCGCCCGCCGCAGAGCCCGTGTCAGTGCCTACCCCGTTCGCGCTGGCCCAGAGTTTCCCGAACCCGGCGCGATCCAGCGCGATCATCCGTTACGCGCTGCCGCAGGCGGCGCCCGTTTCCCTCTTGATCTACGACCTCCAGGGTCGCCACGTCGCGACGCTGCTCGACCGTGTCGTCCAGGAGTCGGGTCGGCACGACGTGCCGGTGCAGGCCAACCACTGGAAGCCCGGCGTCTACTTCTACCGGCTCGAGGCCGGGCACCGATCCGCAACGCGGAAAATGGTCATCATAGAATGAAGCGCTCGCCTGCCCGGGTGCCGTGGATCCATGCCGTACCGCAAGCTGCACCGCACAGCAGGACGCTCCTCCCGAATTGACCTCGCATGCCCGCGTCAGCCAGGTTTCGCCCTCACGCCCTTTTCGCGACCGCCAGGATCATGTTGCTCGAATATTTCGGCGGCAAGATGACCGACAGCGCCCGATTGAACCGATCGGCGCGCCCGAAATAGGTGTGCTCGACACAAGCCAGCTCAGCCAGGCGAAGCTCGTTGCGCAGCTCTTCGCTCGTCATGAAGTGGCGCAGGAGCCCGAAGTATCTCGGTTGTCCGGTCAGGCGATGGACCCAGCGCACGAACTTGCGGCTCACGGAATCGCGATTCGAAACGGAAACCATCACTACGCCTCCCGGCTTCGTCAGGTCGCGCAGGCATGCGAGCGCCTCGGAGATCGAATCGAGATACTCGATCGCGCTCGATGAAATCACGATGTCCGCCGGACGGAAACCGCTGGTGTCGGAAATCGGCAGGCGGTGCCGCTGAAAGCTGAGGTTGGTCAGGCCCTCGTTTCGCGCGGCCTGCTCGGCGATCTGCAACATGCCGGTGGCGCCGTCGATGCCCACGGTCTCGATCCCGCGACGCGCGATCTCGCAGGCCAGGACCCCGCTGCCGCAACCGAAGTCGTAGGCGAACCGCGCGCCGCCGGCGTGACGATCCAGCAGCGCGCTCCAGACCCTCACTCGCTCGCGGCGATTGGCGTCCGATCGGTAGCTCGCATGAAAGTCCGCCGCGATCTCGGAGTGAAACTCGACCGCGTCCGACGGCCGGGGGGGCGACGCCATTCGTTTTCCTCAATCCTCGATGCGGGGCCGATGTTCCGGGCCCCGATTCTGGTTCAGGCCGACACGCGGATCGCGAGATGATGCGCGTCCCGGGCAGCGGCGGCCCGGACGACGAATCGCCCGATCCACCCGTTGTCGGTCGTATGCGCGACCCAGTGTAGTCCAGCTTTCACGCGTTCTTGAATTGACCTGGCGCGGGATGAACCGCTAAAGTCGTTGGAGTCATTCTGCCGATACCATGGATGGATCGGCTGATCGCTCGATCGGAGCGTCCTGGAGGGCACATGCATTTTCGCGCCCCGCGCGCGTTGGGAGCCCTGCTCCTGACCGGTCTGGCGGCGTGTGCGATCACGACGATCGCCTCGGCCAGCACCCACCCGCAGTCTTCGACTCACTCCACTTCGAGTCACAGGACCACCCATCACCACCGGCATCGGCGCCTGCCGCCGGGCGGGTGCTGGGCGCGCAGCGCGATCGTGATCGATCCCGCGAGCGGCGAGGTGCTGTTCGACAAGAATTCGGACGTCTCGGTTCCGATCGCCAGCCTCTCGAAGCTGATGACGATCATGGTGTTTCTCGATCAGAAGCCCGACCTCGACCAAGACGTCGTGGTGAGCGCGGACGACCGCCAGGGCGCGGGCCACACCCAGTTGCGGGTCGGCGAATCGGTCGCGCTTCTCGACCTGCTCCACATGAGCCTGATGTGCTCCGACAACTGTGCGACGCGCGTGCTCGTCCGCGAGTCGGGCCTCGCTCCCGACGATTATCTGGCGCGGATGAACCACGAAGCGCTCGAACTCGGGATGAATCACACGCGGTTCGTGGAATTCACGGGGCTCGACGAACACAACGTCTCGACCGCCGCCGATGTTGCGCGCATGCTGCGCGCCGCGGCCGGCTTTCCGCTGATCCACGAGATCACGACGACGCGGGAATACGAGTTCACGAGCGTTCGCAGGGCGCACGCAATCCGCAACACCGACCGCCTCCTGTACGGCAACCGCTACGAAATTCTGGGCGGCAAGACCGGCTTCATCAGTGAAGCGGGTTACTGCCTCGCGACCTGGATCCGCACCGAAGGCCGCGATTTGATCGCGGTGGTGCTGGGAGCGCCGACCGGGGCGACGCGGTTCGCCGACACCGTGCGCCTGGTTCAGCGCGCGACTTCCGCCAGCCTCGTCCAGCCCTGACCCCACCGTGTCGCCTCGCGATCGCGTCGCGGCCCTGCTGAGCGGGTTGACCGCCGGGGTCGCTGGCGGTCTGCTGGGCGTGGGCGGAGGAATGATTCTGGTGCCGCTTCTGACCGGGCGTTTTCGGCTGAGCCAGCACCGCGCGCACGGCACGTCGCTGGCCGTGGTCGGCGCCACCGCGGTCAGTTCGCTCGTCGTCTATGGAGCCAGGTCCAGCGTGGCATGGGAAGTCGCCCTGCCGGTCGGCGTGGCGAGCATCTTCACGGTGCGGATCGGGGCCCGGCTCGCGAACCGTCTGTCCTCGGCGGCGCTCACCCGCGCGTTCTCGATCTTCCTGGTCGTGGTGGCGCTGCGACTGCTCTGGCATCCGCAGTCGGGGACAGCGTTCGGGAGGCCTTCCGGCCTCGCCTCAACCGGCCTCGGCGTCGGAATCGGAGCGTCTGCCGGACTGCTCGCGGGATTCATGGGGGTGGGCGGCGGGATCATCGCGGTTCCCGCGTTCACGCTGTTGCTCGGGATGTCGCAGCGGATTGCCCAGGGCACTTCGCTCGCCATGATCCTGGCGACGGCCCCGGTCGGAACGATCGAGAATTCCCGCCACGGAAACGTGGCCTGGCCGCTGGTCCCGACGCTGGCTGTGGGTGCCGCCGTGGGTGGCCCGCTCGCCGCCTGGTGTGCACATCTGATCCCGCAGACCATCCTGGCGCGCGGATTTGCCGTGTTCCTGGTGGCGAGCGCGGTGCACGCCTGGGTCCGGGCCGGGGGGCGCGGATCCGCTGAATCAGCCCGGAAGACAACCGGTTAGCGCGTCCCGGGGGTGCCGGTCCTCCCCCAATCTGAGCCCCTGCTCCCGTGCTCCAGGACACCGGACCCCCGATGGGACGGCCAGCCCAGGTGTTTCGGGGCGCGGTCGGCGTCTCCTTGATGTACGCGTCCATGTCGGCCGCCAGCGGGGGTCCTCAGCGGCGGTTTTGACCCTTAAAAATCATGATGACAACTCGTTGAGCCTCATTCAGAGCTTGTGAAGTCGGCTGCGGATCGGCTACTGTTATCGGAGCAGGGTTGCTGGTTGATCCTTGTCTGGCATCACTCCGGCTCGACCTCCTTCCAGGAGGACGGTGAAGTTCGAGGCCCGCTGGCCGCACGCGAACCAGCTGAAGTCCCCCTCGCACGCGCAACGCCGGTTCGGAAACTTACGGGCCGAGACCCGCCAATCCATTCATCGTAGCCTGGGAAAAACCCCCGTAAGGAGATCGTCATGAGGAGAATTACCCCCGGATTGCTCGTGATGAAGATCGCCACCAGTCTTCTTGCCCTGGCCCTCTGTGCCGCGTTCGTGAGCACCGCATCGGCGACCGTGCTCGTGAGCGAGAGCTTTACCTACCCCGCAGGGAACCTCGCCGGGAATGGCGGTTGGGCGAACTACAGCGGTGTGGGCACCGACATTCAGGTCTCTGCTGCCGGCCGCGCCGTCGGCATCGGCACCAACCAGCCGGACGACCACAAGTTGTTTACGGCTCAGCCAACCACGAGCAAGACCTACGCCTGCTTCGAAGTGTCGATTGCGGCCCAGACATCGGCGCCCAAGCCGATTTACTTTGCGGAACTGAAGGATGGCGGCACCACGAACCTGGTCTCGCGCGTCTACGTGCTGCCGATTAGCGGCGGGTGGACGTTTGGAATCTCGCACTCGAGCACCAGCACCACGGTGGGTGTAACGCCCTGGTCGGCCGCGACGCTGTTGTACGACACGCGGTACTACATCGTCATCAACTACGATCCGGTGGCGCACTCCTCGACGCTGTGGGTGAACCCGGTCACCGAATCCAGCACGAGCGTGACGAATACGAACACTGCGATTGCGGCGCTCGCGGTTTCGGGATTCGGGCTGCGCGAGAGCGACGCGGCGTCCACCTTGCCCGCGAGCCCGGCTTACGTGGGAACCGCTAGCCTGATGTACTCGGTGGACAACCTGGGCGTCGGCACCACGTTCAGCGACGCGTGCTACCAGGTGACCCCAGCGAGGAGCTCGACCTGGGGACAGGTCAAAACGATCTACCGCTGATCATCGCTCAGAAATCGGAACGCCGAAGCCCCGCTCGAGCGAGCGGGGCTTCATGTTTTCCGGAGGCTGGAATCCAGGGTGGCCCCCCGCCACCCCGGTCAGGCCGGGTGGAATTTACCGGACTGATAGAGTTTTTTACACCCCCGGAAAAGGGGGACTCCATACTCGGCACCCGGATCCACGCCGCAGAGCCCCGCACGCACGCTTCATTTCGCCTCAAGTCATTTGCCGACAACAATCTGCCCTCGCCGGCCGGATCTTTTTTCGGTGGCGCCGGCTTCCGGCGAGCGAATTGCTAATCCAAAGGGTTGTCCCACCGTCTCTCCAGGGGCTTCGAACTCCAATACGTCGTTCCACCCGCGCACCACGGAGCGATTCGAATGACCCGACCAGCCAGATCCCGCTCGATTCCCGATCGAAAGAGCCGCCCGCTCCGCGCTCGCGCCGCGCTCGCGGCGCCGATCGAGCGCCAGGGCGAACGCCTGGTTCCGGGGAGTGCGCCCGGAGCGTCTTGGCCGCTCGAGGTGGCCCGCCAGGCCCAACGCGAAATGGATCGCCTGCGCCGTCTGCCGGGGGGTTCCCCGGAGGCCGCGCAGGTCCGCGCCTACCTGCAGTGCCTGTGGTCCATGCCGTGGGACAGCGTCACCAGCGAAGACGCGAATCTGCGTCATGTCGAGCGCGTGCTCGAACACGACCACCTGGGAATGTTCAAGGCCAAGGAGCGCATCGTCGAGTACCTCGCGGTGCGCCGGCTCAAACCCGATCTACCGGGCCCGGCCCTGTGCCTGGTGGGGTCGCCCGGCACCGGCAAGTCTTCGCTCGGATCGGCCGTCGCCCGCGCGCTGAACCGTCCGTTCATTCGTATCAGCGTCTCGGGCACCAGCGACGCGTCCGACCTGCGCGGCACCAGCCGCACCTCTCCGGGCGCGCAGCCCGGCAAGATCGCGCGCGCGCTGCGGGACGCGGGCACGCGCAATCCGGTGCTGATGATCGATGGCGTGGACCGCCTGGTCGGCGAGGGCGGACTGGGGGTGGCCGAAGCGCTGCTCGACCTGCTCGACACCGACAGCGCGTCGCACTTCACCGACCACTACCTCGGCATCCCGATCGACCTGTCGCACGCCGTGCTGATGCTGTGCGCGAACAATCTCGACCTGGTGCTCGATTCGCTGCAGGAACGCATCGAAGTGATCGAGGTCCCGGGCTACAGCGAGGACGAGAAAATCGAAATCGCGCAGCGCTTCCTGCTGCCCCGGCAGCTGCACGATCACGGCCTGTCGTCGCGCGACATCCAGTTCAGCGAAGACACCATGCGCGCGATCGTGCGCTACTACTCGCTCGAGGCCGGCGTGCGCGGTCTGTCGCGCCAGCTCGCCACGGTGTGCCGCAAGGTGGCGCGGGCGCGCGCCACCGGCGACATGCGCCGCCATCGCGTCACCACCGACCGGCTCGAACATTATCTCGGACACCAGGTCTACACCCCCGAGATGGTGGGGAAGACCGACGAAGTGGGCGTGGCGTCCGGGCTGGCGTGGACTCCGACGGGAGGCGAGGTGCTGGTGGTCGAAGCGCTCAAGATGCCGGGTTCGGGGCGCGTCGTCACGACCGGACAGCTCGGCGAGGTCATGAAGGAGTCCGTGCAGGCCGCGCATTCGTACGTGCGCTCCCGCGCCGACCTGCTCGAGATCGACGCCGAGGCCTTCAATCAATTCGACATTCACATCCACTTCCCCGCCGCCGGCGTGCCGAAGGACGGTCCGTCAGCCGGCATCACCGTGGGGCTCGTGATCGCCTCGGTGCTCAGCGACCGTCCGATCCGCCATGATGTCGCGATGTCCGGCGAGGTGAGCCTGCGCGGCCGGGTGCTGGTGGTGGGCGGGCTGCGCGAGAAGGCGCTCGCCGCTCATCGCGCTGGCTTCCGGGTCCTGCTGATTCCGGCGGTCAACGCGAAGGATATCGGCGACATCCCGGCCGACGTGCGCGAGCGGCTCGAGATCGTGCCGGTCGACACCATGGACGAAGTGTTCTCGATCGCGCTGCATCGCGTGATCCTTCCGCAGCGAGTGGCCGGGAATTTCGTGATCGAGGTGCCCGAGGATGACGAGGACGCCGAGGTCGGGATCGACGTCACGGAGCAGGCGCAGTCCGCAAAACCCGGGCCCCGGCGCTGATCCGCGCGGGACAGCCCGCGCCATGGCGGGTTGCTCGCGAGAGCTTCACGCCCTCGCGACGCGCGGGTTACGGCTCGCCGGGAGCCGCATCCTCGACGTCTTCATCGGTGACCGCGCCGCCGCTCTCGAGCGCCGCCAGATAATCCGCGATCAGCTCGCGCGCCTCCTCGGCCTCTTCGCGCGGCACCAGAATCTCTCCCCAGGCGCTGGTCCCCCAGTCGCGCCGCACCGTCCCGTAACCGGGGAGCATCGCGCTGCGCAGCACGGCGCGGATGCCGTGGTGTTCGAGCAGGCCTCCCAGCAGCGCGCCCGCCGCGGCGTCCGGCACGCGATGCACCACGACCGGCGCGTCGCTGTCGGCGGGCCGCGCCTCGCTCAGCACCACGCGGCAGCGCGGGCACGCGGCGACC
This sequence comes from Candidatus Eiseniibacteriota bacterium, assembly GCA_016178685.1. Lineage (GTDB taxonomy): Bacteria > Eisenbacteria > RBG-16-71-46 > RBG-16-71-46 > RBG-16-71-46 > JACOSU01. The sequence continues at coordinate 3,133 of JACOSU010000044.1, read as the reverse complement.
GCCGCTTCGTAGCGTTTCCCGCACTCCGGACACCAGCCCACGCGATCCTCCTGCCCCGGGCCCGTCAGCGCGATCCGCGCGGGGCCGCTCCGGCGAATTGCGTCTGGAGCCGTCTTGCCGCCTCGGTGATGTCTTCGCGCCGGGTCGCGAGCGAAAGCCGCACCCGGTCCACGTACTCCGGACCGAACGCGATCCCGGGCAGCACCGCGACGCCGAGCGAGAGCCAGTCGTGCACCAGCGCCCACAACGCCTCGGAATTTCGCGCCGCGAGCGCACCCGACACGTCGGCGAACGCGTAGAACGCGCCGAGCGGCCGCGGAATCCGGATCGCACTCTGGCCTTCGAGCCCCGAGATCAGCAGGTCGCGGCGCTCCTGATACGCGCGGCGCATGGTCTCGACCGCATCCTGCGGCCCACGGAGAGCGGCCAGCGCGGCGCTCTGCACCGACGGGAACACGCCGTGCGTGGTGTAGAACGAGAGCAGCGGCCCCATCACCGGACGCAACGCCGGTGGCGACACGACGTATCCCACGCGCCACCCGGTCATCGCATACGATTTCGAAAACGTGAACACGCTGAGCGTGCGCTCCGGCATGCCCGGCAGCGACGCGAGGCTGACGTGCTTCGCCCCGTCGAACAGCAGGTGCTCGTAGGCTTCGTCGCTGATCACCCACAGGTCGCGCTCGATCGCGACCTGGGTGATCGCCTCGAGCTGAGTCCACGACAGCACCACGCCGGTCGGATTGTTCGGAGTGTTGACGTAGATCCCGCGCGTCCCGGGCCGCAGCGCGTCGCGCAGCCGCGCCGCGAAGTCGGCCGGCGTGATGGATTCGGCGCCGAGCTCGAGGTACGCGGGCAGGGTCCGGTAGCTGGCACCGTGCGCGAACCCCACGAGCTTGGGGATCGCCATCCAGTGTGGAGAGAGCACCAGCACCTCTTCGCCGCCGGAAAGCAGTCCCTGGAACGCGAGGAACAGCGCGTGGGTCCCGCCCGCGGTGACCACGACATCGTCTGGGTGGCACGCGATGCCGTTCTCGCGAGTGAGCTTCTCGACCAGGGCCTCGCGCAGCTGAATCGTGCCACGAGCGTCGGGATAATGCGTTTCCCCGGCGCGCGCCGCGGTGGACAGCGCTTCGACGATGTGCGGTGGCGTGCCGAAGTCCGGCTCCCCGCGCTCCAGGTGCAGCACGCGCTCGCCCGCCAGTTCGCGCGCGCACGCGGCGGCCATCACCTGGCCGAGCTCTGAGGTCATGCGAAGAACGGCACGATCGGCGATCAGCTGGGGCATGGGGGTCTCCGGGATTGCGTGGGACGGTCGCGTTCGAGCCACAATATCACGCGCGGCGCGGGGGGCGAGAGTCGTGCATTTCGCATGGGCCGGCCATCGGCGGAAGGATTTCGAGCGCTCATCACCGCCGCGCGGTGAGCGGAGCGGGCGCCGCCCTGGACCCGGCACAGGCCTTGCCTGCCGCGTGGGCCCCTCTGTGTCGAAGGACTTTCACCGGGAGAACTTCGTGTCCAAGTTCGATCTTCGCGACATCTCTGAGCGCCTCACGCGCTCGCGCGACACCGAGGCGGTTGTCTTCGAGTTTCTCGGCTATCTCCAAGCCATGCGCCCGGATTGGCGCGCGTCGCTCGCGTTCTACGAGGTCAGCCGTGATGCGCTCGTGAATGTTTACGAACGGGAAGGGCATCGGCTCAAGCGACGCGATCTGACGGTGCCGATCGACCAGCTGCCGCCGCGGCTCGTGCGAAAATTCTTCCACCCCAGTGCATTTTTCAATCGTACCGACCGCCGCTCGCTGCTCGCGAACCTGTTCCACGCCTCACCGAGCTACGAGCCCGACCTGACCGAGGCGGCGCAGCTGCGCCACCTGACGCCGGTCGCGAACTGGCAGTCGTGCGTGTGCATGCCCCTGGCCGACCAGGACGACGTGCTGGCGCTGCTGGTGATCGCCACCGAAAAAAAGGCCGCGTTCGGCAGCAAGATGGTGGGCGAGATGATTCCCGTGAAGAGCCTGGCGGCGCTGGCGCTCGCACAGCATCTTTACCGGACCGCCCGGCCGGCGGGCATCACTCACGAGCGCCAGACGCGCGCGGCGGCGGCGGAATTCCAGGAGCGAATTCGCCAGCTGAGTGTTCAGGGCGAAGAGTTGCGTGAGGACAACCAGCTCAAGGCGCGCAAACTCGAGACGCTGACCGGCCAGATCGAACAGCTCGACAAGAACTCCGGCCAGTACCGGCAGGAGCTCGAGCGCGTGAAGGGCACGCTGTTCGCTCTCGAGGAGCAGTCCGCGGCCGCCACGCAGCACCTGAGCGATGCGTACTCCCAGCTGACCGCGACGCAGCAGCGGCTCTCGGCGACGCAGCACACCGTGGAGTTCCTGAAGGAAGTGTTCCGGGTGCTGTCTGAAGAACACGACCAGGAGGACTTCGCGCGCACCATGGTGTCGTGGTTCTGCGAACATTTCGGCATCGAGCGTTGCAGCCTGATGCGGCTCGACCGGGCCGGCGAGACGCTCGAGATCTCGGCGCAGCGCGGCATCGATGTTGCGGTGGCCGCGAAAGTCAAGGTTCGGATCGGACAGGGGATCGCCGGGTGGGTGGCGCACAATCGCAAGCCGCTGTTCGTGCGCGTGCGGGAAGACGCGGAATGCGTGTCTCCGACCGGGCAGGACGCCTACAACTCCGATTCCTTCATCTCGGTTCCGCTGGTGCACAACAACCAGCTCGCAGGAGTCCTGAACCTGAGCAATCGGGCGGATGGCGAGCCGTTCGAGGATCTCGATTTCGACCGCGCCCTGCTGGCCGGCTCATTGCTCGCGATGATGCTGATCGGGCGCGAGCAGACCCGGCGCGCCGCGGCCTGGAGCTGATCGCGGGGAATCACGAGCCCGGCCATCGCGCCGCGGCCTGGAGCGGGTCGCCAAGAATCGCGAACGCGGCCTCGGCGCAGCGCTCGAAATAAATCACGCCCGGGCAGGTCGCCTTGCGCGCGCCGCCGCGGGGCGGATTTCGCGCAGCGCCTGGCGATGCGCCGCGAATGCGATGGATCGCGGCAGGCGCGAGAGGGCGAAGAAGCGCGCGTCGATCGCGTCGTCCCCGGGGACGAGCCGCCCACCCTTGCGCTCCG
>JACOSU010000110.1 GCA_016178685.1 Candidatus Eiseniibacteriota bacterium | reverse complement strand
CCACCTTCCGGCCGTTCCGTGCGCGCTCCGCGTGGGGAGCGCCCGGCGCGCTCGGTGCGATCACCACCGCTCCTCGCGCGGGCGCCACGCTCGCGGCGCCCCTTCGCATCGCCGCTTTCTCGTTCCTCGGGTTCGCGGATCGCTCCGCCCGGGCGCGCCATGATGCGCACGCGATAAGGGCGCGATCCGATCCAGAGAAATCCTCCGGAGCCTTCTTCGATCACGGTGATCATCGCCTCGGCGCGCGAGATACGCAGCGCTTCGAGACCTTTTCGGACAGCGTCTTCGAGGGTCTTGCCAGTGAACAGTGTCGCAGGTGCCATGTGTGCCTCTTCGAGTGCCGCGAGGTTGCCGGCGATGCGTGAGCGTGAGCCGGACGTCGCGGGATCGCGAACCAAAACGTGCGTGGCGTGCGGCGTCGCTCTCGAGCGGTCCGGACCCATGCGACTCGTGTGGAGGGTCCGGGGTTCGAGATCCGCGGCGCGGATCAAGGGCCACGCTGATCGGAATCCCTAGCTTACCCTGCCGTGGTCTCCGTGACCACGGGATGTGGCTATGCCTTTCGAGCCCGCCGGGCGGCCGCTGGGCTCACGACCTCTACCGCCGCATCGCCTGGACCGTCATCCTGGCGCAGCACCAGCCACTGCTGGGCGGCCGTGAGCAGGTTCATCACCGTCCAGTACAGCACCAGCCCCGAGGGCAGATTGTAGAAAAACACCAGCATCATGACGTTCATCATGTACATGGTGGGCTTCTGGCTGGGATCGGTGGGCGTCAAGGCCTGCGTCAGAAAACCCGAGCCCGCCATCAGCAGCGGCAGCAGGCGGATCGGGAACGCCCCGGCCGAGAGCGCCAGATCGGGCGCTGAAAGGTCGCTGATCCAACCGAAGAACGGGGCCTGGCGCAACTCGATGGCGTTGAACAACACGCTGTAGAGCGCGAAGAACAACGGCATCTGCACCAGCGTCGGCAGGCAGCCGCCGGCGGGATTCACCTTGTTCTCCTTGTACAGCGCCATGATCGCCTTGTTCATGGCCTGCGGATCGCTCTTGTGCTTCGCGCGCACGCGTTCCATCTCGGGCTGAAGCTTCACCAGCGCTCGCTGGCTCTTCATCATCGTCATGTTGAGCGGATGGAGCACCACGCGCACCAGCGTAGCGAGCAGGATGATCGCCACGCCGTAATTGGGGACCACACCGTACAGCCACTTGAGAAGCTGCAGCAGAGCACGGCTGAACGGGAGCACCCAGGTCCAGCCCAATTCGACCGCGCGCTCGAGGCGCACCTTGAGCGCGGCGAGCCGGAAGAATTCGACCGGCCCGAAATACAGCACGAAGCGCTGGACCGGATGCGTATCGCCGGGCAGCGCCATTCGCAACGAGTTGATCGCCACATCCTGCTCGTTCCTGGTGCCGGACGGCAGCACGCGAAGCTGATCGGATGTGAGCGGACGCATCTCGGCGCGTTCGACCACACCCCGCGCCGTGCCGTCCGTCACCGCGACCGCGCTGACGAAGTAGCGGTTCTGCACCGCCGCCCACACCACGTTGCCGTCGTAAGACTTCGGGCCACGCAGCAGGCTATGGGCCTGATCCTTGTGCACGTCATCGCCGAGCATGCTGCTCGCCTTGAGCGATCGTTGGTCCGACTGAAGATTGCGTTCCGTCACGAGCGGCCAGGATCGCAGCGTCAGCGACCAGTCGGACAGGTGCATCGATTCGGGCACGCCGTGGATCTCGACCTCGAGATCGAGCGCGTAATTCTGGGGACGGGCGCGCCAGGTCTGCCGCACTTCGAGCCCCGAACTGTCGCGCGCCTCGAACGTGAGCGTACGCACCGCGCCCGAGGCGTCGGCGCTCTCCGAGACCGCGTACGTGGCGCCTTCGAGCGATTTCAGCGCATCGCCGGATCCGAGGTCCACGGCGAGCAGCGGGCCGCCCGCCAGCACCACGCGGTCGCCGGGTGCCAGATCCTCGCCGCGCTTCACGTGCCCGCGACGGTGTTCCATCTGCGAGATGCCAAGCGCCGACGCGTAGCGCTTGATCTCGACCGCGACCAGGCGCGCGCCACGATCACTGAAGCGCGCGTGATAGAGCGGAGTGTCGATCTCGTACGAGTGCTCGATCGCGGCGCCGTGCGCCTGGAACGGAGCGTTTCGTAGCACCGCTCCCGCCGCGGAGCCGGCGCTCGTGGGGTTGCTCGCGAGCGAACCGCCGCCCGCGGCAGCCGTCCCGCTCGCGGAACCGCCGGCGATCGTCGCGCCGCCGGCCGCAGGAGTCGTGTCGTTCGCGGCTAGTGTGCCACCCGGCGTGGTCGAGACCGCGCCGCCCATGGGACCGGCCGCAGGCGTTCCGGTGGTCGACGATCCCCCGCGCGTGTCGGTTGTCGCATGGCGACTGGCGCCGCGATCGAGATACGCTCCGAACCCCATCCAGCGCAGCATCGGCTGATAGAAGATGAGCAGGAGCACGCACAGCCCGACCGCGACGAGTGTCCTCCGATCCATCGTCAGGGCACCGGGTCGTAGCCGCTCGATCCGAGCGGATGACAGCGCAGGACGCGCTGGAGAGCGAGCCACAGGCCCGCGAGCGGGCCGTGACGGTCGACCGCTTCGCACGCGTAAGCCGAGCAGGTGGGCAGGTAGCGGCACGCCCCACGGTAGTGGGCGGGAATCAGCCTCTGATAGGTGCGGATGGCGAAGATCACGAGGGGACGGAGCATCAGGGAGTGGCCTGCTCCTCGATCGGCGCCAGCGCTCCGCACGAGGCCAGCAGGCGTTCCACGTCGCTCGCCAGCTCCTGATGCGTCACGGTCAGGGCGCTGCGAAACGCGACCAGCGCCATCCAGTAGCCGGCCACCGGAAGACGAGGAAAGCGCCGGCGCACGATTTCGCGCAGCCGTCGGCGCGCGCGATTGCGCTCGACCGCGCCACCCACGCCGCGCTTGCTGGCCACGAATCCAACGCGCGTGCTCTCACCCGGCTGAGCGAGCACCAGCAACAGGCAGTGCCGGCCGCGAAGCGCGGTGCCGCGCGCCTTCACGGCCTCGAAGTCGCGCGAGGACCGCAGGCGACGGTCGCGACCGAAGCGTTCGGAGGATGCGGAAGGCATGGCACTCCACGTGACGGACCGCATCCGGGGCGCGAAGGACCGGCGCCCGGGTGCGGGCGCTGGGATCACGAGAGGCAGCTGCAAGGGAGCAGCGGCTTCAGGCCGAAGAAACGGTGAGGCGCCTGCGACCCTGGGCACGCCGCGCGGCAAGCACCATGCGGCCTCCCCTGGTCTTCATGCGCTGGCGAAAGCCGTGGGTCTTCTTCCGGTGGCGGTTGCGGGGACGATACGTGCGCTTCATGTGCGGACAGCCTCGGAAATGGAGGAAGGTCGCTTCGTTGGGACGGGGCAGCTTACGGGAGCGGAAGACGGCGAGTCAAGGCGGAGCCGGAGGATTGGAAGGTCGGCCGCCTCGATCACGAGGCCGGGCCGCGGGCCGTCCCGAGCGGGAACCGGCGAGGCCGGGCGCGACGAGGTCCGGCGCTTGCAAGCGTCCACCGGCGGTCTCCGCCGCGGGCGGTCCTAGCCGCCGGAGCTCGTTACGCCGCCTCCCACCTGCGGGCCAGCAGGCGGGCGGTGGCGAGGAACACGACGGTCAGAGCGGCCAGCACGGAAAGCTGGGGCCAGAGCGCCGCGATCGGCGCATCGCGCCAGAACACCTTGACGTAGCCGTCCAGCGCCCAGGCGTTGAACGTCAACAACCCGATCTTCTGCATCGCGGGGCTCATCAGGAAACGCGGAAACATGCTGCCGCCCATCGCCGACATGCTGAGCACGATGATGTTCGCGAAACCCATCAACTGCTGACGCGTCCGGCTCAGCGTAGCGAGCACCAGCCCGAATCCGGCGGCGGCGGCGGCGGTGAATACGGTCATCACCGCGAAGCCGGGCAGGTGGTGCAGGAGATCGAGGCGGAAGGCCAGCATCGCCCACACGAACATGACGGTGATCTGGGTGATGCCGAGCAGCGTGACGTGCAGCCACTTGCCGGTCAAGAGGCCGGTCATTCCGACCCGCGTCCCGAGCACGCGCTCGAGCGTGCCCGAGTCCTGCTCATCGAGCAGCGCGCCGCCCGCGCCCGCCGCCGAAAACAGCAGGAACATGACCGCGATGCCGGCGGCATAGAACGAGACCATGCGCGCGCCGTTCCTGCGCTGGGGACCGGCCACCTCGCGTACCTCGGTCGGGACGGGCATGCCGGCCTGATCGCTGTCCGGATCGCTGGCGGATCCGCCGCGCTCGGCGCGGACCAGGCGCTGCGCGCCCGCGCGCTGCAGCAGGCCGATCGCGGCGCCGCGTGCGATCGGATCGGACGGATCCGAGAGGATCTCGGCGCGGATTCCCCGGCCCGAGAGATCCGGGAACGTTCGCCCCCAGCCACGCGGGAACACGATCGCGACCGAGACGTCGCCGCCGCGCACCATCTCGAGCGCTTGCTCGCGATGGAGCGGCACGTGAATGCCAACGGCCGCGGCCCTCGCGGCGTCGCGCACGGCCAGCCCCGAATCGGCGCGCAGCGCGGCGACCAGCGACCGGCTGCTCTCCGATTCGTCTTCGTCCACGATCGCGACCGGAACGCGAGGCAGGCCACCGCCCGTGCCCTGGCGGCCGAAGATCGCGGCGAAGATCGAGAAGAACGCGATCGGCAGCACGAACACCATCATCAGCGCCACCCGATCGCGAGAGAGATTCGTGCGGCTGATTCTCAGCAGCGTCGGGATCATTCGCGCAGATCCCTTCCGGTCAGGTGGAGGAACACCTCATGCAGACCCTGACGCCGCACTTCGACGTCGTCGATCGCGCAACCCGCGAGGCGGGCGCGCTCGATCAGGCCAGGCAACTCGGCCCCCACGTCCGCGACGCGCGCCTCGATCCGGCGGCCGTCCTCGTGCACATCGAAACCGTCGACCCGCCCGCTCGCTGGCCTCGACAGCGATAGCGACACCCATCGTTCGCCACCCACGGTGCGCTCGATCAACTCGCGCAAATCGAGCCGGCTGCTCAACTCGCGGCTGATATGGTAGAGCAGTTCAATGTGACTGCTCTTAATCTGCGTTTTGGTGGAAATCATCTAAAGGACAGCGCTTCCCGTCAACCCCCGTCAGTAACTTGAAGGCGGATTATAGCACCCTGCTAT
>JACOSU010000091.1 GCA_016178685.1 Candidatus Eiseniibacteriota bacterium | reverse complement strand
GGAAGCACGATCAGCCAGCGGTCACCGCGGTTCACGCGTTGGCCTCCTTGAGCCTCAGGCGCTCCACTTCGTCCCGGAAGCGGGCGCCGCGATCCTCGAAATCACGGAACATGTCGAACGACGCGCATCCAGGCGACAGCAGAACGGTGCCGCGGCCGCCCGGGATCGAGCGAGCGACGCGGTAGGCGTGATCCACCGCCTCGGCGAGCGTGCGTGCGCGTGTGAGCGGCACGCCGGGCCAGGCGGCGCCGATGCGTTCGGCGCCCTCGCCGATCAGCACCGCGTGCCGCACGTGCCGTCGCGCGAGATCCGCGGCGGCGGAAAAATCCTGCCCCTTGTCGCGTCCGCCCGCGATCAGCACCACCGGCTGATCGAAGCTCTTGAGCGCCACCGCGAGCGAGTCGAGATTCGTCGCCTTGGAATCATTGACGAACTCCACGCCCTCGACCGTCGCCACCGGCTCGAGCCGATGCTCGAGCCCGCGGTATTCGCGCAGCGTGGCGCGGAGCGCCGCCAAGGAAGGCTCGAGCGGCATCACCGTGGCGAGCGCGGCCAGCGCGTTCGAGAGATTGTGCGATCCGCGGAGCCGCAGTTCGGAGGCGGCCATCAGCGGCTCGGTGCCACCCCGCCGCGCCAGCTGGATCTGTCCTTCCGACACGCAGGCGCCCTCACCGACCGGGCCCTCGCGCGAGAACTCGAGCCACGCAGCTCCTCCGGTGCGGCGCGCCACGACTTGCGCGTCGTCGGCATTCCAGACCGAGTAGTCGCCTTCGCCCTGCCGTGCGAACAGCCGCTGCTTGAGCGCGCCGTAGGACGCAAGGTCGCCGTGGCGGTCCAGGTGGTCGGGCGTGAGGTTGAGCCAGGTCGCGACGAACGGCTGGAGGCGTTCCACGGTTTCGAGCTGGAACGACGACACTTCGACCACCAGCAGCCCGGCGGGCCCGACGCGCTCGGCGACATCGCACAACGCGCGGCCGATGTTGCCGCACACCTGGATCTCGCGCCCCGCCGCCCGCAGTAGCGCTCCGGCCAGATCGGTGGTGGTGCTCTTTCCGTTCGTGCCCGTGATGCAGAGCAGCGGCGCGTGGGCGGCCAGGAAGCCGATCTCGAGCTCCGACAGGAG
>JACOSU010000090.1 GCA_016178685.1 Candidatus Eiseniibacteriota bacterium | reverse complement strand
CGGCGCTGCCCGCGTTGCCGGCCGAAGGGAGCGCGATCGCTCGGATGCCGAACGCGACGGCGCCACTCACCGCGAGCGCGAGCCCCCGGGCCTTGAAGGACTGCGTGGGGTTGCCGGACTCCTCCTTGAGCCACAGTTCGGCGACTCCGAGATCGGCCGCGAGACGGGCGAGCGGCAGCAGCGGAGTGCCGCCCTCACCGAGCCGCACCGCGGGGAAATCCGCGGCGAACGGGAGCAGCGCGCGATACCGCCACAGATCGGAACCGCGGCGCGCGAGATCCTCGCGATCGAGCTCCCCCCGCAGCCGCTCGAGATCGTAGCGGGCGACCAGCGGCTTGGCGCACGCGGGACAGGTCGAGCGCGCGGCGGTCAAGTCCGCGAACGCCTCACAGGCCGGGCAATCGAATCCGATCAGCCGGGGATTGAACGGCGATGGACCGCTCACGAACGCTCCTCTTCGCTCTCCAGTTCGGCGCGCAGATTCAGGAACGATGCGAATCTCCGCTCGGACACCTCGCCCCGCTCTACCGCCTCGCGCAACGCGCACGCGGGCTCCGCGCCGTGTCGGCAATCGCCAAACCGGCACGAGCCCAGGAAGCGGCGGAACTCAGGATACGCCTGTTCGAGATCGCGTGCCGTCACGCCCCACAGGCCGAACGTGCGCACGCCCGGGGAATCGATCAGCTCGAGTCCCGGCCGCGGGCGCAGCAGCCAGGCCGCGCTCGTGGTGTGGCGCCCCTTTCCGGTCTTGCGGTTCACGCCGCCCGAGGCGAGCGCGAGGCCCGGCGAGAGCGCGTTGAGCAGCGTGCTCTTGCCCACCCCCGAGTGCCCGAGGAACAGCGACCGCCTCGTCTCGCATGCGTGGCGGAGTTCGTCGATCCCTTCGCCGGTCAGCGAACACACCGCGTGGCCGGGAACGCCGGCCCGTGCGTAATCGGACAGGATCCGGGCCGCGACGTGTTCCCGGTCGAGATCCCGCTTGCTGATCACGAGGCGCGCGGGCAGGCCGGAATGCTCGGCCTGGCTCAGCACCCGATCGGCGAGCCCTTCGCGGAACCGCGGCTGAAAGGCGGATGCCACCAGCACGACCTGATCGAGGTTCGCGGCCACCACCTGCCCGACCGGGCGCGCGCCGGAGGCCCTTCGCGCGAAAGCGTTGCGGCGCGGTTCCACCTCCACGATCGTCGCGCGATCGCCCTCGATCGTGAACGAGACGCGATCCCCGACCACCACCGCGTTGCCGAGCGACTTCGAGCGCCCCATCAGCCGCCCGAGCACCCCGACTTCGAGTTGCGCGTCGTCGTCGTCGAGCAGCGTGCAGGATCGAAAGTCCACCCGGGACACGGTCGCGCGTCCGCCTGCCGCTTCGCGCGCGGTGGAGAGCGGCGCGGTGAGCGCTTCGCGCGTCAGCTCCAGCTCCCCGGGCCCTCGAGCGGCAGGCCGATCGTGAACGTGGCGCCCTGACCCGGCTGACTCTGGGCGCTGATCTTTCCACCGTGATTGTCGATGATCGTGTACGAAGTCGAGAGGCCGAAGCCGTGGCCGGTGGCCTTGGTCGTAAAGTGGGGATCGAAGATCCGCGCCAGGTTCGCGGGAGCGATTCCGGTGCCGGTGTCGCTCACGCGGATCAGCACGCGGCGCGCGGACTCGTCCCATTCGCACATGACGCTCAGCAGCTTGCGCCCCACCGGCTTCTCCTGCATGGCATCTCCAGCGTTGATCAGAAGATTGAGCAGCACCTGCTGGAGCTGGACCGGGTCGGCGCGCAGCTCGGGCACGCGGTTGCCGAGCCGCACGTCCCACTCCACGCCGTTCAGCTCCTTCTGCGTGCGGGCCAGCTCGATCGCGCGCTGGATCAGGGCGTGGGTGTCGACGCGCTCGATCTTGAGCCGGGTCTGCGCGAAATCCATCAGGCTGTCGGCGAGCCGCTTCAGGTTGTGGGACTGCTCGAGGATGATCTGCGCGTGCCGCGGCGCGGCGTCGAACGAGGACTGTTCGGCGCCCTTGAGGATCATCTGCGCACGGCCGCTGATCGCGGTCAACTGCTGGCGCATGTTGTGGCCGATCCCGGCCGCCATCTGCCCCATGGCCGCCATTCGCTCGCGCTGCACCATCTGGTCCTGGGTCTTGTGCAGCTCGATGTAGCGCCTCGAGGACAGGTAGATCATGTAGAGCGGCGCGAAGAACAGGATCACGCCCGGGTACTGGATCGCGCGGTACGAGATCACCATGACCGGCGCGAGCAGGAACGCCGCGGCGTCCTCGATCAGGCGCTCCGAGTGGAACCAGTCGTCGCGCAGCACCCGCACGAACGACCGCTCGCTGGACCACGCGACCGCGATCGCAACCAGTCCGCGGCTGACCAGCAGGTAGGCCGAAGCGAGCCCCACGATCGGCAGCAGCAGTCGCACGGCATCGCGACCGCCGAGCGGGGCGCCGCCCATCGACTGCAGGCCGCCGCGAGGTCCGCCCAGCCACGCAAACGCCGCGGTCGCCACCGCCATCGTGATCGTGGTCTGCGCACTGTTGAAGAGCACGCGCACCCACGGCTTCTTGCGCACCAGCAGCCGTTCGCCCACCAGCGTGCTGAGACCGCACACCCACATCGCCGGCCCTTGCCCCCACAGCAAGGCCGTCGCGAGGTTCGCGGTGGACGCCATGCTGGTGCTGCCCTCGCCCGAGACCACCGGCACCACCATGCTCTCGGACGCGATGCAGATCAGAATCCACAGCAGATAGTGGCCCCAGCGCGCGTCGAGATCGACCGGCACGTGCAGCGCGAGCAGCGTGACCGCGATGCCGATCACGCCGAGCACGAACAGCCGGAGCTGCAGGGTCACGCGCCGGTCCTCGCCGGGGCGGCCCCAAGGCCCGGGAGATCACCGGGCGTGATGCGGCCGCGCTCCCCCGGCGCGCCTTCGAAAGGATCGCGGCGCAGCAGCCAGTGACCGTCGAGATCGAGGTGGTCGGCGAGCGGAGCGAGCTGTGCCGCAGCCGACCGCAGCCGAGAGCGCGAGGCTCGACTCCACCATCGAGCCGAGCATGATCTGGAGTCCGTGCGCACGCGCGGCGTGGATCATGCGCAGCATCTCCCGGAGGCCGCCGGTCTTCATGAGCTTGAGATTCACGCCATCCACGCGCCCCGCGAGATTCGCGATGTCGCCGAGCCGGTGGACGCTTTCGTCCGCGAACACCGGGATGCCGACGCGCTCGCGCACCCATCTCAGGCCGTCGAGATCCTCGCGCGCGACCGGCTGCTCGACCAGCTCGATCTCGAACGGCTCGATCCGGCGCAGAACGCGGACCGCGTCGGCGGCGTTCCACGCCGCGTTGGCATCGACCCGGATGACGCCGCGATAGCGCGAACGGACGAGTCGCAGACTCTCGACATCACCCGGCGCGCCGAGCTTGATCTTGAGGATCGGAAAATCGGCGACGGTCTCGAGCTTTCGTTCCATCTCCCCGGGCGCCGCGAGCCCGAGCGTCACCGACGACAGCGGCGTCCGCGCGGGATCGAGGCCCAGCCACTTCCAGACCGGAAGAGCGAGCCGTTTGCCGATCCAGTCGTGCAGCGCGCTGTCGATGGCGGCATGCGCCGCCCGGTTGCCCTGCAAGATGGCCTCCATCCGCGCGAAGATCGCCTCGAGCGCGAACGGATCCTCGCCGAGCGCGCCGCGCCATGTCTCGAGCGCGGTTTCGACCAGCGCGCGGCTCTCGCCGTAGTAATGGGACGGCGCCGCCTCGCCGAATCCGGTCACGCCCTCGTGCTCGAGCCGGACCAGGACGTTCTCGTGGCCGAGGCGCGCTCCGCGGTGGGCGATGCGGAACTCGAACACGGTTTCGAGCGGCAGCGGTTCATGCGTGAGGCGCATGGAGCCCTCCATGGACGGCGGCACCCCGCACCGAGGCCGCGTCCCCGACCGCTGCCCGGCTTCGCTCGCCGGCCGCATGCAGCAACGCGTCCGCGAGCGCGCCGCAACCGAATCGCACCGGATCCGTCGCGGGCACGCCGACCCGGCGCGCGGCCGCCGCGCAGGCTTCGCGCGCACCGCGTTCCTCGAGAGCGCACGTGTTGAGCGAAATCCCGAGCACGCGCGACGGCGCGACCCACGACGCGGCGCGCTCGTAGTCGAGCCGCAACTCATCGAGCGGCGGAATCCCGCGCCCGACTCCGGCTTCGTCCGGGAAGCGCAGGCGCTCGCGGCCGGCCTCGTGGCACAGCACCAGCGCGGCGGGCGCCGCGCCATGCAGAAGCGCGAGCGTCACGCCCGAATACGCCGGGTGATGGAGCGCGCCCTGTCCCTCGATCAGGATCAAGTCCGCCTCGCGCGCCGCGTCCAGCACCAGCGTCTCGACCGCGCCGGCCATGAAATCCGCCGGCACCGCGTCGATCGCGACACCGCGATCGGCCACGAAGATCCCGGTCTGGCCGGTCGCGACGAACGCCACGCGGGCGCCGCGGGCCAGCAGCTCGCCGCGCAGCTCGAGCGCGGTGGTCATCTTGCCGACGTTGCAGTCGCTGCCGACGGTCAGAACCACCAGCGCGCGAAGACGCGCGGCGCGGCCGCACGCGAGCGGGCGCGCGAGCGGCGGACGCCGCACATCGAGGAGATGCGCGCCGCTCGATTCCGCGAGCGCCTCGAATTCGGCGTCCTCGGCGAGGAATGCGTGGAGTCCCGCGAGCACGTCCCACCCGCGCGTGAGCGCGTCGCGCACGGTCGCACGCCACGACTCGAGGAGTGCGCCTCCCTGCGGGGCGATTCCGATCAGCAGGCTGTCCGCGCCTGCGATCGCCGCTCCCGCGACATCCGCCACCACCGGAACGGCTCCGCCGGTGCCGACGCACTCCCGCGCGCTCTGGCCGGCGCGCGTCGAGTCGATCACCGCCGCCACCTCTTCGGGACGGTAGCGCAGGATGCCCACTGCGGTCTTCGCATCGAGGGTCGTGAAATTTCCCTCGGCGAGGAGCGCCAGACGTCGAGGTCTTCCGAGCATGCGATCAACCCAGGGATTCGTACACGCGAATGTAGCGCCCGACCATCTCGTGCGGATCGAACCGCCGGCGCGCCTCGCGTCGCGCGCGCCGCCCCATCGCCCGGCGCAACGGTTCGTTGGTCAGAAGCTTGAGAACCGACTGGACGAATCCGCCCAGATGTCCGGGGTCGTGCAGAAATCCCGTCACGCCGTGCTCCACGACTTCGGGCAGCCCGCCGACGTTTGATGCGACCACCGGGACTTCCGCCGACATCGCCTCGAGCGCCACCAGGCCAAAACTCTCGGTGGAGCTCGGCAATAGGAAAACATCGGCCAGCGGGAGCAGTTCCTCCATGCAATCCTGATTGCCGAGGAAGAGCACGTCGCGCTCCACGCCGAGCTCGCGAGCCAGATGCTCGGCGCCCGCCTTTTCGGGCCCGTCCCCGACCATGACCAGCTTCGCCTGCATACGCTTCCGCACTTCAGCGAAAACGTGAATCACGGCCGGGATGTTCTTGACCGGACGAAAGTTGGACGCGTGCATCAGAATCCGGGTCGAGGGCGAGGCCAGCCGCAGTCCGGCGCGCTTGCGCGGCGCGAACACGTCCGGGTCCACGAAGTTGTAGATCACCTCGATCGGACGCGTGATGCCGAACGTGGATTCGGCGCGCTGCTTGAGGAAGCGGCTCACCGCCGTCACGCGGTCGCTGGACTGGATGCTGAACTGGGTCACTCGGAAGAATGCCGGTTCCAGGCCCACCAGCGTGATGTCGGTGCCGTGCAGCGTGGTCACCACCCCGAGCTGGCGCGGCAGCAGCAGCTGGCGCGCGAGGTAGGCGCTGGCCGCGAACGGCATGGCGTAATGAACGTGGAGAATGTCGAGGTCGTAGTTCTCGACCACCTCGACCATCTTGGTCGTGAGCGCGAGGTTCGCGGGCGCCTGGTCGAACACCGGATAGCTGGCCGGCGTCGCCTCGTGAAAGAAAATGTTGGATTCGAACGTGCGCAGGCGGAACGGCAGGCGGTTCGCGATGAAGTGCACGTCGTAGCCGCGGCGCGCGAGCGCGAGACCCAGCTCGGTCGCCACCACGCCGCTGCCGCCGAAATGCGAGTAGCACGTGATGCCCAGCCTGCGGCGCCGCACGCGCGATGTGCGAACGATCTGCGTCTTCGCGGTCGGCTTTCCGGCGCGCTTGACCGCGCCCCTGACCTTGCGCTTTGCCTCGCGCTGTAGCGGCGCACGCTTCGCGGTCGCGCGCGTCCGCGCGGCCGCCGTGCGCTTCGCGGGGGCCCGATCGCCGCGGCGCGCGTTCATCGGTCGTTTCCGGCGACGCGCGCGAGCAGGGAGCGGGCGTCGGCGACCGGCACCGGGCCGCACATGCGGTAGCCCTCTCCGAAGGCCGCGCCGATCGAGGCGCCCCAGATGCGGGCGCGGGCCTCCAATTCGACGGCGAAAAGCGGATCCGTCAGGTAGGTGGCCGGCCCCGCCGCCGGATCGAACTGGCTCGCGTGCGCCGCGATCGCGGCCTGCCGCTTCTCCCACACCCCGGTGACGTCCACCACCAGCTGGGCACGGGCGGCGCCCCGATACAGCGCGTACATCAGCCGTGCCGGACGGTGGCGCTCTCCCGATGCGGGATAGCGCGCGAGCCCTGCCAGGTAGCAGGCGCGGCTCACCAGGTGATGCGCCTCGACGTGATCGGGATGCGCGTCGTCCCGGTCGGGCGCCACCACCAGCGCCGGCCGGTGCGTCCGCACGCAGGTCACGATCAACGCGAGTTGCGAGCGGTCGTGTCTCGAAAGTCCGCAGTCGGCGAGGCCCAGATTCACGCGCTCGGCGACGCCGAGAATCCGGGCCGCTTCAGCCGCCTCGCGCGCGCGCTGCTCCGGAACTCCACGACTCGCACCCTCGCCGCGCGTGAGGTCGACCAGCACCACGCGATGCCCGTGCGAGGCGAGACGCGCGGCGAGCCCGCCCGAAGTGAGCTCGATGTCGTCGGGATGCGCGCCGAAGAACAGCGCATCGGCCGCCATCACAGATCCGCCACGATGTGATCGAGCTCGCCGCGCGCCACGCGCTCCGCGTGATCGCGAGCGAGCTCGCACGTCTCGGCCGCCACCGCCAGGCCGCGGTAGGCCGCCGGCTCGAGCGACGCCAGCCTCCGCTCCTGCCAGCGGTCCCCCGGCCGGAGGTAGTAGCGCAGGCGGGGCCACTCCGGATGCAGGCGCTCGAGCTTCTTCTGCACCTTGCCGGCCAGCCCCTCGCTCAGGCGCTGGTATTGAAAGTCGATCTTGGCGCGCGCCGATTCCACCATCTGCGGAAGACTCGAATCCACCGCGCGCGCCGTCTCGCTCACGCGCGCGAGCCCCTCGAGCGCGGCGCGATGCGCTTCGGCCAGAGCTTCGCGGGCGGCGGCCGGAACCGCGAGAGCGGCCAGCCGTGAGATCGCGGCGTCGGCGCCCGAGATGAGCGTGGCCGCATCCTCACCCGACTGCTCGATCAGCGAGACCGCGGCGGGCGGCAGCCACGTCACGGCCAGCCGCGGCACCGGACACGCGGGCTCCACTCCCACGCCCTTGAACACTTCGCGCAACTGAAGCAGGTAGGCGACCTCGCCCGGACCGCACGCCATCGCGACCGTGGGCAGCACGCCGTCCTGAACCGCGGACCGCAACGCGACACTCGGAGCGAGCGTGCGGGACGCGCCCGCGGATCGCGCTTCGTCGAGCGGGATCTTGCGGCGCTTCCCGTCCTCGATCGCGAACACGAACGATTCGAGCGACGCATCTGCGAGCGGGCGGCGTCCGATCCGCGGCTCGAGCCATGCGCCGGCGTGACGCGCGGCTTCCGAGAGAGAATCGGCCCGCGCGAGATAGCGATCGATCACGACGCGCGCGGCGGCGCGGAACGCGGGCAGGCGAGGATCCACCACCACCAGCCCCTGCTCCGCGAACAGTTCCAGCATCAGAGCGCTGATGGTCTCGCCGAGGTCCCGCGCCACGCCGCCGATGCGCGCGAGCAGCGCGTCCAACTGAGGCCCGCCGGGCAGCGCGCTCCAGGCATCGATCGCCCGGCGTTCGATCCCCGCGACCGGGTCGCGCGCGATCGAGCCCACCAGGCCGCCGTCGCGATGCGCGAGAGCTGGCAATTCTAGATCGTGAAGCGAAAGCGCGGCGTCGCCGACCGTCACGGTGCGGATCTCGGCGAAGTCCGAGTCCTCCCCGTGCATCCAGAACAGCGGGACGCACGCGGCGCCGGTGCGCGCCGTGAAGTCGGCCGCCATCCCCACCGTGGCCGCGATCTTGTGGAGCGAATAGAGCGGACCGCCGAGCGGCGCCGGCTGCTGTCCCGCCACGACGCAAACCACCTCGCCGCGTCCCAGCCGGTCGAGCGCCGCGAGCGAGCAGGGCGAGGCCCCCAGCCGGCGATGGTACGCCGTCAATTCCTCGAGCAGAGGCGCGGCGAGCGGCCCTCTCTTGCGATCGGCGAGCGCGGCCAGCGCCGCGGGATCTCCCCAGTGAGTCGAAAATCGTTCGCGAGAGAGGGGCCCGCGACGCGCAAGGTCGTCGAGCAGCGGATCGACGAAGCGCTCCGGGCCCGACCCGGCGCGCATCGGCACGCGCGCGCGCACCGACAGCGTACGCGTCAAGGTCAACACGTCCCGCGCGGTCGGGGCGTTGGGCGGGGGGAACCGTGAACGGATCGGGAAACGCGCATCATGGACAGCATCCTAGGGGCGCGGCGCGGGCGTGGTCAATGCCACCGGGAACGGTGCCCCTTCGATGCGCGGAACGCGCGCGCGTTGCGTCCGGATCGCAGAATTGCGGCTGGCTTCAGCGCCGCGCCCGCGCCGGGACCGCGTGGGCGCCGAACGCCGCGAGCCACGCCCGGGCGCAGGCTTCGCCATCGCTGCCGAGAGCACGTCCGATCCGCCACGCCTGGGCGATCTCGCGACGCGACGCGCCGAGGCGCACCGCGCCCTTGAGGTGGCTGACCAGCTGCCGCTCCCAGCCCGGGCCGCGAGAGCACGCGGCCGTAACCCTGCTCCACCATCCAAACCGCGAGGTCGGGATGCATCTCGCGCACGTGCGCGATGACGCGCGGCGGCCAGATCGCCGGCCGCCATCGCGGCCGCGAACGGAAGCAAGGCGGCCTGTGCGACCCGGAAACGCGGGCGCGATCGCCCCATCAGTTGTAGCTCCTGACCCTCGGCCACAGCTCGGCGAGCGGCAGCCGCGGCCGGCGCGCGATGAATAACGTCTGCCCGTCTTCATAGGGCATCACGTAGGGAGCATGAAAAACCGAAACCGAATCCACGCTCTCGAACGAAGCGAGATGATCCGCGCGCCGTCCTCCGAAGATGATCACGACCCGAGTGTCGGCCGGCCCCGGGCCCCACAGCCAGTAATTATTGTGCCCCGAGATGGCGCGCGGCAGTCCAAGGCGGCGGCCGAAGAAGTTGATCGCGCTCGCCTCCCCGTAATTCTGGGCGTACACGAGCGCGTGACGTCGCTGGTCGGGATTGAGGCGCGACACCACCGAGGCCACGCTGTCGGCCATCGCCTCCCAGCCGTGCATGTCGGCGTACTGTTGAGGCAGCGCGCCGTACGCGTGCCGCTCCTCTCCCCGGGGGTGAATCCCGATGCGATCCATGTAACCGATCAGCCGCGCCTCGCTCAGCACCGGCAACGCGAGCGGCAGCAGCACCGCCCCGAGCGCGACCAGCAGCAGCGCATACGGCACGCGCAGCACGCGCCGCCCGCCCGGGGCCGTGGCCCGCTCGAGCGCCACCGCCCCGGCCGCGAGCAGCATTGGATACGCGGGCGCCAGATAACTCGCGCGACTCCTTCCCGCCACCACGATCAGCGCTGCCACCGTGAGGAACAGGATGGCCTGCACCCGATCGCTGCCGGCACGGGAGGAGCGGCACAGCCAGACCCATCCCGCGAGCCACAGCGGGGCCGAGAACGGATTCATGAGCAGAATCTGATTCCCGATGAATCCCGGCACCCCGACCGCCACCATCTTGTTCGCCGTGGCGTTTCGCATGAACTCCAGCATCGGCCAGCCGGAGCGGGCCTGCCACGCCACATGCGGCGCGAACATCGCGGCCGCGATCGCGAGCGCGAGCCATGGGCCCGGCGTCGCGAGAGATCGGCGCTCGCGCGTCGAAAGCAGGCCCACGGCGAGCCCGAAGCCAAACCACAACATGCTGATCTTGTTCAGCAGACCGAGCCCCAGCGCGCCGCCGAGCAGCGCCCAGTCGCGCGATCGCCCGCGCTCGAGGGCGCGGAGCGAGAGCCAGGCGGCGAGCGGCCACAGCAGCTGCTCGAAGCTGTTCATCGAGTAGTAGTGATCGAGCGCGAGCGTGATCGGGGCCACGATCACGGCCAGCATCGCGAACGCCTGCGCGGTCCGCCCGCCGCCCAGATCGCGCGCGATCACGCCGGTCAGCGCCACGGTGGCCGCCCCCAGCAACGCGGGCAGCAGGCGGATCGCGACCAGCGAATCACCCAGCACACGCATCGTGAGCACGAGGGTCGCGATCGAGAGCGGCGGCTGGTCGACGTAGCCCCACGCCAGGTGCCGCGCGCATTCGATGTAGTAGAGCTCGTCGCGGAAGTATCCATAGGCGCGGATCGCGCTCAGCTCGAGCGCCACCAGGAGCAGCGCGAACATTCCGAACCACCTTGCCTCACCGGACCACGTCGGGGATTTCGATGGGTTCGCGCTCATGCCGCGCTCCGTCCGAGAACGCGGCGGGCCAGCGCGCCCACCAGCGCTTCCACGGTCTCCAATTCTTCGACGCGCGTCAGCTTCATCAGGCCCCAGCCGGTCGCGAGCGCGAACGCGAAACCAGCGGCCACCACCAGCGCCGACGGAACGAATCCGTGGTGCCAGCGCTCGCCGAGCGCCGCCAGACCGAGCGCGCAGCCGCCGCCCGCGGCCGCGGCGGCGAGCGCCACGCGCACGATCGTATTCGCGATCCGGCGGCCTTCGAAGCGCCCGACCTTTCGGCGCAGGTAGAACGTGAGCTGCAGAAAGTTCACGATCGCCGTGAGCGAGGTCGCGAGCGCGAGTCCCATGGCGCCGAGCCCCAGCCCGCGGAGCGGCCCGATGAACAGCAGGTTGAGCGCGAGGTTGAGCGCCACCGAGACGAAGCTCGCCTGCACCGGAACGCGCGTGTCGCCGAGAGCGTAGAACGTGCGCGTCATCACTCCCACCGCCGCGAACGCCGGCAACCCGACGCAATACATCACGAGCGCGTTCGCGGACTGCGTGGTGTCGAACGCATGAAAATGCCCGTGCTCGTACAGCAGCGCGATGATCGGCTTCGAGAGCACCGCCATCCAGAGCGCGGCCGGCAGCGTGAGCAGGAACACCAGGCGCAGCGTCGCCGAGAGCGTGGCTTTCAGCGCCGGCATGTCCTTTTCGACCGCGGCCCGCGACAGCGCGGGCATGCTGACCGTCGCGAGCGCCACACCGAACACGCCGATCGGCAGCTGCATCAGACGGAACGCGTACCACAGCCACGACACGCTGCCCTGCTGGAGCAGGCTCGCGATCTGGGTGCTGACCAGCAGATTGAGCTGGGTCGCGGCCAGCCCCAGCGTCGCGGGCGTCATGAGACTCGCGACGCGCCTCACGCCGGGATGGGCTCTCGGCCACTCGGGCCGCAGGCGGAACCCGAGCCGGGCGAGCGAGGGCAGCTGCACCGTGAACTGGAGGGTACCGCCGATCACGACCCCCAGCGCCATGGCGAGGATCGGCGGACGCCCCAGCGCGCGGCATACCGGGATCAGCCCGATCCCGAACGCGACCATTCCGAGGTTCATGAGCGCGGGGGCCATCGCCGGAATCGCGAACCTTCCGCGCGCGTTCAGCATGCCCATCGCGGCCGCCGCGAGCGCGACCAGCGGCAGCAGCGGCAGCATCACCCGCGTGAGTTCGACCGTGAGATCGAGCTTGCCCGGCACCGCCGCGAATCCCGACGCGAACGCTCGCACCAGCCACGGCGCCGTGAACCACGCGATGCCGCACAGAGCGATCAGCACGGCGGCGAGCGTCATCATGAGCTGGCGGCCCAGCGCCCAGGCTTCCTCTTCTCCGCGGTGGTGCAGGGTTTCGGTGAAGGTCGGCACGAACGCCGAGGACATCGCCCCTTCCGCGAACAGGTCGCGCAGCAGGTTCGGAATGCGGAACGCAACGTTGAACGCGTCGGTCGCGAAGCCGGCGCCGAACAGCGTCGCCATCACCTGCTCGCGCACCAGGCCCAGCACGCGCGAGATCAGCGTGGCGGCCCCGACGGTTCCGGCGTTGCGGGCGACCTTGAGTTCTTCGCTCATGCCGGTGATTCCACGGGGGGTTCGCCCGGTCGCCCGACCCGCAGAGCGCACGCGCCGCGTCGCCCGACCGGCCTCGCGCGCGAAGCGTGTTCCGGCCCCGGCGCCGATTGTGGGCCACCCGAGCGTCTGCTAGGTTGCGCTCTCATGCCCCTCTTCCAGGCGATCGTGCTCGGGATCGTGCAGGGTCTCACCGAATTTCTCCCGGTCTCGAGCAGCGCGCACCTGTACTTGATCCCCCGGTTGCTCCATTGGCCGTACGCTGGCCTGGCGTTCGACGTCGCGCTCCACTGGGGTACGTTGATCGCGCTGCTGGTGGCGTTCGGCCGGACCTGGATCGATCTCACCGCGGGGCTCGCGCGCGGCAGCCCCGAGGCGCGTTCCCGGGTGCGCTCGACGTGGCTCAAGCTGATCGCCGCCTCGGTGCCGGCCGCGATCGCGGGCGTCGTGCTCAAGGATGCCGCCGAGACCTGGCTGCGCAATCTTCCGCTGCAGGCCGCGATGCTGGCGGGATTCGGCTTCCTGTTGTGGTGGGTGGACCGCACGCGTCCCGCCGGGACGGATGGCGGCATTCCGGGCTGGGGCGCGTGCATCACGATGGGCTTCGCGCAGGCGCTCGCGCTGGTGCCGGGAGTTTCGCGGTCCGGGGTCACGATCACGGCCGGACGCGCGGCGGGGCTCGAGCGCGTGAGCGCGGCGCGCTTCTCGTTCCTGCTCGCCACACCGATCACGTTCGGCGCGGGGCTGATCGAGCTGCGCCATCTTCCGCACGATCTCCCCGCCCCGGCGATCGCGGCGGGCGTCGCGTCGTCCGCCATCGTTGGCCTCCTTGCCATCCGCGGTCTTCTCCGCTGGCTGCGCGGCACCGGCTTCGCCGGCTTCTTCGCTTATCGCGCGGCATTCGCGCTGCTGATCCTGTTCAGTCTCGCGCGCCGCTAGATCCGCCGGCGCTCGGTGCGGGTTCCGCGGTCGGCGAAATAGCGGTTCAGATGAGCGCGCAGCAACAGCCGGGCGCGGTGAAGCCTCGACTTCACGGCCGGCACCGAGAGATCCAGGCTGCGGGCGACCTCGGCGTTCGAAAGCTCCTGATCGTCGCGCAGCAGGAACACGGTGCGAAGATCCTCGGGCAGCAGATCTACGCCGCGCTGCATCACTTCCCGCAGCTCGTCATTGAGCAGCTCGTCCACCGGAAGAGCCGACCAGTCCTCGAGCTGAATCGGATCCGCATCGCCGCCCGAACTCTGGGACTGTTCGAGCGATACGTGCCCCTCGCGGCGCCTGCGGTATTTCATGAGCGCCGCATTCGTGACGATGCGGTAAAGCCAGGTCGAAAACGTGGACTCGGCCTTGAACTTCGGGAGGCCGCGGTACGCCGAGAGGAACGCGTCCTGGAGCGCTTCGGCCGCGTCGTCCTCGTGGCGGAGAATCTTGAACGAGAGCCGGTACACCCGGTCCCGATAGCGCTCGACCAGCTCGTCGAACGCACGCGTGTCCCGGTTCTGCGCCAGCTTCACCAGGTCTTCGTCGCTCTCCGTGCGGTAGTCGGTGGTCTTCATGTCCTAGGGTCCGGCGGCTCCTCGCAACGGCGGGCCGGTTTGCTCAGGCAACGGCAGGTCGCTCGCCTCATGAACCACCTCGCCGTGCCATACCGTGCATGATGGCCGCGCTTCGCGCAACCGCGCCGGCGCCTCGGCGTGAAGGTCGCGTTCCCACACCACGAAATCCGCCAGCGCGCCTAAGCCCAGTGAGCCCTGATGCGGCCACACCCCCGCAAGACGAGCGGGACCTTCGGTGTACGCGCGAAGCGCATCGTCGAGAAGCACGCGCTGGGACGGCATGAACCCGCCCCGAGGCGTTCCATCGGCGCGCTCACGGGTCAGCGCCGCCGCGATCCTCGCTGCCGCCGACGGCGGCTCGACCGGGGCATCCGATCCGAAGGCGAGCAGGGTCCCGAGATCGAGGAGCGCGCGCCACGGCTAGGCGCCGGCCCTTCGCGAGCCCCAGAACCGCTCCGCGAGACCGATGTCCGACGTGCAGTGAAGCGGCTGCATCGCTGCCGCCACCCCGAGCGCCGCGAAGCGCGGCAGGTCGGCGGGCGCGACCAGCTGAGCGTGCTCGATCCGGCACGGCAGCGCGATGCGCGCGCGCCGATCTCCGGTCCGCTCGAACGCGTCGAGCGCGCGATGGCACGCGCGGTCTCCGATCGCGTGGATCGCGACCGAGAGCCCGGAATCGAGCGCGCGGGCGACGTCCGCCTCGAGTTCGGCGCCCGGCAGAAGGTCGAGCCCGCGCTCCGATGTGCCGTCGTAGGGTTCGAGCATCGCCGCGGTGCGCGAGCCGAGCGTGCCGTCGGCGAACAGCTTGAGCGCTCCCACGCGGAAGAAATCGTCACCGTCGCCGCTGCGCATCCTGAGCGAGCGCACGCGGTCGAGATCCTCAGGCCCCACGCACTGGAGCACGCGCACCCGCGCGCTGCCACCGCCACCGCGCGCGAAGCGCTCCATCGCCGTGAACGCCGCTTCGCCGCGCTCGAAATCGTGGACCGCGGTGATGCCGAGCGCGTGCAATTCCCGCGCGGCGCGCTCGAGCAGGTCGCGGGGTTCCCCGGCGGCGGCCGCGGCTCGATCCGTCACCGACCGCACCAGCCTCACCGCGTTCTCGCGCAGCACTCCGGTCGGCTCCAGGGCGGCGTCGCGCTCGATCACGCCGCCTTCGACATCGGCCGTCCGGCGCGTGACGCCCGCTTCGGCGAGGGCGGCGGAATTCACCCACAGCGCGTGAAAGTCGCGACTGTGAAGCACCACCGGCCGCTCGGGCGCCACGGCATCGAGCGCGGCACGATCCGGCGGCTCTTGCCAGTCGTCCGCGTTCCATCCGCGTCCTGCCACCGGAGTGCCGCCCGGGTGGCGTGCGAGGAAGTCGCGAATGCGCATCAGCGCTTCTTCGCGCGTGCCGCAATCGTGAAGCGAGACCTCGGATCGCTGTCGCGCCCACGGCAGCAGGTGGATATGCGCGTCGCACAGGCCCGGCGTCACGGTGGCGCCGCGCGCGTCGATCACGCGGGTGCGCGGGCCCACCCTCGACTCGAGCGCGGAGCGCACCCCGACCGCCCGGATGCGGCCGCCCGCGACGGCGAGCGCGTCCCTTTTCGGGAGCGTGCCACCGTCGCTCCACAGGCGCGCGTTCACGATCAGAAGCTCAGCGCGGGGCGCGCTCATGCGGACTCGACCCGGTTCTCGAGCACACCCACGCCCTCGACCTCGACCTCGACGCGATCCCCCGGAGCGATGGGTGCGACCCCGGCCGGAGTGCCGGTCGCGATCACGTCGCCCGGCTCGAGCGTCATGATGTGAGAGATGTAATGCACCAGAAACGCCGGGGAGAACAGCAGGTCCGAGGTGTGGCCCCTTTGGCGTCGCTCGCCGTTCACGCGGCACTCCACCCACAGCGAGCCGGGATCCAGTCCGATCGCGATCCAGGGGCCGAACGGGGCGAACGTGTCGAACCCCTTGGCGCGCGTCCACTGCCCGTCGGATCGCTGGTAGTTGCGCGCGCTCACGTCGTTGAACGCGGTGACTCCGGCGATGCACGGCACCGCCTCGGATGCGGAGACGGCGCGGGCGCGGCGGCCGATCACGATCGCCATCTCGGCCTCCGGATCGAGACGCGTCACGCCCGCCGGATATCGAATCGCACCTCCGGCGGGCAGCGCGGCGCTCGGAGGCTTGAGGAACAGCAGCGGATCGGCGCGCTCCGACGTGCTGGGAACGACGCTCGCGCTCTCGGCGATGTGCTCGCGGTAATTGAGGCCCACGCACACGATCTTGGTGGGCTCGCACGGGGTGAGCAACGTGGCCCGGGCCCGGGGCTCGCGCTCGCCCGACCGGGTTCCGCCCTGCCACGGAGCGGCGGTCCAGCGCTCGAACGCATCGCCCCGCACGCACCCGTACCCGGTGCGGCCCTCGGCGACGTATCGGGCGATGAGAAGTGGTTCGCTCATGAAGGATCCGCACGGTTGAGAGCGGGAAGAGTGCCGGCGCGCGGGTCGCGAACCCGCCGCGGTCGGGAAGTGTCGAAGCGCGGACGCGCGCGGTCAAGCGCATTCGAGTTCGCGCGGCGTCGAATCCGTCCCGCGGCGCGGTGCGCTCGTTGACGCGCGCTTCCGGGCTTTGATAGCCTGCCCCGCCTATGCCCGATCGCAAGCGCGTCGCTGCCGGTTCCCCTTCCGCTGCCCGTTCCCGACCCGCCGCCGCAACCCGTCCCGCCGACCGTCTCGTCCGCAGGATCGAAAACCGCTCGGCCCATCTCGCCGTCATCGGCCTCGGGTATGTCGGGCTTCCGCTCGCCGTGGAATTCGGGCAGGCCGGCTTCCACGTGAGCGGCATCGACATCGACCGGGGCCGGGTCCGCAACCTTCAAAAGGGGCGCTCCTATATCCAGGACGTGCCGACGTCGCAGGTCAGGGCCCTGACGCGGTCCGGCCACCTCGTGGCGACCACGGATTTCAGCGTGCTGCGCAGGGTGGACGCCGTCAACGTGTGCGTGCCCACGCCGCTCTCCAAGCAGCGCGACCCCGACGTGTCCTACATCGTCGCGGCGGCCGAACAGGTGGCGCGCTTTCTCCACCCCGGCATGCTGGTGATCCTCGAGAGCACGACTTATCCGGGCACCACCGACGAGCTGATCCTGCCGCTGCTCGAGAAGACCGGCATGAAGGTCGGCAGGGACTTCTTCCTGGCGTTCTCTCCGGAGCGAGTCGATCCCGGCAATCCCCGGTTCAACACCCGGAACATCCCCAAGGTGGTGGGCGGCGTCACGTCGGTCTGCACCGACGTCGCGGTCCGCCTCTATCGCCAGCGGCTCGAGCACGTGGTCCCGGTCTCCTCGCCGCAGGTGGCCGAGATGGTGAAGCTGCTCGAGAACACGTTCCGAAGCGTGAACATCGGCCTCGTCAACGAGCTCGCGCTGATGTGCTCGCGGCTCAAGATCGACGTGTGGGAAGTGATCCGGGCCGCGGCCACCAAGCCGTTCGGGTTCATGCCGTTCTATCCGGGCCCCGGCCTCGGCGGCCACTGCATTCCGATCGATCCGTTCTACCTGTCCTGGAAGGCGAGGGCGAGCGGATTCGAGGCGCGCTTCATCGAGCTCGCGGGCTACGTGAACGGTCAGATGCCCGAACACGTGGTGGAGCTGGTGGCCGAAGGATTGAACCGGCGCGGCAAGCCGGTGCGCGGCTCGCGCCTGCTGGTGCTGGGGGTGGCGTACAAGGCCGACATCGACGACACCCGGGAGAGCCCC
Source organism: Candidatus Eiseniibacteriota bacterium (assembly GCA_016178685.1). GTDB lineage: Bacteria > Eisenbacteria > RBG-16-71-46 > RBG-16-71-46 > RBG-16-71-46 > JACOSU01. The sequence continues at coordinate 1,666 of JACOSU010000090.1, read as the reverse complement.
TCGCTCGATATCATGGAGACGCTGCGCGAGCGCGGCGCCCGGCTCGACTACAGCGATCCGTTCGTGCCGGTGCTGGATTTCGCGGGACGCCGGCTCCGAAGTCAGACGCTCACCCCCGCACGGCTCCGGCGGTTCGACTGCGTCATCATCGCGACCGCGCACCGGAACGTTCCGTACGCATCGGTGCTGCGGCATTCCCGCCTGGTGGTCGACACGCGAAACGTTCTGCAGGGCCGGCGCTCTCAGAAGATCATCCGGCTCTAGCGCGCGGCGTGCTCGCGCGAAGCGAGCCCCAGCCGACATAGGCGAACCCCGCGCTGAGCAGCATCACGAACGGCAGCGCGCGCCACAGCTGCTGATCCCACACGAACGCGCCGAGCCCCGCGAAGTAGACGCCGAGCGCGAGTTCGGCGCGGCCCGCGAACCGTGTCGCGGAGAGATAGCGCGCCGGCAAGCGAGCCGCGTCGAGATCGCGCCTCGCGTCCGAGGCGCGCGTCGCGTCCGGGGCGCACGTCGCGTCGGGATCTCCCGACTTGGGCGTGCGCTCCCAGTCCCCGATGCTCGAGCCCAGTCCCTCGAAGACGGCCCGCGCGTTGTTGAGCGCGAGCCCGGTGCCGAGTACCAGGGCCCACGCGACATCGATCACGCTCGCGAGGCCGCGCGATCGCGCGGCGCGTTGGCCGAACGCGAGGAACAAGCCGACCGGCACCACCCCGAGCACGATCACGCCACCCTGGAGCACCCACACCACCGCGGGCGGCAGCGTGCTGGTTCCGAGCAGCATGGGCAGAAGCAGCAGACCCAGCGCAAGCAGCAACGGATACGTGACGTTGCTCGTCAGGTGCACCACGGCCTCGACCTTCACGCGCCGCGGCAGCGCGCTCGCGATCAGGGCGGGCAGCACCTTGCGCGCGGTCTGGATCGACCCCTTGGCCCAGCGTCGCTGCTGCGACTTGAACGCTTCCATGTCGGCGGGCAGCTCGGCCGGAGCCTCGACCGTCGGATCGAACACGAACTTCCATCCCGCCAGTTGCGCGCGATAGCTCAGGTCGAGATCCTCCGTCAGCGTGTCGTGGGCCCAGCCTCCCGCCCGCTCGATGCACGATCGCCGCCAGATGCCCGCCGTGCCGTTGAAATTGAAGAACAGGCCGGTCCGCTCGCGCACCTCGTGCTCGAGCAGAAAGTGAGAGTCGAGCATCACGGCCTGCGCGGCCGTCAGTCGCGATTGCCCGCGATTGAGGTGCGTCCATCGCGCCTGCGCCATTCCCACCCGGGGATCATCGAAGTGCGGGATCATGCGCCGCAGGAAGTCGGGAGGCGGAACGAAATCGGCGTCGAACACCGCGATCAGCTCGCCGCGTGCGCGCTCGAGACCCCACGCGAGCGCCCCGGCCTTGAAGCCGTGGCGGCTCTCGCGGCGGAGATGGCGGATGTCCACACCTCGGGCCCGATGGCGCTCGACCGCGCGCGCCGCGAGCTCACGCGTCTCGTCGGTGGAGTCGTCGAGCACCTGGATCTCGAGACCGCCGACCGGAGCTTCGAGCGCGGCCACGGCGTCGATCAGTCGCTCGATCACGCGGCCCTCGTTGTAGACCGGGAGCTGAACCGTGACCACCGGCAACGATGCGTCCGCGATGCCGGACCACGTCGCGCGATCGCGACGGGG
>JACOSU010000089.1 GCA_016178685.1 Candidatus Eiseniibacteriota bacterium | reverse complement strand
GGATGTCCGGCCGGAGGGCCGGGCGTCAGGCACGCTTTCCAACCGGCGGATGATCTCGGTCACCAGGCGAATGAGCGCGGGCGCGGTGCGGCCCGCGGTCGCCAGGATCTCGGGGATGTCCACCGGGCGAAGTTGATCGGGAAGGCAGGCATCGGTCACGACATTCAGCGCCAGCACGCGCTGTCCGCCGTGCACCGCCACGATGTTCTCGGGGACCAGCGACATGCCGACCACGTCGGCGCCGACCCAGCGCAGGAAGCGATACTCGGCCGCGGTCTCCAGGTTGGGGCCCGGCACGCCGACGAACACGGCGCGCTGAAGCGAGAGTCTCTGCTCGATCGCCACCTGCTCGGCGAGCGCGATCAGAGAGCGGGAATAGGGTTCGCTCATGTCGGGAAAGCGCGGGCCCAGCCGCTCATCGTTCTCGCCGATCAGCGGATTGTCGCCCATTAGATTGATGTGGTCGGTGGTGACGACGATCGAGCCCGGCGTCATGTTCGGGTTCATCCCTCCCACCGAGTTCGTGATGACGAGCGTGTGGCAGCCGAGGGCCTTGAGCACGCGCACCGGGAAGGCGACCTGGCGCATGCTGTAGCCCTCGTAGTAATGCACGCGACCCTTCATCACCGCCACCCTGCGGCCCGCCAGAAGGCCCAGGTGAAGCTCACCGGCATGGCTCTCGACGGTCGAGACCGGAAAGTGCGGGATGTCGCGGTACGGCACCACCGCACGCGTCTCGAGCGCGCCGCTCAGATCGCCGAGCCCGGTGCCCAGGATGATGCCCACCTCGGGCCTCATCGCGCTCCTCTCGCGCACGCAGGCCGTCGCGGCCTCGATTCGGATCAGCTCGTCACTCGCCATCCGATTTCCTCCGCGCGCGATCCAGCACGCCATCGATCCGCCGTCTCACTTCCGCGGGCTCGAGGCCGTCGATCTCGATCCACTTCGAGCGCGACGCCCCGCCCCGCGCGAGGCTCAACGCCCGCGGCTTGAGCTCGAGCGCGCTCGCGAGCAACTCGATCACCGCCCGGTTGGCCCGTCCATCTTCGGGCGGCGCCGTCACGGTCAGACGAAGCGCACCGTCTTCCATCCACCCGCGGATCTCGGCGCGCCGCGCTCCCGGCTGAACGCGCACCGCGAGCTTCGTCACCCCAGCTTGAGCGCAAGATCGCGCAAGGTCTGAACGATGAACACGTGCCCCGCAAACTGGAGCAGCAGGATCATAATGAGCGGCGCAAAATCCATCCCCGAAAAAACCGTCGGAAACAGCCGCCGCACCGGCGCGCACGTCACGTCGCTCACGCGATCGAGAAACGCCACGATCGGGTTCGAGGGATCGGGGCGCACCCACGACAGCACCGCGTTGACGATCAGGATCAGCGACAGGGCCTGGAACACCACGTCGAGCAGCCCCGCCACCGCCTGCACCAGGTTTCCGATCACGAACATCGTGCCCCTCTCGCGTCGTCCGCGCCCCACCGGGCGTGCGTTCCGCCGCCGCCCTGGCATCCGCCTCTATGCCCGACTCGTGCGCCCGCCGAAGATCGCGGCGCCCACGCGAACCATCGTACTGCCCTCTTCGATCGCGACCTCGAAGTCCCCGCTCATCCCCATCGACAGCTCTGGCAGCCTGACTCCGCTCGCACGCGCGACCCGATCGCGCATCTCGCGCAGCCGCGCGAAAGCCGGCCTTGAGTCCTCGGCACGCCCGGGCCGCGCACCCACCGTCATCAACCCGTCGAGCGCCAGACCCGGAAGTTCCGAGACGGCCCGGACCAGCGGCTCGATTTCATCGGGCGCGACCCCGAACTGGCTCGCGACGCCCATCACGTTCACTTCGATCATCACCGGAAGGACGCGAGAGGCGGCCACCGCGTGTCGCGACAGCGCCGCCGCCAGTTCGAGCCCATCCACACCGTGCACGCGGTCGAACGCGCCGACCGCGCGCGCCGCCTTGTTGCGCTGCAGGTGGCCGATCAGGTGCCACCTCGCCTGGCCGCCCCCCGGTGCGCTTCGCACGCGGAAGATCTTTTCCTCGGCTTCCTGCACCCGATTCTCGCCCAGGTCCCGGATGCCGAGATTCAGCGCCGCCACGATCGTTTCAGCGGGCACGGTCTTCGCGACGGCCACCAGGGTGACCGCATCCTGCCCCCGCCCGGAGCGCCCTGCGGCGCGCCCGATGCGGTCCCTTACCAGGTCGAGACGCTTGATCAGGGCGGAAAGGACGTAGCTCACGGGACGCGGGAGGGTAGTCACGGGACCGCGCCGCTGCAAGCGAAAACGGCGCCCGCTCCAGGGGACGAGCAGCCCCCGGTCGCATCGGGCCGGGGGGCCGAAGGCCCCGTGGGGCCGCTGGAGCGGAAGCGTGGCTCTCGGCGCCCCGCCCCCGGTGGAGCGGGAGTGTGGGTCTCGGCGCCCCGCTCAGGCCGAATGAGCGGAACCGAGCGTGTCGCGGATCTTGCGGATGAGGGTCGCCGGCGAGAACGGCTTCTGAAGGAATGCGGAGTCGGAGACGGGGCGCACACGCGTCGCCAGCTCGTCGTCGGTATATCCCGAGATGAACAGCACCGGGAGCCCCGGGCGGATGGCGCGCAGCCGCTCGGCCACATCGGGTCCACTCAGGTTCGGCATCACCACGTCGGTGACCACGATGTCCACCCGATCGAGCAGCGAATCGGCGCGCTCGAGCGCGTCGCGGCCGTTCTGCGCGACCATCACTTCGTATCCCGCCGCGGCGAGCGCCTCCTCGAGCAGCGCGCGCACCATCTCGTCATCCTCGATCAGCAACACGCTCCCCCGGCCGCGCTCGGCGCCGACCGCCGCCTCGGCCTCGGCCGAGGGCGCGGAGGATGTCGCGACACGCGGAAAGTGGAGGTCGAATCGCGTTCCGTTCGCGGGCACACTCTCGACCGCGATTCCACCGCCGCCCTGATGCACGATGCCGTAGACGGTCGAGAGGCCGAGCCCGGTGCCGCGGCCACGCGCCTTGGTGGTGAAGAATGGTTCGAAGATCCGCTGTTTCGTCGCCGCGTCCATTCCGATGCCGGTGTCGCTGACGGTGAGTCGCACGTACTCGCCGGCCGGCAACTGCACCGCGGTCTCGGAGTCGTCGAGTCGCACGGTCGCGATCTCGATCCCGAGCCGGCCGCCGAGTGGCATCGCGTCGCGCGCATTGATCGACAGATTCAGCACCACCTGCTCGAGCTCGCCGGCGTCGGCCTTGATGAACGCCGGCCCGGCCGAGGGCCGGAGCGCGATCTCGACTTGCTCGCCAAGCGAGCGTTCCAGCAGCTGTCGCATCGGCAGCACGACTTGATTCAGATCCAGCACCCGCGGCTCGCTCACCTGCTGCCGGCTGAACGTGAGCAACTGGCGCGTCAGCAGCGCGGCGCGTTCCGACACGCGCTGAATCTCGGCCGCATTCTCGCGCACGGGCTGGTCCAGCGGGAGCCCTTCGAGCAGGATCGAAGTGTGACCCATGATCGAGGTCAGCAAATTGTTGAAATCGTGGGCCACGCCGCCCGCCAGGCTCCCGATCGCCTCCATCTTCTGCGAGTGGAGGAGCTGGCCTTCGAGGCGCCTGCGCTCGGTGACGTCGCGAAAGCTCCAGACCCGGCCGCTCGCCACACCGAGCACGGTCTGGGGCTGCGAATAGCGCTCGTAGACTCGTCCATCCTTGAATTCCAGCACGTCGACCGTGGTCTCCTCCGGATGATCGTAGAGCCATCGCACCTGCGCCACGAACGCCTCGGGGTTGCGCAGCTGGTCGAGCACGAACCCGATCGCCCGCTCGTCGTCACGCGCCTCCATGATGCCGGGCGGAATGCCCCACAGTTCCACGAACCGCCGATTCCATGTGCTGATCCGGCCGGCGGTATCGACCACCAGAATTCCGTCGTTCGTGGAATCGAGCGTGGCCTGCAGCAGCGAGAACGCCTCGCGCAACTCGGTCTCGGTTTTCTTGCGGTCCGAGATGTCGCGGTAGATCGCCTGGATGCGTCCGTCCTCGAGCATCGAGGCGCTCAGCTCGACCTCGATGATCCGCCCGTCCTTGCAGCGCAGGCGACGTTCGAACGTGAGCGATCGGCCCGACCGCAGTTCCTCGAGGCGCGGCGGATTCTTGAGGCGGTCCTCGACCGGGATCAGGTCCATCACGTGCATGCGCACGAGCTCCTCGCGCGAGTAGCCCAGCATTTGTGTGGCGCGCGCGTTTGCGTCGAGGAAGTTCCCGGCCCCATCGCCGAGCAGGATCGGATCCGAGGCGTGCTCGAGGAGACGGCGGTAGGCGAGCTCGCTCCTGGCCAGCGCGCTCGAGCCGCGACGGGCCTCGCCGACCGCGGCGGCGATCAGAAGCCCGGTGCCCGTCAGCGCCACGCAGAATCCATTGAGAGAGAGCATGCCGCTTATGAGAGTGGCATCAGCGAAGATCCCGCGGCCGTGTGCCATGCCCCACATCGCGATCAGCGAAAATGCCGCCGAGACGGTGGAAGAGCCGATCAGCCCGAATCGCATCGCGGCCCAGACGATGAACGGAAATGCCAGATAGCCGATCCCGACCCCACCCATGCGGCCCGGGTTCCCTCCGAACACCAGCAGGCCCGTGAGCAGCGTTCCGGCCGCGAGCGCCGCGGCTTCGATCACGCGCTGCGAGCGCCACGGCGGACGAGGCGGGCGCATCCAGGTCAGCATGATGGGCGCCGTGACCAGCGCCCCGATGCCGATGGTCGACACCGACACCACCGCGAACTCGAACAGGCTGTTCTGCGCCCGCTGTCCTGCGATCCACAGGATGGTTGTGATGAACGCCGCGCCCACCGCCGGCATCAGCACGGCCGTGACGAACAGCAGTTCGATGACGCGGCGCACCCCGGTGAGCGGAGGTTCGAACCGGCGGCGCCGCAGGAAGACCAGCGAGGCCAGCACCATGACCGCCATCACACCGGTCAGCATCAGAGGAAAAACCGGGGCGCCTACCGCGATCAACGAATACGCCACGGACGCCAGCGCGATCGCCGGCCAGTAGCGCACGCCGAAAATCAGCAGGGCCGCGAGCGCGAAGCCCGGGCCCGGCCACAGCAGGCTGTACGTCTCGCGCGAAGACGTGAGCGCGTGCGCGACCCAGTTCAGTCCGAAATACCCGATCGCGATCACGGCGCCGCGCGCGAGCGCCGCCGGCCATGCGGGCGCGGCTGCGCTCGGCGGATCCGTTCGCCCCATGGCGGCCCCCGGTCAGAGGAAGAGGCGGTGCTGCGAATTCTTGAAGAATGGTGGAGGCGGCGGGAATCGAACCCGCGTCCGAGCGTCAGTCCCCAGGAAGTCCTACAGGCTTGTCCGGCCGATTAGATCTCGCGCGCCTCCGCTCCGACCGGCGGGATCACCGGCGCGCCAGCCCGGTGTGATCTCGTCCGCGGCCCCCGGGCGGAGCTTTGGACCAGCCTGCGATTTCTGACGCCCGCTCCAGCCCCCACAGGCGGGGTCCGGGCGACCGTCGCCGCTAATTAAGCAGCGAAAGCCAACTGCTCATTGGCAGTTGTAATGGTCCCGTTTTTTTGACGAGGACACGGGTCCCCGGCCTGCACTTCATGGTTCTCGACTCCCGTCGAAACCTTTCGCCCCCTTGCGGCACCCGTCGCCTCAGAACATGCGGCCCGCTCAAAACGGAATATCGTCGTCGGGCCCACCGCCGAAATCGGCGCCGATGTTCTCGTCCGGCGGCACGGTCGCGCCCACATCATCGCCGGTTCGCTCGCCACGTCCGCCGAGCATCTGGACATTGCGGGCCACGATCTCGGTGCTGTAGCGCTTCTGCCCCTGCTGATCCTGCCACTGCCGCGTGCGGATGCCGCCCTCGATGAACACCTGGCGGCCCTTCGTCAAGTACTGCCCCACGATCTCGGCCTGCTTGCCCCACACCACGACGCGATGCCACTCCGTGGCTTCCTGCTTCTGGCCGCTCTTGTCGGTCCAGCGTTCCGTGGTGGCGATGCGAAGGTTCGCGACCACCTGGCCTCCCTGCGTGGTACGCATCTCAGGATTCGCACCGAGATTGCCGATCAGAATGACCTTGTTGACGCCGCTCATGACGCTCTCCTCTCTGATCCCATAGGGTCCCCGTCACGGGGGCCCGACTCGCGTGCTACGCTCGGGAGCATAGGTCCGCCCCCTAGGGCTTGGCAACCACGCGTCTGAGCAGCGCCAGGCTTTCGGACTCCCATTCGACCCGCAGCGCGCCGCCGCGCACCAGCTCGCCCACGCAGCGCATGAACGATTCGGGGTAGTTCGCGCTGTCGAACGCGACGGGGCGCGCCGTGCGGGGCACCAGCAGGTCGTCGATTCCGTAGCGGTCGAGATCCGCGAGGAATCGTGCGGGATCCGTCTCGCGAAAGAGCTCGATCGGATGCGCGCGCTGCCCCCACGGATTGGGCCAGGTTGCGTTGCGGCGCGTGTAGTAGAACGTGTCGTAGGTCCACAGGCTGAGAATGGTCTCGCCGCGCGGTACGCGCGGAACGATCGCCTTGAACGCTTCGCGCAGATTCTCGGGCACATCCGCATCGGCGCGATAGTCGTGCGCGGCCGCCCACCATCCAATCGCGGCCACGATCAGCACCGCGCTCACGGCGTGACGCATCCAGGGGCGGGCCTCGAGCGCGTCCGCCAGCGACCACGCCGAGGCCAGCGCGAGTACCGGGATGAAAGGATTCAAGTGCCGGGCGGCCGCCATGGGCGTCCACGCCGTCACGCACATCCCCGCGATCGAGAACAGCAGCAGGCCCTCGCGGATCGTGGCGCGCTGCGTCCAAGCCGCGCGAGCGACCGCCACCAGCGCAAGGCCCGTCAGCCACGGGCCGAGCACCACCGGAATGCCGCGCAGGAATACCGGCGCCGGCATCGAGAACCTGTGTCGGTTGAGGGCGTAGAGCGCGCGGTCCATGTCGGGGGCGAACGCGGGATAGACCGGGCTGCCGAACAGCGACTGATTGCGGATCAGCCACGGAGCGACCAGCCCGACCGCGATCAGCAGCGCGAGCGCCAGCGAGCGCGAGCGCGCTCCGTCGCGGCGGAGCGCCTCGACCAGCGCCACGAGGCCCACGAAACCGGCGAGCAGCCAGCCGCTGAACTTGGTCAGCAGCGCGAGCCCGATCACGACTCCGAGCGCGACCGCGTACCGCGCGCGGCCGGCGCGATGGAATTCGATCAAGAGCGCGACCGCCACGATGAAGAGCAGCGTGATCAGGCTCTCGACGTAGAGCCGCACGCCGAAACTCGCGAGCGAAGCGTTGAGCGCACACAGGAGGACCGCCCAGCACCGCGCCACCTCCGGCACCGCGCGCCGGGCAAGAGCCAGCAGCGCGACCGGGCCCGCGACGGTGAGCGCGACCGGCAGAACGTGGAGCGCCGCGAGCCCGAACAGCTCGCTCCACGCCGCGCCCAGCATGTGCAGCAACGGCTGATAGTAGTAGTAGAATCCCGAGTAGAACTCGCTCATCACGGTCGGCAGCCGGTGATGAGCGAGGATCCATTCGCTGACGTAGGCGTGGAAGCATTCGTCGGTCGCGAACCAGCCGCGCCGCGCCTGGCCGCCCAGCACCACGGCCGAGATGACGAGCACGCCGAGCGTGCCGGCCCGTACCGCGAAGTTCGCGGCGTCGTGCAGCGCGACGGGCCGCGGCGAATGCGCGGGGCGAGCCGCGTGCGGCCGGGCTTCGCGCCTCATGAACGAACCCGGGGAGCGGCCGTCAGGAACGCCATGTCGCGAAGATTCTCACAGCCTCTCGCGAGAGGAAACGCGAAGGGGTGGGCGTGAAGCCCGGGCGGGATCGCGTGCCGGCCGTTTGACGGCGCGGCGCGGCGCGCCTATTCTCGCTCGCGCCATGAATGGAGAGTCGCCGGGGCGTGGCGCAGCCCGGTAGCGCACCTGCTTTGGGAGCAGGGTGTCGGAGGTTCAAATCCTCTCGCCCCGACTTTCGCCTACCGGCCCGAACCCGGGAGGTTTGTGCCGGTTTCAACCCCGCGCCTGTAGCTCAGAAGGATAGAGCAACGGATTTCTAATCCGTCGGTCGGGGGTTCGACTCCCTCCAGGCGCGCCACATGAGGTTCCCATCGCGCGCTTCGCCGTTCGACCGGTCAGGGTGGTGGATGTAGCTCAGCTGGTAGAGCACCGGACTGTGGCTCCGGGTGTCGCGGGTTCGAACCCCGTCATCCACCCCATCCCTCACCCGGCGGGCGTGCGCCGCGTGCGCCGCGCGCGCCGGCGGAGCGCCCGGGAACGCCCATGAGGCGGCGAGCCAAGATCGTCTGCACGCTGGGGCCCACTTCGCGCTCGGCCGCCGCGATTCGCGAACTGGTCGAAGCTGGCATGGACGTCGCGCGCCTCAATTTTTCGCATGGCACGCGCGAAGAGCACGCCGAGGCGTACCGCCTGGTGCGCGAGGCCTCCGATGCCAGCGGCCGCGCGGTCGGAATCCTCGCCGACCTGCAGGGGCCCAAGATCCGGATCGGGACGTTCAACGGCGGCCGCGCGACGCTCGAACGCGGCGCCGAGTTCACGATCGAGACCACGCCATGCGTCGGCGATGCGCGGCACGCCTCGACCCCGTACGAAAATCTTCCGCGCGACGTGAAGCGTGGCGACGAGATCCTGATCGACGACGGCAACCTGAAGCTCGAGGTGTTGTCCTCGGGCGGACAGCAGGTGCGAACTCGCGTGATCGAAGGCGGCGTGGTGTCGGATCACAAGGGCTTGAACCTGCCGGGCGTGCGCGTGAGCGCTCCCCCGCTTACGGCCAGGGATATTGAAGATCTGCGTTTCGCGCTCTCGCTGCGCGTGGACATGGTGGCGCTGTCGTTCGTGCGCGAGCCGTCGGATGTCGATCCGGTGCGGCAGGCGCTGGCCGCGGCCGGCGCCTCGCTGCCCGTGATTGCCAAACTCGAAAAACCGCAGGCGGTGAGCCGCCTCGAGGAAATCGTGGAGGCGTTCGACGGGCTGATGGTGGCGCGCGGCGACCTCGGAGTCGAGATTCCGCTCGAGCAGGTGCCGCTGGTGCAGAAGCGCGCCATTCGCCTGGCGCGCGAGCACGCCCGGCCGGTGATCGTCGCCACCCAGATGCTCGAATCGATGATCCATCACTCGCGGCCCACGCGCGCCGAGGCTTCGGACGTCGCGAACGCGGTCCTGGACGGCGCCGATGCGCTGATGCTCTCCGGGGAAACCAGCGTGGGCGAGAACGCCGCCGCCGCGGTCGCGACCATGGCACGCATCATCGAGGCCGCCGAGGCCGGCGCGCCCCATCCGCCCCCGAGCGGCCTGCGCTCCGCCGATCTGCGCTCCCACGGCACGCCCGACGCGATCGCACATGCGGCGGTCCGCGTGGTCACCGACGTGGGCGCCCGGGCGCTGGTGGCCTTCACCCGGAGCGGACTCTCGGCGCGGTGCGTGGCGCGGCACCGGCATCCGATTCCAGTGCTGGCGTTCACCACGCGCCCCGAAGTGCGCAGCCAGCTCACGCTGACCTGGGGCGTCGAGACGTTCGTAATAGCGCCGGTGGATCACACCGACGCGATGGTCAAACAGGTGGAGCGTGCGCTGCTCGAGTTGGGCCGCGTCGCGTCCGGCGACAGGGTCGTGATCGTGGCCGGCACGCCGATCGGGGCGGTGGGTTCGACCAACACGCTGCATGTTCACCAGATCGGAAGCCTCTCGCGCTGAATGCGCGGAGTGGATGAGGCCGGGTCCCGCACATCTCCATCCGGGCCTCAACGGCGGGGATCAGGCCAGGCCCAGCGTCTCCATCAGGGCCTCGGCGGCTCGGGCGCGGTGGGAGAGGCGGTTCTTCTCTTCGAGTGTGATTTCGGCCAGCGTGCGGCTCCAACCCTCGAGTTCGAAGATCGGATCGTAGCCAAAGCCGTTCTCACCGCGTGGCGCGAACGTGATCGCGCCCTTGAGCACGCCCTCCACCACGACCTCGCGGCGGCGCGGGAAGCTGGCCACCATCACGGTCCGGAATCTCGCCGTGCGCGAGCCGGGCGGCACGTTCGCCATCTGTTCGAGCACCGTCTCGAGATTGAGCCGGTCGGTCGCGCCCGGCCCCGCGTAGCGCGCCGAGCGCACGCCGGGGCGTCCGCCCAGCGCGTCGATCTCGAGTCCGGTGTCATCGGCGATCGCCGGGAGTCCGGTCAGCTCC
>JACOSU010000088.1 GCA_016178685.1 Candidatus Eiseniibacteriota bacterium | reverse complement strand
GCATGCGCGGCCGGAGCCGGGGCCGGAACCTTGACCGCGACCGGAGCGGCATGCGCCGCCGGAGCCGGAGCCGGAGCCTTGACCGCGACCGGAGCGGCATGCGCGGCCGAAGCCGAGACCGGAGCCTTGGCCGCGACCGGAGCGGCATGCGCCGCCGAAGCCGGAGCCGGAGTCTTGACCGCGACCGGAGCGGCATGCGCCGCCGAGACCGGATGCTTGGCCTTCGATGAAGCGGTGACGATCGTCACCGGCAGCTGGACCACGGCACCCGGCTTGTGGCTCGAGCCCGCGGACTTCGGCGCCGTCTGCTTCACCGGAGCGTTCACATTCGCCGTGTCCCGCGTCGCGGCATTCGAATTCGTGTTCTCTGAAGCGGATGACGCAGCGGGTGCAGCCGCCTGCGCGGTATCGGCCGACGCCGGACGCGGTTTCACGCACGCACCGGCCACCAGCAGCATGAGCGCGGCCGCGGTTGCGGGCGTCAGGGCGGCGAGCCGCCGTGCCGTGCGAAGACGGGCCTCGCGGCCCTCCGCGATGGACGATCGCTCAGGACGCCTTGTGTGCATTGCCCGCTCCTTCCTTCTTGGCCGCATCCGAGGAACTGGGCGGCTCGACGTTCGGCGACGTATTCAGGCTGTAGGCCGAGGCCACGAACACCGCCGATGTCGTCACCAGGTTGTTCGAACTTCTGGTGCTGGTCAGCAGGTGCAGCTCGCCCACCGTCACGATGCGGCGCATGTTCGCCAGCTCGGCCATGAACGAACCGAGCTGGTGATATCCACCGGTGATCGAGATCGCCATCGGCATCTCGTTGTAGTACTGCTGCTGCCGGACAGCCGTGGGACGGAAGCTCACGAACTGGCAGCCCGCCTCCTCGGCGGCCAGCGTCACCTTGCGCAGCAGGGCCGGCATTTCCTTGTCGGTCGGCAGCAGCTCGGCCGCCATGGACCAGCGCTGATGCAGCTGCTCGTACTCCGCCTCGAAGCGCGGAAGATCGGCGACCGTGGTGCGGGCACGCGCCAGCTCGGTCGACTTCTTCTCGTAGTCGGCCTTGAGAGCGTTCAACTTCTCGCTCTGATTCTTGAATCCGAACGGCAGAAAGTGCGTGAAGAAAAACACGCTCAGGAGTCCGCCGGCGAGCAGGACGGTCAGCAACAGCTTCTGAACGCCCGGGTTCTTGATATCCACGTTGGCCATGGCGAGCTCCCGTTAGTTGGCGGTCTCGTCCGGCGTGAGCTTGCAGCTCACCCGGAACTTGACCACGTCGCGATCCGTCTGCAGCGCATGCTCCGCGTACTCGAGCTCGACATGAGCGAACATCGGCGAACGCTCGAGACGCGACATGAAGTCCGAGACCACCAGGTTCGAAAACGTGACTCCCTCGACGCCGAGCGTGCCGGACGCTTCCTCGGAAGCTCCCGAGAGCCAGAGGTGGTCGGGTACACAACGCGCGAGCTCGTCCATGAGTCGGACGCTCTGCGTGCGTCCCTGCTCCAGCTTGTTGATGACGCCCAGACGCAGATCCAATTCGGCGCGCTCCTGCGCGAGCCGCTGCACGCGCGCGATTTGAGGCGCGAGCGCCCGGGACTGGGCGTCGACTTCGGCGATCGAACGGGTCAGCGACGAAACGCGTGAGGCCTGCGAGATCACGGTGCCCGACACCACCACTGCGGCGGCGGCGAGAATCACGGCGGGGACCACCAGGTCGCCGGCCTTGATGCTGAAGACCGGCTTGCGCTGGGCCTTTCCCTCCCGCGGGAGGAGATTGACGCGGATCATTTCTTTTCTCCCAGTCGGCGCAGGGCCAGCCCGATCCCAACCGTCAGAAGAGGCGCCACCTTCATGACGTCCTGCCCGGCGAACAATGCCGGGTCGTATCCAATGCGCGCGAGCGGATTCGCGATCTCGGCGCCAACTCCGAAGCGGCGGCTCAGGAACTCGGGCACGCCCGGCGTCATGGCGGCGCCGCCGCACAGCATGATGCGCGTCACCGGCCCGGCCTCGCCCGCGGTGCGCAGGTACGCCTGGGCCCGCTCAAGCGCCGTCGCCAGCGGTTCGCACGACTGCTCGATCACCGGCACCACATCCAGTCCGGCTCCGGATTCGCCGCGAACCGCGGCCGCCGCCTCCGACTGGCTGAGGTTGAACTTGCGCTGCGCGCCTTCGATGAACGTGTGGCCGCCGACCTGCAGATCCTTGGTGAAGTACGGCACGCCGGCCTGCGTGATGTTGATGTTCGTCATCTCGGCGCCGATGTTGAGGATCGCCACGACTTCCTCGGCTCCGAAGTCGTAATTGCTGGCGAGCGCGTTCTGAGCCGCGAACGAATCGACGTCGACGATCAGCGGCTGCAGGCCCGCCTCGCGGATCAGATCGCTGAAGGACATCACCATGTCCTTCTTCGCGGCCACCAGCAGCACCTGCATCTGCTTCGGATCGTTGGGCGCGGGACCCAGGATTTCGAAGTCGAGTGACACGTCGTTGATGTCGTACGGAACGTGCTGCTCGGCCTCCCAGTACACGGCCTGCTGGGCGTCTTCCGCCGAGAGCTTGTTCATCGTGATCTTCTTCACGATCACGGCGCGGCCGCTCACCGCCGCAACCACGCTGCGTGACTTCATGCCACGCGATTCGAGCAGGTTCGTGATGGCGTCCGTCACCAGCTGGCGGTCCATGATCTCGCCGTCCACGATGGCCTCGGCGAGCGGCGCGGAGATGCCCCAGTTGACGAGGCGATACCCCTTGTTGGACTGCGGCTCGAGTTCGACCGCCTTGATCGTGTGACTGCCGATGTCCAGCCCCACGAGGGACTGCTTCTTCCCGAAGAGCATTGGTCACTCCCTGATCGCGCTGCCGGTTATCACCGGCAAGCCTGGCTGGACCGCGCGCCTGACCGGCGCTCGCGGCGTGACAGACAACTGGGCTCTGGCCCTGATCTGCGGGCTGCCGTATTCAGAATCGGCCCTGCCGCCGCGGGACTTGAGCGTGAATTTCGACCGCGTTTCCGCCGGGCCGGGGCCCTCCCGGCCACCTCCGGCTCACTTCAGGATGACCACCGGGGTGAGCATGGGGCGGACCACCCGGTCCGGCCGGCCGGCCGCGATCGCGTCGCGGATCTCGCCCATCTGGCGCTCCGCCATCTCCCGCAGGTAGCGGTTCCCGCTGGTTCGCGCCACCTGGCTCCACAACTCGTACGCCACCCCGAGATCTTCGCTCTGCTGTTCCGCGAACGCGGCGAAACGGGCCGCCTGCGGTGGCGCGTCGCCCTGGCGCGCGGCCTGGGAGAAATAGCGCGCGGCGTTGCGGAAGTCTCTGGCGCCGGGGCGAACGTAGTAGAGGAAGCCGGCCTCGAACGCGAGCTCGCCGCTCCGGGGGTTCGCCCGGAGCCCCTTCTGCATGAGGCGCTCCGCGGCGGCGAAGTTCCCACCCTCCTGCGCCAGAGCGAACGAGCCGAACGCGTAGGCCGGAACGTAGCCGGGGGACAGCGAGGTCAGGATGTCGAATACGTGTTCCATGCGCGTGAAGCGGTTGTCGGTGGAGCGATGCTCGCCGTAATACTGCACCGCACGCAGCCAGGCGATGTCGGCCGCCGACTCGGCGTGACCGAGCGTGGCGGGCTGCAGGTGCGCGCCTGACGGGTAGTACGAGAGCTCCTCGAGCGGATGGGGATGCGGCAGGACCTGGCTCGCGACGCGCGCGAGCGCGAACGCGGCGATTCCGAACCCGAGCGCGAAGCTCCACGCCGTGATCATGCGCCGGTGCGCTGCGCCGAGGGCGATGGCGCTCACTTGAAGTCCTTCGACTCGAACGCCGCCGTGGCCAGGCACAACACGCACGAAACGTAGACCAGCGCGTACCCGGTCGCGATCGTCAGATGCAGCGGGCTGGTGGGCTGGCCGGCCGCCGCGAGCGAGCGCATGTTGAACAGGGGAAGATTCGGAGCCACGTTGGCCGCGCCGCGCATCAGCCCCGCGAGCGGCTCCGGATAATTCGCGGCCAGCTCACGGAGGTCGTAGCTCCACTGACCGACGAGGTAGAGCGCGAACGTGTAGAGCGCGGAAAGCACCGGAGTCGAGAGCGACGAGAACAGAACGGCGAGCGCCGACACGACGCTGAGTTCAAGTCCGGCCAGATACGTGGCCTCGGCGACTGCCACCATGCGGCCGTGAGCGCCGCGCAGGGCGAGCGCACAGCCCAGCGCCACGCCCAGCACCACGGCCACCGTCCAGAGCGCGGCCGACAGACCCGCCCACTTGCCGACCA
Source organism: Candidatus Eiseniibacteriota bacterium (assembly GCA_016178685.1). Taxonomy (GTDB): domain Bacteria; phylum Eisenbacteria; class RBG-16-71-46; order RBG-16-71-46; family RBG-16-71-46; genus JACOSU01. Next base: position 2,788 of record JACOSU010000088.1, on the reverse strand, counting down.
GGTAGGACGACCGACCGATCGGCCGCGAAAGAAGGTTGTAGATGGTGCGCCGTTCGAGTTCCTTCGCGACCAGGCTGGTGCCGACCAGCAGCACCACCAGCAGGCCGATCATCGAAATTCCCGAAAGGCCGAGATCCACGGTGAGTCGCGTGCCCTCACCGAGCGCCAGCGGGGCGGCGATCTGAGTGACCACCAGCAGCGCGATGCCGGCCACCACCATTCCGGCGAGAACCCGGTCGCGGGTGGCCTCCCGGTACGTATTCTGTGCGATCAGCGCGGCGGTCATGCCGACCTCCGTTGATCGGCGAGCCCGATCGCTCTCTCGGTGGCGCCCAGAAACAGGTCTTCCAGGCTGGTGCGCTGGGGCGTCACCGAGCGCACGACTGCGCCCGAGCGCAGCACCCACGCCAGCACCTCGTTCAACAGCTCCTCGTCCTCGAGCGTGAGCAGGCTGCCATCCGCCCGCTCCTCGCGCCGCAGGAGTCCGTTCCACGCCGAGGGCAGGTCGGCTGTGGCCAGACCCGCACACGCGATTTCGATCCGCAGATTTCCCGCTTGCATCACCTCGGAGGCGGTGGCGAGGCGGCTCAGTCGCCCGCCGAACAGAATCGCGACACGATCGCAGAGCAGTTCGACGTCCGGAAGGATGTGCGACGAGAACAGCACGCTCACTCCATTGGATTTCTGCTCGAGGATCAGGTCGCGCACGTCCCTGCGGCCGAACGGGTCGAGCCCGCTCATCGGTTCGTCGAGAATCAGGAGCTGCGGCCGGTGGACCAGAGCCGCGGCGAGACCCAGACGCTGCAGCATTCCTTTCGAATACCTGCGCAGTCGCAAGGACGGTCGTTCGCCGAGTCCGACCCGACCGATCCACTCGCGCGCCGCCCGATGCGCATCGCGGGCGCCGAGTCCGCTCAAGCGGCCTGCCATCTCCAGATATTCGACGCCGCTCAGAAAGTCGTAGAAATAGGGCTGCTCCGGCAGGAAGCCGAGACTGCGGCGGCACGCGGGAGTATCGATCGATTCGCCGAGCAGCCACGCGCTTCCGCCGGAGGGCTTGAGGTCTTGCCGGCGCCGTTCGGCCCCAGCAGGCCCAGCACTTCGCCGCGCGGGAGCTCGAGATCGAGATTTTCGAGCCCACGCGTGACCTTGAGGGTCCACGGGCTCCGATAGAACTTGGAGAGCCCGCAGGTCCGCACGGCCGGAGGCGGATCATGCATGGACCCCGACCGGGCCTTGCGGCCAGACTCTGACCGCTCCGCAAGAGATACGTGCGCAGACCCCATGGACTCCGTCCCCCCGTGCTCCGCTCTGCCGGTAGTAACCCGTTGCACCACAATTGTTCGCTGAACTCGACCTGGTTGCTGCCGGGTTCCGGAATCGTGCGGGTTGCAATCCGCATGCCGTCTGGGAAACACGCCGGTGACCGGTGATCGGGCGAGAGTCCCGGCCCCGGATCGGGGACGGGAGCTGCGAGGCGACGGGCCTTACTGCCCGGTGGTCAGTACCAGGCTCAGGGTGTCACCGAGCGGCCCGTTGCCCTTCAGCATGTAGCTGTGGTCGAGCGCAGGGTTCAAGGCCAACTCCCCCGGAAGTCCCGGCGTAGGGTTGGCATTGAAGTCCACGACCGATGGCACGTGCGTGAAGGGGTTCACCGGAAACGCACCGCCCGGGCACACCATCGCCAGCGTGCGCCCATCGGGAAGCGCTGAAGAGGCGGAGGTGGGATAGAAGCTGTTGTTCTGGATGGAGAAATCTTCCAGGCTGATCTGGAGGGTGTGCATGCTGCTCTTGACCACACCTTCCTGCGAGCGGCGCTCGATCGAGACGTAGTTCGGAATCGCGATCGCCGCCAGAATGCCGATCACGATCACGACGATCATCAGCTCGATGAGCGTGAATCCTCTGACCCCGGTGCTTCTCATCTTCCCCCCTGAGATGGCAACCACGCGAGTGGAACGCACGGGTCATGCCAGCGGCACAACCGGGTGGAGGTCCGACGACGCGCTCTGAAAGTGAATCGAAATGCCATCGGGGTGCGGTCGGGTGCCGAGTTTCGCCGCAGTGGGTGCTGAACAACGTGCGATCTGCAATGGAGCGATCGCTATTGCCCGGCGGAGAGCGTCAGGTTGAGCGGGAATCCAGCGCCGCCGGTCGCCCGGCCGACCCCCTTGATGTTGTAGGTGGAGTTGCTGGAGTCGGCGTAGCTGACGAGTCCCGAGACCCCGGTTGGGTTGGAGGAAAAGCTGGCGCGATCCTCCCATGCCACGTTCGCACCCGGGAGGCCGGAAAACGCGTTCACGAATGTTCCGCCGGCCCCCGGCATCACCCCCACCACCTGAGCCGCGGTTCCCGCGTACTTTGCGTCATATTGGATTGCGTAGTCTTCCGCCGTGAGCTGAAAGGTGTGCATGTTCGCCCGCGTGCTGCCTTCGCGGGCGCGGTCCTGCATGGAGATGAAGTTGGGAATGGCAATCGACGCGAGGACCCCGATGATCACGACCACGATCATCAACTCGATCAGCGTGAAGCCTTTCGAGGTGGTGCGCTTCATTGGATCCTCCCTGGCTCTGCGTTTCGCCGCTTCCTCATCACTCGATGCGGGAGCGGAAGGAGTCTTCCGCCCCCGCGCGAGGGATCGCGGGACTACTGGCCGGCGGTCAGAACCAGGCTGAGCGGGAATCCGGTTCCGCTGGTGGCCTTGCCGACACCCTTGATGTTGTACGTGATCTGGCTCGAGTCCGCGTAGCTGGTCAGACCCGAGGTGCCGGTCGGAGCGGCCGACAGG
>JACOSU010000087.1 GCA_016178685.1 Candidatus Eiseniibacteriota bacterium | reverse complement strand
GTAGCGTCGCATCCGTTCGACCCTCCCAGGCTCGCCGTCCATGACGAGCTGGCAGCATCTTACGGCTTGCGACCGTTCTCAGACAGAGCCTAGTCCGAGAGTCCGCTCACGTCATCGGGAGCGGTGGCCTGAGCCGTCGCCCCACCGAGGGCGGGGAACGAGCCGGCGACGAACGGAGCGTGCCGCTCGGCCAGCGCGCGCGTGCCGAGGGCCTCGAGCTTTTCGAGCAGGAAGCGGAATCGGTCTTCGAGCGTGCGGCCGATTGCCTCGCGCGCGGCCTCGGGCAGGCTCCAGAGCTCCCGCTTCCAGCTGCCGAGTGCTTTCTTTCGCGTCTTGTAGAAGAACTGTGGGTCGGTGTCGCCGGACTTGCGTTCACCCGCTTCGCTCACGCGCAGCTTCTGGTAGATCTCGAGCCTGAGCGCCGCGGGGAACTCGGGATGGTCGAACAGCAGGTTCTGAAACTCGGTGGCGAGATGAATCTCGCACGCGCCGAGCCGCGGAAAGCGGTCGAACAACTCGCCTGGCAGGGTCGAGGCCCCGTGCTGTACGGCGCCCGCGATTCCGTACCGCTCGCGGGCGATCTTCGAGAGCGTCCCCAGGGCCTCGAAGTCGATCTTCACCAGCGCGATCGACCCGTCCGGAAGCGGCACGCCGCCGTGCGAGGTTCCGGTCTGGACCGAGATCTTGCTGAGCCCGGGAGAGTCCGGCGCGAGTTTCGCGAGCGCGGCGCCGTAGACCTTCATGAACGCGTGCAGCTCTTCCGGCGTCGAATTCTTGCTGCCCACTTCGCCGATCTCGCCACCCACCGACACCGTCACCCCGCGTGGCTCGAGACGGCGGATGAACGCGGTGAGCTCCGCGCACCGGCGGCCGTTCAGCTCCTGCTGGGCCTCGTGCCCGTCCTTCGACAGGTCCACCAGCGTCGAGGTGTCCACGTCGATGTTGTAGAACCCGGCACGCAGCGCCTCGCGCGTGATCTCGCGAACGGCGTCCAGCTCGCCGGCCGCGTCCCCGGCGTATTTCCTGGCGTTGATCTGGAAGTGGTCACCCTGCAGGAACACCGGTCCCTTCCAGCCCTCGCGCAGCGCGGCCGCCATCACCACGAACGCGTATTCCGCCGGACGCTGGTCGGTGTAGCCGATCTCGGATCGCGCGATCTCGCAGATGACGGCGCCCGCATCGCACGACCTTCGGGCCCGGAACAGAGCGCGCGCCGTGTCGTAAGCGAGGCCACGGATGTTGATGGCCGGCACGGTGAACGTCGCGGGCGCGTCTCCGCGGCCGCGCGCGAGATAGAGACCGTGAATCGAGGCGGGATAGAGGCCGCGCGAGCGCACCTGCTCCATCACGGCCTCGCGTGCGGCGCGACGCAGCTCGTCCGCGGCGAACACACCGGTCCACACCAGCCGGTCGAGAGCGTCCGTGCTGCCGCTGGTCAAGGCCGCTGCGGCATGGCGGATTTCATCGCGGGTTTTCAGTTCCATGAGGACGAGTGCGGCTCCCGGGCGGCCATCGGAGAAGTGGATCCTCCCACGGGGGATGGAATGCGGAACGGAGGGCACGACGGTCCGGCATTATAGCGGGCGTCCGCGCCCGTCGCTAGAAGCGCACGCTGAGCACGGCTCCCTGGACCCGCTCCGGGCCCAGCAGCGCGGGCTCGATCGCGAATCCGACGCGCGCCGGCGCGGGTTGGATGGAACTCGCGTGGGCCGCCGGGTTCGGGCGGGCGCCCGCCGGAACCCATGCCTCGGCCGGCGCGTGTTCGGCGACCTAACGCGGGGCGTTGACGATGTCGCCCACCGCCAAGACCAGGGTGACGGTGGCGCCGAGGCTGAACAGCAACATCCCGATCGACTGGCCCGTGTAATTCGTCTCCTCCATATTGGTCGCAGCGTAGACATATCCACCCGTGAGCGCCCCCGCCAGCAGCGTGCCGCTGCGGATCGCGATGCCTACGGACGCGCGCTTGAAACATGACGCGCGCCAGCAGCCTGCGGATGGTCCGAGCACCGTGCCGAGGATCAGCGTCGTGACCCAGGGGCCAGCCGCCTGGCTCGGACTCGCGCCGATCCCGACCAAACCGGCCCCGATCGGAACCCCGGTCGCGATCAGCGACCAGCGCTGCGCCTCGATTCCACGCAGCCGGGCGTTGGAGCCGATCGAAGTCGCGCCGGGGGCGGCATCCGCGGCCGCATCCAGTGACGAGTCGGACGCCGCGCCGGGCGGGGCAGACGAAGCGACCGCGGAATCCGCCGGAGCGGCACTCGCGGCGCCGGTCGCGACCGGCGGCCGGCCGAGCACGAGAAGCAAAGCGATCGAGAAGCTCACGGCCATCCGGGCGCCCGCGGGCGCCGGATCCATCGCGCGGGTCAGCACGCGCACCGCGTTCATGGCGTGCGGGGTGCTGAGGCTCCCAGCGAAGTGAGGCTCGATTCCGGGCGGCGTAATTCGGGAAAGCGCGCCGGGTCGAACGTGGCGATCCCGGGAGCCGGGCGGAACGCCAGCAGCAGGGCGAGATCCTGCGTGCAGGCCGCGGCCATTCCGATTCCGTGGCCGGTGTATCCGGCCGCGATCGCGAGATGATGCTCGGCGTCGAGCCAGCCCACCAGTGGCCGGCCGTCGCGCGCGAATCCCATGATCCCCGCCCAGCGGCCCTCGATCTCCACGCCTTCGGGCACCAGTTCGCGCAGTCCGGATTCGAGTCCGTTCTGGATCGTGCTCGTGGGCCCTTCGCCGAATCCCGCTTCGCCGTCGAGGTCGAGATCGCGCCAGCCCCCGATCAGAAGCCTGCCTTGCGGAGTCTGCCGCCAGTACTGGTATCCCCAGTGCGCACAGGTGGGACGCGTCACGACCTCTCGCTCCAGCCGGGCGGTGAACAGCATCTGCGCGCGGCGCGGCGCGATCAGTGGCGCCAGGGCGGGACACAGGCCCGGCGCGTAGGCGTTGGTCGCGATCACCAGAGTCCGCGCCCGCGCCACGCCGCGCGCCGTCCGCGCCTCCCATTCGCTGCCACCCCAGTGCGCCGCTTCCACCTCTGAATGCGCGTGCAGGCGCACGCCCCGTCCCTCGCACACCCGCGCCAGGCCGTGCACGAAGCGCACCGGGTGAAATTCGCCGTCTTCATCCGTCACGAAGGCGGCGTCAAATCGCTCGTGCGGGCCGCCCGGCATCACGGTCGCGACCGGAACCTCGGTCACCGGGAAGCCGTCGGCCCGCATCAGCGGGAGCGAAGCGCGCTGATCCTCGGCTTCTTCCTCGGTGCGGGCCAGACGCACGCTGCCGGTGCGGCGGTATTCGCACTCGATGCCGAGCGTCTCGACCAGCTCGTGCACGCGCTCGTGCGTGCGCCTTCCGATCTCGAGCATGGCGCGCGCGCCGGCGCGGCCCCACATCGCGACCGCCTCGCCGTAGGGCTCGGCCGGCGCGGCCAGCAGGAATCCGGCATTGCGCCCGCTCGCCGAGCCGGCGACGCGGCCGGCCTCGAGAACGATCACGCTCGCGCCGCCCACCGCCAGCGTGTGCGCGAGCGTGATCCCGGTGATGCCGGCACCCACGATGACGACGTCGGCGGCGACGTCTCCTTCGAGCGGTGAATAGTCCTGCCGGGAATCCTGCCACCACCAGACGCCGGGGGGGGCGGCTTCGCTTCCGCGCTTCTCGAGCATCCGTCGATTGTGCCCGCGCTGAGCGCGCCCCACAAGTCGGCCGACGCGGCCCGGCCGCGTTGACAGTCCGGGTCCAAGCCGCTTCAATCGCTTCAAGAAGTCCGGCCCACTCTCTTCCCGGGGTTCGACCTTGGATTCCATCCGTCCGGTGCTCTGCCGACTGCGCGTCAATGGCGAGACGCGCGACTGCGCGGTCGTCCCGCACACCACGCTGCTCGAGGCCTTGCGCTACGCTCTCGGCCTGACCGGATCCAAGCAGGGATGCGACAAGGGCGATTGCGGCGCGTGCACGGTCGTGATCGACGGAGAGAGCGCTCTCTCGTGCATCTCGATCGCGCTGGCCTGCGAAGGACGTGACATCGTCACGATCGAGGGACTGGCCCGCAACGGGATCCCGCATCCGCTGCAGGACGCGCTCGATGTCACGGGGGGCGCGCAGTGTGGATTCTGCACCCCGGGCATCCTGATGAGCGCGTGGGCACTGCTCGAGCGGAACCCGCGGCCCTCGCGCGATGAGATCGCGCTCGCGCTGTCCGGGAATCTCTGCCGCTGCACCGGCTACACCAAAATTATCGACGCGGTGGAACTGGCCGCCTCGCAGAGCGCGGAGCGTCCTTGAAAGCGCCGCGGAACAACGAGCCGCCGCCGAAGGGCGATGCGCCGCGGAAGCGTGATGCGCCGCAGGCGGAATCGACCGCGACCGGCATGAAGGTCCCCGGTGGACGCGACATGCCGCGCGAGGACCGGCTCAAGCCGCCGCAATGGCCGGGCGGACGCGCGCAGCCGCCCGGCGCCTCGTTTCATGTGATCGGGCGCCGCAATCGAAAGATCGAGGGCCTGGCCAAGGTGACCGGGCGCGCCATCTACGCTGACGACATCGCGCTCCCCCGCATGCTTCACGCGAAGCTCAAACGCAGCATTCACGCCCACGCGCGCATCGTCCGCATCGACGCCCGGGAAGCGCTCGCGATGCCGGGCGTTCACGCCGTCATCACCGGGCGCGATCTGCCCGAGTACTTTGGCATCATCCCGTGGACGCAGGACGAACAGGCGCTGTGCGAGACCAAGGCGCGCTACGTCGGAGACGCGATCGCGGCGGTAGCGGCCGACTCCGAATGGCTGGCGGAGGAGGCGCTGAAGAGGATTCACGTCGAATACGAGCCGCTGCCCGCGATCACCTGCATCGACGAGGCGCTCGAGCATCCCGAGTGGCGCGTCAACGAGAAGTCGTCGGAGGGCAACCTCTCGAAGCACGTTCACCTCGAGTTCGGCGACGTCGACGGCGAACTGGCCGGCTCGGATGCCGTGGTGGGGGGCGACTACTGGTACGAGGGCTCGACGCACGCTCCGATCGAACCGCATTGCTGCGTGGCGGATTTCGACGCAACCGGATTCCTCACCCTCTATTCGAGCACCCAGGTCGCGCACTACCTGCACCGCGATCTCGCGAAGGTGCTGGGGGTGAAGGCCCAGCGCATTCGCGTGATCCAGCCGGTGGTGGGCGGCGCGTTCGGCGGCAAGAGCGAGCCGTTCTCGCTGGAATTCTGCGCCGCGAAGCTCAGCATGCAGACCGGCCGGCCGGTCAAGATCCTCTACACGCGCGAAGAAGTGTTCTATGCGCACCGCGGCCGGCACCCGATGCGGCTCTGCTACCGCACCGGCATCCGCCGCGACGGAACGCTGACCGGAGTGGACGCCCGCATCGCGATCGACGGCGGCGCCTACTCGTCGTTCGGGCTCGTCACCACGTACTACTCGGGCCAGCTGCTCACCGCGCCCTATCGCATGTCGGCCTACCGCTTCGACTCGACGCGCGTCTTCACGAACAAGCCGTGCTGCGGTCCCAAGCGCGGGCACGGATCGGTGCAGCCGCGGTTCGCGTTCGAGTGCCAGATCGACAAGCTCGCGGAAGTGATCGGGATGGATCCGATCGAAGTGCGGCGCCGCAATTCGATCGGTGAGCACACCCGCACCGTGAACGGGATGCGGATCACGTCGAACGGGTTCGCTGAGTGCCTGGATGAGGTGGAGCGCGCCTCGGACTGGAAGCGCAAGTTCCGGCGCTTGCCCTACGGCCGCGGCGTGGGCGTGGCCGGAAGCATGTACATCAGCGGCACCAACTATTGCATCTACCCGAACGAGATGCCGCAATCCGGCGTGCAGCTCAAGCTCGATCGCAGCGGACGCGCCACGGTGTTCTGCGGAGCCTCCGACATCGGTCAGGGTGTAGACTCGGTGCTGGCCATGATCGTCGCCGAGGAACTGGGGCTCGATCTGGGGGATATCCGCGTGGTGGCCGCCGACACCGATCTGACGCCGGTCGATCTCGGGTCGTATTCGAGCCGCGAGACGTTCATGGTGGGCAACGCCTGCCTCGACGCCGCGCGCAAATTGCGCGAGCAGGTGGCGGGCACGCTCGCGGCACGCTGGGGGTGTGCGGCCTCCGAGATCACGCTCGCGGGCGGGGTCGCGTGCTCGGTGCGTGATCCCGAGCGCGAGTGCATGAGCGTACGCGAAGCGTTTCAGGCGACCGAAGCGCGCCACGGAACGCTGGGCTCGGTGGGCTGGTATCAGAGCCCGAAGCTGGGTGGGGATTACCGCGGCGGCACGATCGGCGCCTCGCCCGCGTATTCGTTCACCGCCCACGTGGCGGAAGTCGAGTGCGATCCCGAGACCGGGTTCGTCCGCGTCTCGAACATCTGGGTGGCGCACGATTGCGGCCGCGCCTTGAGTCCGGTCGCGGTCGAAGGCCAGATGGAGGGAAGCGCGTACATGGGGTTCGCCGAGGCGATGTTCGAGCAGCACGTGTTCAAGCCCGCGGCCGTGCATCACGGGCCCGGACTCCACGACGGCCCATCGCTGCTCGACTACCGCATCCCGACCTCGCTCGACACTCCGGATCTCGTGTCCCTGATCGTCGAATCGGTGGATCCGGAGGGACCCTACGGGGCCAAGGAGGCGGGCGAGGGGCCGCTTCATCCGAGCGTGCCGGCGATCGCGAACGCGATCCACGACGCGCTCGGAATCCGCTGTGACCGCCTGCCGTTTCATCCGCCGCGCGTGCTCTCGCTGCTGCGCGCGGGCGACGCGCGCGCGGCCTGGGAGAAGGCGAGGGGCCGCGTCGCGACCGCCCCCGTCGCCGGCGTGGGCGGGTCGGGAGCGGGCAGATCGGGCGCGGGTCGGTCGGGAGCGGGCGCATGCTGACGCTTCCGGCGTTCGAATGGCTGCGGCCCGCGAATCTCGATGACGCGCTCGCGCACCTCGCGAATCACGCGGCCGAGAGCCTGGTGGTGGCGGGGGGCACCGACGCGGTGCCCAATCTCAAGCACCGGCTCCACGAGCCGCGCTGGATCGTCCACCTCGGCCGGCTCGACGAGCTGCGATTCGTGCGCGAGTCGGAGGGGGCGCTCTCGATCGGACCGCTCGTCACGCTGTCCGCGATCGCGCGGCACGAGGGGATCCGGCGCGATTTTCCATCGCTGGCCCGCGCCGCATCGCTGGTCGCTTCGCCGCAGATCCGCAACATGGGGACGCTGGGCGGCAACCTGTGCCTCGACACTCGCTGCACGTACTACAATCAGACCTATTTCTGGCGCGACGCGCTCGGATTCTGCCTCAAGAAGGACGGCGTGCGATGCCACGTCGTGCCGCAGGGCAGGCGCTGCGTGGCGGCGCATTCCTCGGACGTGTCGCCGGTGCTGATCTCGCTCGATGCCAGCGTCGACATCTCGAATGCCCGGGGCTCACGCACGGTGCCGGTCGACGAGTTCTTCGTGGGTGACGGTGTGCACAACAACGTGCTGGTGCCCGGCGAGCTGGTGACTCGAGTCACGATTCCCGCCGCCTCGCGCGGGCTCCGCGCCGCGTATCAGAAACTGCGCCCGCGCGCGGCGATCGATTTTCCGATGCTGTCGGTCGCGTTCGCGGCCCGCGTGAGCGACGGCGGCTGCGAACACGCGCGGCTGGTGGTGAGCGCGCTGGGCGCGAAGCCCCGCCGGATCGGCGGGCTGGATGCGCTGGTGAAGGGCCGCCCGCTCGATGACGCGCTGGGCGAGGCGCTCGCCGAGGCCGCGTATCGCCAGTGCCGTCCGTTGACGAACGTGGCGTACGACGACGCGTACCGCCACGAAATGGTGCCGGTGTTCGTGCGCCGCGCGGTGCGCGAGGCGGGAGGCATCGCGTGAGGACGCCCGCGCGATGGATGCGCACGCCGGGGACGGCCGCCCTGCGAGCGGGCGTGCCATGAGCGAGCGGCCGGGTCTCATCCACGACCGCGACGTCTGGAGCGCATTCGAACGCTGGCGGAGGGAGCGGCGAAGGTGTGTGCTCGCCACCGTCACGGGGACGCGCGGATTCACGCCGCGCAAGGCGGGCGCGCACATGCTGATCGCCGTGGGCGGCGAGAGCGTCGGCACGGTGGGCGGCGGAGCGATCGAGCACCGGGTGCGCGAAGAGGCTGCGGCGCTGCTCGAGCGCGGAGGCACCTGCGAACTGCACCATCATCTCACCCAGGATCTCGGCATGTGCTGCGGCGGCGAAATGACCGTGTTCCTCGAGGTCGTGGAGAGCGCGCCGCGCCTGTTCGTGTTCGGCGCGGGATACATCGCGAAGCCGCTCGCCGCGGTCGCTGCGGGCTGCGGCTTCGCGGTCACGGTGGTGGATGCGCGCGCCGAGTGGGCGAGCCCGGAGCGCTTTCCGACCTCCACCGTCTGGTTGCGGGAGCCGGATCAAGTGGCCCGTGAGCTCGAGACCACGGACACGGACTGGGCGATCGTCGTGACCCACGATCACGCCTGCGACCAGCGCGTGGTGCAGGAGCTGCTGCGGCGTCCGCTGCGCTTCATCGGAATGATCGGGAGCATCGCGAAGCAGCGCAAGTTCGCGCTGCGGCTGCGCGCGCGCGGGTTCTCCGACGACGACATCGCGCGCCTGCGCTCTCCGCTCGGAGTCGAGATCGGGGCCCAGACCCCCGAAGAGATCGCCGTGAGCGTGGTCGCGGAATTGATCGCGGCGCGGCACGGCGCGAGCGAATCGCACGGCTGGATTCCGCCGGCGCGAGCCGGCCGCGCGCTGGCGGCTTCCGGGTCCGCCGGTTCCCAACGGGAGGAGTCGTGATGATCGCAGGCGTGCTGCTGGCGGCGGGAGCTTCGCGCCGCATGGGGAGTGACAAGGCGCTGGTGCGCTCCGGGGGGCATTCGTTCCTGGTGAACGGCGTGCGGCACCTGTGGGCGGGCTGCGACAGCGTGGTGGTGGTGCTGGGATCGAACGGCGCCGCCATCCGGCGCGGAGCGGAGGCCGAGTTCGAAAAGCTGGTGAAGAGCGGTGGCCTCGATCTCGATCTTCGCATCGCGCAGCACCACGGCCTGCGCGGGCTGGAGGCGCACTTCCTGCTGAATCCGAAATGGCGCCAGGGCATGCTGTGCTCGGCTCGAACCGGCATTGCATCTGCGCTGGCGCTGGATCCGGCCGCGGTGATCGTGCTGCCGGTCGATCACCCGAAGGTCAAGGCGCTCACAGTCGCGAGCCTCGCGCGCGTGCTGCTCGAAGCGCTCGCCGCCTGCCGGCCGCGCGATCGCGCGGAGTTTTCGTACGCTCTGATCCCGCGCCACCGCCGCCGCCGCGGTCATCCGATCGCGATCACGCCCGCGCTCGCGCGCGCGGTGGCCGCCGATCGCGCCGCGGCCGACCTGAGTGATGCCATCCGCCGCAATGCGCGGCTGGTGAGCTACCTCGATGTGGACGATCCGGGCGTCGCCATCAACCGCAACCAGGGGCGCGGCTGATCAGCGTGCCGGACGTACCTCGATGGCGCCGGGTGGAATGAGTCCAGGCCGTCCGGGCCCCAGCGCGTCGAGCGTGAGGAACAGGAGGTTGTAGGTCGCGACCCCGGTCGCGGGATTTGAATCGGCGAACGATTCCAGCAACGGGTTTCCGGTCGATCCCAGATACATCACATCGATCCACGAAATCTGGTTCGAGAACCGTGTGCCGCCGAAGCGCACGCGCACGATGTCCTCGATCGGGATCGTCAGGCTCTGCCCGCTTGAAGAGTACCGCACCGAGCTGGAGTCGATGACCAGGCCGCCGCTCTTGAGCTCGAAGTCGTGCTCCAGGTTTACGGGATCGAGCGGGCTCTCGTTCAAAATACCGGCGAGCTCGACCCGCCTCGCCGCTGCCGCAGCCGCGGAGCGCGTTCCGCGCGAAGGATGTGCATCCGTCCGCCGTCGCAGGTAGGCGAACCCCTCGCTCGTCGTGCACGCGCGGCGGATGCGCGAACTCTTGACTGCAGCGTGAAAACTGCCGGGATCGTCGAGCAACCATTCCTGGCGCAGCCGATCGTTGTCTTCGAGGACCTCGCGCAGCCGCGCCAGATATCGGTGACCTGCGAGTACATCGAAACGCAGGCGCGGCCCTTCGAGGGGCCCGGACAGCTCATGGGGTCCGCCCGCCACGGCGAGTGCGAACCAGCTCCTCTGGGGGAGCAGCCCAATCGGTTCGCCATCGAGCGTGAGTTCTTCGGCCGGCAGGGGATTGATGCGCACGAACTGCTCTCGCGTGAGCATCAGGAGCGCGCCCCCCTGGGGGAACGCGGGCAGCACGAGCGAGTCGCTCAGCATGAAGCGTTCGCCCGATCGCGCGGGCGCCGGCGCTCCGCTCGCAGCCGCGATCACGGCGCAGAGCGCGATCCCTGCGACGCCGGCCCGGGCGAAACGCGGCCGTCTTGCGGGGACCCCACAGGCGAGACGCCGCCGATTCACACCAGGCTCCCGGGCTCCGCGGCCGGTGGGTCCGCAGGCCGGCCGACGCACCACAGCTCGTGACCGCGCAGCTCGACCTCGAGCGCGGCAAGGCGCGCGCCCCGGCACGGGCCGTCGACGCACAGGCCGCTCAAGGGATCGTATCGCGCGCCGTGATGGCAGCACACCATCGCGTCACAGGCCTCATCGAAAAAATGCGCGTCGCCAAAATCGAGCGGCAGCGACAGGTGCCTGCAACAGTTGATCCAGGCCCGGATCACGCCTCGAAAACGCACCGCGAACGCGTCGTGCTCGATTCCGCTCAGCGACAGCGTGAAGCGAAACCCGGCCGTTTCCTGCAGGCGGCGGGCGTCCTCGAGAATGCGCAGCGGGGGTTCCGCAAGCGGATTCACGACATGTCTCCCGAAGCGGGGATGGCGGATCGCGGTCGGGTCGAATGCGCACAGGATACACGGCGCTGGAACCGGAGTCACCCGCGTGGCACAATCGAGCCTCCCACGGATCCCGCAGCGTTCCCGATCTTCGGAGCTCCAGGATGAAGCGTCCGCTCATTGCCGTCTTCGGCAGCAGCACGGTGCGCGAGGGTGATCGTGCCTACCGGCTGGCCCACGATCTCGGTCGTGCGCTGGCGCTGGCCGGCGCCGACGTGATGACGGGCGGCTACGGCGGCGCGATGGAGGCGTGTTCGCGAGGCTGCCACGAATCGGGCGGTCACGTGGTGGGCGTCACGGTCGAGCTGTTCGAGCGCCGCGCTCCCGTGAACCGCTGGGTGAACGAGCGCGTGCACACGCCGAACCTCTACGACCGGCTGCGCACCATCGTCGAGCGCGCCGACGGCTTCATCGCGGTTCCGGGAAGCATCGGAACCCTGACCGAAGTCTTCCTGACCTGGACGATGTTGAGCGTCGAGGGGCGCCGGCCGGCTTCGCTGGTGCTGCTGGGCGATCACTGGGAGCGGTACGTCGAGGCCCATCGTCATCCCGACCTGGTGCGTGCCGACCTGTTCTCGTTCGTTCGAACCACGACGCTCCCCGAGGAAGCGGCGCGCCTCGCGCTCGAAGGGCTCGTCGCCCCGCGCTGACGGGCGCGCTCCACCATGATCCGTCCGGCTGCGGAAGTGCACGACCCGCTGATCGACTGGCGCCGGGAATTCCCGACCACCGAAGCCACGCTGCACTTCATCTCGCACTCGCTGGGCGCGATGCCGCGTGGCGTCGACGACGCGCTGGCACGCTACGCGCTCGTGTGGAAGACCCGCGGCATCCGGGCGTGGGAGGAGGAATGGTTCGAGCTGCCCACGCGCATCGGTGACGTGCTGGCGGGGATTCTCGGAGCCGATCCCGGCACGGTCTCGATGTGCGAGAACGTCACGACCGCGCAGGCCGTCGTGCTGTCGGCGTTCGACTTTCGCGCCCCGCGCAACCGGGTGGTGTGCACGGCAGAAGATTTCCCCTCGGCGCTCTATCTGTACGAGGGGCTGGCGCGCCGCGGCGCCGAAATCGTGCGCGTCCCCGCGCGCAGCGGACGCGCAATCGATCCCGCCGACGTGATCGCGGCCATCGACGAGCGCACCGCCGTGGTGGCGGTCTCGCACGTGTTGTTCCGCAGCTCGCAGATTCTCGACGTACGTCCGATCTTCGAGCGCGCGCGCTCTCTGGGCGCGATCACCCTGCTCGATGCATACCAGGCGGTCGGCACGGTGCCGGTCGACGTGAACGCCCTCGCCGTGGACTTCCTGACCGGCGGTTCAGTGAAGTGGCTATGCGGCGGTCCCGGCGCGGCGTATCTCTACGCGCGACCAGGCATCGCCGGAACGCTGCGACCTGCGTTCACCGGCTGGATGGCGCACGAGGATCCGTTCGCGTTCGATTCGGGAGCCATGCGGTGGGATAAGGGCCCGCGCCGTTTCTGGACCGGCACGCCCGGGATTCCGGCGTTCATGGCGGCTCGATGCGGCTTCGACATCATCGCCGAGATCGGCGTGCCCGCGATCCGCGCGAAATCCCTGCGTCAGACCAGGCGCATGATTTCGCTTGCCGACGAGTATGGGTACGGCGTCGTGTCGCCGCGCGAGGACTCGCTGCGCGGGGGCACGGTGTGCCTGGACGTGGTGAACGCCGGCCGCGTGTGCGCCGCGCTGCTGGCCTCGGACGTGCTGCTCGATTACCGGCCGGGCGTGGGCCTCAGACTCGCGCCGCACTTCTACACGCGAGATGACGAGGTGGATGAAGTCATGCGGCGCGTGCGGGCTGAAGTGGAGCGCCAGGCCCGCTCCTGAAGCGGCGCACGCCGCGAGGCCGCCGGCTCGGGACTCGCCGCGCGAGGGCGCGCCCACCGGACCAATTTTCACCGGCACCCGGTCTCTCGCGTGGCGATGAGTGCCGCCCCCCGTCTCGATCAAGCCTTCGTGCGGGACATTTCATACCGAATGGAACCCGTTGACCTTGCGCGAGTTGATGAAGTAACGAAAATCGACTCCGGTTGCAGGCCAGCGGAAGATCAGGGCGCTTGGCAGGGTTGATGCGACGGGGCTCTCGTGTCGGAGAGCCGAGCCGGGCCGGGCCAATGGACCATCGGCCAGCCCGCGCAATGTGCAGCGAGCTGCATGGAGGGAACCATGGATACCCGTTATTCCGTCGTGTGGCTGCGATCGAACGGACAGCGCGTCGCCATTGAGCGCATGCTCGACTCGGAGCTGAAGTCAGCGCTTCGCATGCTGGAGCGCGAAGAGGCGTCGGATCCCATCGCGGCGTCCCTCTACGATGCCGTGAGCGAAGAAATCGAAGCGCGCGGCGTGGCGACGATCGGCACCGTCGAACGCAAGGCCGCCTGATCCGGCACCTCAACCATTCGAGAGGCTTCCGAACATGGCCGAATTTCTTCCCGCGAGTTGGACCCGCTCCGACGGAACCCCGGTGTCGGTCGAGCTGCTGAATTTCCCCGAGCTCGTCGCCGCGCACCAGCTGCTCGAAAGCGGCCAGTTGAGCGCTGAGGACACGCCGCTGCTGCTCTCGGCGATCGGGGCCGAGATCGAACTGCGCTGGCGGCGCAAGACCGTCGAGCCGCGCAGCATGCCCCTTCGTCGGGAGTCCGAAACGAAACGCGCCGCCTGACGGGCGGCGTACAGGGCGGCGGTGTCGGGTGCATGGACGCACCCGGCGCCGCCGTTCACTTGAGGGAGAAAGTCCTGTTGCCGTTGCGGGCAGGGGACTATCCTTTCCGGCACGCGGCTGGAAACTTCTCCGCTCTCATCCGAAGGATCGTCTCATGAACCGGAATAGCATTTTGCAACCTCGGGCAAGACTCCTGTTGGTGCGGTCGTCGGTTGTCGGTCTTCTCATGTTGGCGTTCTCGTGCTTGCCGCAAATTGTCTGTGCAGTCCCCGTCGTCTACGAAGAAAACTTCGACGACGACTTCGCGGCGAACCGCAACATTCCGAACGGCGTTGACGCATCGCGGAGCTCCCCTTTCGCTTCCATCGACGCCTGTCGGCCCGAGCGAAGTGGAAAGCTGATGATCACGAGCAGGGACATCTCCTCATTGACCTGCCCGCCGAGCAGCCGCACTTCGTGCTGCGGCCCGGCGCTCGGGTTCGAGGACGGCGGCGGAACGTGTGTGACCTTCTACTTTTCCGCGCCGTCTTCGATCGAGTCCGGATCGTTTGTCAGTTTCCAGGTCGTTGGCTACGGGAGTGATTCCGGCACGCTGGAGAAGTCGGTGTCGACCGATGGCACGAATTTCAGCCCGGTCGGAACTCTGGCCTGTCCGATGGGGAACTACCAGATTCCTTTGCCTACGGGCGTCACGGGCGTGTACTTCAGCCTTCGCGTCGGGAATACTTCGATCTACGACGGGGTCATCGTTGACAATTTCCACGCGGTGCTTTACGACACGCCTCAGCCACCGGCCAATCTGATCGAGGGCGGCGGAACTGTATGCGTTTTCAACGCGGAGCCGTTCTGTAGTTCTCCGCCCCCGCCGGCGCCGGCGGGCACGCCGCCACCCCAGCCGCCGACGACGGGCCAGGCATGCGCGGGCGCACCACCACCTCCACCGCCACCACCGCCACCACCACCTCCAGGTGGTGGTGGCGGTGGTGGAGACAGGAGTGGTGAGGACAACGTCGGCATGAAGCTGATGAACGCTCGCTTCGCCCAGGAAATGCATTCGCTCGCGGCGAAACTCGGCGTGTCGGCGACCAATGACACGGTGTTTATTGGTTACAGCACCGCCGGTGCCGTGACGAATTACTGGAAGGTTGGAAAGGGCGCGACCAAGCCGCGTCCGCATCAGTCGGGACCTGCGCCGGGACCAGTCCAGACCGGCACCGACGGCTTGTGGACCTGGGAAGCTCCGATCCACGGTGACTCGCTGCAGGGCTGGTGGCCCACGCGCAATGTGCACCTGGACGCTTCGGGCGCCAGGCGCACGGACAACAACCGTCCGTGGTGGGCGATCGAAGTCGGCAACAACGCGAACTACGTGATCAACGAGCGTCGGGATCTGACGGATGCGGCGGCGCCCGGCAATCGCACGTACGGCGTGGTGGGCGTATGGCACGTGGATCCGGGCAACTCG
>JACOSU010000086.1 GCA_016178685.1 Candidatus Eiseniibacteriota bacterium | reverse complement strand
ATGCCGGGGCTCCACACCACGAAGTCGCGCTCTTCGAGTTGCTCGGGAGCATCACTTCCGAAGCGGCAATCGATTCCCAGCGCCGCGAGATCCGCCGTGAACGCAGGATTCGGCGCTCCGCGATCCACCAGCCTCACGTCGAGACCGTGGCGCCGCAGCAGCCGCGCCGCGGCCACGCCCGATCGCGCCGCGCCCACCACCAGCGGACGGGTGCCGGGAAGCGGATGCCGGGCGTCGATCGTCATTGGAGCTTGAAGGTCGAGAGCGAGAGCAGGGCGAGCAGCGCGCCGATGATGTAGAAGCGCAGTACGACGCGCGATTCGGGCCAGCCCGTCAGCTCGAAATGGTGATGGAGCGGCGACATCCGGAAGATGCGGCGGCCCCACAATCGGTACGACGCGACCTGCAGCATCACCGAGAGCGCCTCGGCCACGAACACGCCGCCGACCAGCACCAGCCACAACTCGCGCTTGATCAGCACCGCGACGGTGCCGAGCGCTCCGCCCAGAGCGAGCGAGCCGGTATCGCCCATGAAGACGTCGGCCGGATGGCAGTTGAACCACAGGAAGCCGAGCGCCGCGCCCAGCACCGCGAAGCAGAACACGGTCAGCTCGCCGCTGTACGGCAGGTAGCTGATGTGGAGATAGTTGCTGAACTTGATGTGCCCGCTCAGGTAGCACATGCCGGCGAACGTGAGCGCCGCGATCGCGACCAGACCCGAGGCCAGTCCGTCGAGGCCGTCGGTCAGATTCACGGCGTTCGACGAGCCGGTCACGACCAGCACCACGAACGGAACGAACAGCCATCCGAAATCCACGAAACGAAACTTGAGGAACGGCACATGCGTCGCCGTGACCGGGAATCCCTGCTCGGGCCAGATCAGCAGGGCGGCGCCGATCGCGAGACCGAGCGTGACCTGGCCCACCAGCTTGTAGCGACCCAGCAGGCCCTTTGGCAGCCCCTTGACGACGCGCAGGTAGTCGTCGAGGAATCCGAGCGCGCCGAGCCACACGGTCGAGAGCAGCGCGAGCCACACCGGCAGCGAGTGGAGATTTCCCCACATCAGCGTGGGGATCACGATCGCCGGCACGATCAGGATTCCGCCCATGGTCGGAGTCCCGGCCTTGGCCAGGTGCGCCTGCGGGCCCTCGGCGCGGATCTTCTGGCCGAACCGAACGCGGCGCAGCCACTCGATCATCCGCGGGCCCAGCACATAGCACAGCAGCAGCGCCGTGACGGCCGCGTAGGCGGAGCGGAACGTGATGTAGCGAAAAACGTTCAGAACCGACAGTCCGTGGATGTGATGGAGCGGATAAACCCATTCGTAGAACATTTCAGCCGTTCCCCTCGAGGCCTTCGAGCACGCGCTCGAGTGCCGCGCCACGCGAGGCCTTGACCAGCACCACCACGCCGGGCGCGAGCACCAGGGCGAGCGCGGCACGCGCCTCGTCGATCCCGGGCCAGATCCGCGTCTCGATCCCCAGGCGCTTCGCCCCCGCCGCGTAGTCCGCGGCGTGCGCGCCGATCGCCCACAGTTCCGCGCCGCGCACCGCCGCGCCGGTTTCGCGATGCAGTTCCGCGGCGCGCGGACCCAGCTCGAGCATGTCGCCGAGCAGCGCGATGCGGCGCCCCTCGCCCGGCCACGTCGCGAGCGTCTCGAGCGCGGCGCGCGTGGCGTCGGGATTCGCGTTGTAGCAATCCACCAGCAGCGTGGCGCCGCGCGCGCTCTGCAGCTCCATCCGGCCCGAGATCGGACGATAGGCCTCGAGCGCCGCCTTGACCGCGACCGGATCCAGCCGGCGCTCGCGCGCCACCGCGATCGCGGCCAGCGCGTTCGCGATCTGATGCCTTCCGATCAGCCGCAGGTGGACGGGCGGGAATCCCTCGACCTCGAAGCGGTTCCCGTGCTCGCCCAGCGCCTCGATCCTGCGCGGCCGCACTTCGGCGTTCTTCGCAAGACCGTAGCGCACCACGCGGCACCGGGCGCCCGCGAGCGCGGCGATCAGACGCGGAGAATCCGCGCCCGCGAACGCGACCTCGCGCGGCCGCAGCGCAAATGCCAGCGACGCCTTTTCGCGCGCGATTGCCTCGAGCGAGCCCAGGCCCTCGAGATGCGCGCTGCCCGCGTTCGTGATCACCGCGGCCTGGGGCATTGCGATCGCGGCCAGCTCCCCGATCTCGCCCGCGCGATTCATCGCCATCTCGACCACCGCCGCGCGGTGCCCGGGCCGGAGCTTCAGCAGCGTGAGCGGGACGCCCCAGTGATTGTTGAGATTTCCCTCGGTCTTGAGCGTCGGGTGGGCGGTCGCGAGCGCGGCCGCCACCAGATCCCTGGTCGTGGTCTTGCCCGCGCTGCCCGTCACCCCCACCATCCAGCCCGGCCACCGCTCGCGATACCGGCGCGCGACGCGCTGGAGCGCGGAGGTCACGTTCTCGACCACCACCAGTGGACCGGGCTCGCGCCCCGCGATCGCGGCGTGGTGGGACCGATCGCACAGGGCGGCGGCGGCGCCGCGGCGGAACGCCTCCTTGAGGAACGCGTGGCCATCCGCGTAGCGGCCTGGAAGCGGCACGAAGAGATCGCCGGGCTCGAGCGTGCGCGTGTCGATGCTCGCGCCCCCGATGCCGGACTTGAGAAACGTTTCGCGTGCGTTCGCCGCGGCCGGCACCTCGCGCACCACGAGATCGCCGGACGCGAACTGCGCGAGCTCGACCAGCGT
>JACOSU010000085.1 GCA_016178685.1 Candidatus Eiseniibacteriota bacterium | reverse complement strand
CGTTCCACCGCGACGTGTTCGTGGACCTGGTTTGTTATCGCCGCCATGGTCACAACGAGCTGGACGATCCCACGTTCACGCAACCCGTGATGTACGCGAAGATCGAACACCACCTGCCGGCCTCGCGCGCGTACGCGGCGAAGCTGGAAACCGAGGGCGTAGTGGACGCGGGCGAACGTGAACGCATGGAGGCCGCGATCGCGGCACGACTTCAGGTGGCGCATCGGCGCGCGCGCACCCCGGAACGCGCGAACGGCGCGCTCCCGCCGCGCGGCATGTGGAAGGGCCTGGAGTGGGCGGGTGAGGACTGGAGCGCCGACACGCGCGTGCCCGAGTCCACGCTGCGTGCGATCGCGCAGTCCGCGGCGCGCCTGCCCGGCACGTTTCATCCTCACCCCAAGGTCGCGAAGCTGCTCGAAGGCCGCATCCAGATGCTGGAAGAGGACCGCATCGACTGGGGCTGCGGGGAGATGCTGGCGCTCGGATCCCTGCTGGTCGAAGGTCGGCGGGTCCGCTTGAGCGGGCAGGATACCGGCCGCGGCACGTTCAGCCACCGCCATGCCGTGCTTCACGACATCCGCTCCGGCGAGCGCTACACGCCGCTTCAGCATCTCGCGCCCGATCAGGGATCGTTCGAGGTGCTCGATACGCCGCTCTGCGAAGCCGCCGCGCTCGGCTTCGAGTACGGCTACACCACGGCCGATCCCCACCCGCTCGTGGTCTGGGAGGCGCAGTTCGGCGACTTCGCGAACGTGGCGCAGGTCTACATCGACCAGTTTCTCGCGAGCGCCGAATCCAAGTGGCGACGCATGTCGGGCATCACACTGCTGCTCCCGCACGGATACGAAGGGCAGGGGCCGGAGCATTCGAGCGCACGGCTGGAGCGCTTCCTCGAACTGTGCGCCGACGGCAATCTTCAGGTGTGCAATCTCACGACGCCCGCCCAGCTGTTTCACGCGCTGCGCCGCCAGCTGCATCGCGGATTTCGAAAGCCGCTCGTGATCGCGAGCCCCAAGAGCCTGCTGCGGCACCGGCTCGCGGTCTCGAAGCTCGCGGACTTCTCGCACGGCGCGTTTCAGGCCACGCTGGACGACGACACGATCGGCGATCCGGCCGCGGTCTCACGCGTGCTGCTGGTCTCCGGAAAATTTCACTACACGCTGATCGAGGCGCGCGAGAAGCTGTCGCCGGCGGACCGCAGGCGGAGCGCGGTGGTGCGGATCGAGCAGCTCTACCCGTTCCCGCGCACCGAGCTCGAGCGCATTCTCTCGCGCTTCCCCGCGGCGCGCGACATCCGCTGGGTGCAGGAGGAGCCGGCCAACATGGGCGCGTGGAGACATCTGAGGCATCGCCTTGAAGAAGCGCTCCCGCAAGGCGCCATGCTGGGCGTGGTGGCTCGCCAGGCCGCGCCCACGCCCGCGACCGGCTACTATCCCAAGCACGTCGAGCAGGAGAACGCGCTGCTCGATCAGGCGCTGAATCCGGGCGCGGCACCGGGGGCCCCGCGCGGGTCGGGACCGCGCGTGCGCCGCAGCGGCGCCGCCCGAGCCGCTGCCGGGAGGCATCCATGAACGCCGAAGTTCGAGTGCCGCGCCTCGCCGAGTCGATCTCCGAGGCGGCGCTGGTCGAGTGGCTGAAGCCGGAAGGCGCCCTGGTGCGAGAGGGAGAGCCGATCGCCACGCTCGAGACCGACAAGGCCGCGGTCGAGATCGCGGCCGTCGCGTCGGGCGCCCTTCATCACGCGAGCGCGATCGGAGACCGGGTCGAAGTGGGGCAGTTGATCGCGCGCATCGATGAGTCCGTGGCCGTGCCCGCCGCCGCGTCCGTTGCGCCCACCGCGTCCGTTGCGCCCACCGCGTCCGCCGCCGCAACCGCTGCCGCGTCCGCTGCCGCAACCACCGCCGCGCCGGCCGGCGTTTCTTCCGCGCGCATCGGCGAAGACCGGGGCGCGAACGACGTGGCCCTGGCGCCGTCCGTTCGCCGGCTGGTCGAAGAGCACGGCCTCGAGCCGGGAACGATTCCTGCGACCGGCCGGGGAGGGCGCCTGCTCAAGGAGGACGTGCTGCGCCATCTGGAGGACGCGGGCGGGTG
>JACOSU010000023.1 GCA_016178685.1 Candidatus Eiseniibacteriota bacterium | reverse complement strand
AAGGGCTGGTCAAGATGGCTGAATCGTCCACCCACGGCGCCTGCGCCGGCTGCGCCGACACGGCGCGCTGCGAGCAGGACATCAGCGGCGCCGGTGGCCGCGTGCAGATCGTGCCGCTCAAGAACGGCGTGTTGTACGTGTACACCGCCGAGTCGTCGGCGGGCGTGCGCGCCGTGCAGGCCGCGATCTCGCATCGCAACGAGCGTCTCGCCGCCTGGACCGCGGCCGGGGACCACGTGCATCTGTGCTCCGAGTGCAAGGCGATGCGCGGCGCGGCGGCGAGCGGCAAGCTCAACCGTGAAGTGATCAACATCGAAGGCGGATGTCTCACGCTCATGACGTCGAGCGACCCCGCGATCGTGGCGAAGTTGCACGAGATCGCGGCCATCACCAGCGCTCGCAGCAAGACCTGAGCGCAACCGCGCACCGGGCCGGTTCCGCACGGGGCCGGCCCTTTATGCTGGCGCGCGCGGGCCGCCCGCGGAGCGGGCGGCTGGCCACCCACCCGGGGACGGGATAGGCTTCGGTCCCCATGGTCGCCACTCGATTCAGCCGCCGGGTCCTGATTTTCATCGGGATCGGCGTCGCCCTCCCCGCGCTGCTGCTGGCCGGGCTCGGCGTATTCCTCACCATGCGCATCAGCCGCGCGGTCGAGGAACAGGCCGTGCGCTATGACACCTACATGTCGAAGCAGGTCGCCGAAGCGTTCGAGCAAGATCTGCTGTCCGAGATGCGGCGCTCGATCGCGCTGGCCGAAAACGCGGCGCGCGTGGGCGGCGGCGCGCACGAGATCCTCGCGGCGCTGCAGGCGGGCGAAACCGAGCTGGGCCGGCCCCACGTCGTGCTGCTCGACCAGTTGACCGGCTACTCGCTCGTGATGCTCGAGAACCAGCCGCTGGTCTACGACGCGCGCCCCGGCGGAAAGTGGTTCGTGGGGCTGATGCTGCGCGGCCCCGACGGGCAGATCATGGGCTCCGGAGGCTGGATTTTCGATCCGGGCCGTTTTCTCGCGAGCCGCCTCGAGTCCGTGATCCAGGATCGCCTGCCCTCCAACCCGCGCATGTACGGCGGATTCCAGGCCACGCGCAAGCTCTCGTTCGAATTGTTCGGCCCCGACGGAGCGAGGCTTGCCAACGTGCGCCAGCCGTTCGATGTCGGAGAGCTGCGCACCGAGCTGCTCCAGGGCCCGTTCGAAGGGTACCGCGTGCGCGTGGGAGTCACCTCGGGAGCCGCGGTGGTCTGGGCCGAACGATTCGTCGGCATCGAGGTGGCGTTCATCACGCTGATGGTGCTGGTGATCGTGCTGGCGTCGATCTTTGGCCTGCGCTACACGCTGCGCCAGGTCGAACTGGCCCAGCTCAAGTCCTCGTTCGTCTCGAACGTCACGCACGAACTCAAGACCCCGATTTCGCTCATCCGGCTGGCGGTCGAGACCCTCGAAATGCAGCGCTTCTCATCCCCCGAGGAGGGCGTCCGGTTCCTTCGCACCATCGATCGCGAGACCGTCAAGCTCGCCCAGCTGGTGGACAACATCCTGGATTTCGCCCGGCTCGAGTCCGGACGGCCGGTGTTCCAACTTTCCAGGGTGGACGCGGCGGAAGTGGCCCGGGAGGCGCTCGAAACATTTCGACCGCGGCTCGACGATCAGGGGTTTAATGTCGAGGTCGAGATTCCGGAGCATCTGCCGGCGGTGCTTGGCGATCCCAGGGCGCTGGTCCATTGCGTGCTCAACCTGCTCGACAATGCGATCAAGTACTCGCGCGAGCGGCGGGCGATCCGGCTGTCGGTGGGCACGCGCGAGGGGCGCGTGACGATTTCGGTCGCGGATCGCGGGATCGGCATTCCGCCCGGCGATCAGCAGCAGGGGTTCGAGAAGTTCGTCCGGCTGGAAACCGGCCTGGTCCACGATGTCCGGGGGGCCGGGCTGGGGTTGGCCCTGGTGCATCAGATCATGCGGGCCCATCATGGGCGGGTCGAGTTGGTGAGCACGCCCGGCGAAGGCAGCACGTTCACACTGGTGCTGCCAGCGGCCGCCGAAACTTCGACGGCGCCCGCGGCCGAGGCACAGACGGGTTCGTGACTCATTCGAGAACGAGAGGAAGGCGATGAACGCGATGAAGCGCGTGCTGATCGTGGAAGACGAAGAGGGCCTGCTCGAAGGGCTGGCCCACAACTTCAAGTTCGAAGGCTACGAGGTGCTGACCGCGAAAAACGGCGCCGAAGGGCTGAAGATGGCGCTCAAGCAGAAGCCTGATGTCGTGGTGCTCGATATCATGCTTCCCGAGAAGGACGGCTTCACCGTGCTCAAGGAATTGCGCCAGCGGCATCGCGAGATTCCCGTGCTGGTGATGACCGCGCGCAATTTCGAAGCCGACGTCCTGAAGGGTTTCGATCTAGGAGCCGACGACTATGTGACGAAGCCGTTCGGCATCAAGGAGCTCATGGCCCGCGTCAAGCGCCTGGTCGAGCGCGGCGCCGCCGACGGCGGAAGACCCGCGACCACGACCTACAAGTTTGGCGACGTCGAAGTGCGCTTCGAGCCGCGCGAAGTGCTGAAGGCTGGCAAGGCGGTCGCGCTCTCGTTCAAGGAATTCGAGTTGCTCAAGTACCTGATCGAACACCGCGGCCGCACCGTCTCGCGTGAAGAGTTGCTCGAGGAAATCTGGGGCGTCGATGAGGAGCTCGGCGTCACGACGCGCACGGTGGACACGCACGTCTCGAACCTGCGCTCCAAGCTCGGCGCCGGTTTTCAGCAGCCGTTCATCGTCGCGGTCCACAAGGTGGGCTACAAGTTCCTCGAGCCCTGAGCGCGCCGCGGATCAGGCGCACCGCGCTCGTGCGGCCACGCCCGAGCGCGGGCGGGTGACTTCGCAGCCCGGCCCGGACACCCGCGGCTTCCCGTTCGCGGGCGGACGCGCCGGGCCTCAGAGATCCGGCGCCCCGTCGTTCGTCGCCGCTTCGCGCGCGAGCTTCGCGAATTCGTCGAGCGTCAGCGTTTCTCCGCGGCGGCGCGGATCGATGCCGGCGCCGCGGCAGATGCGCGCCACGGCCTCCTTCGGGATCGCGAGCGATTCCTCGATCGTGTTGAGCAACTGCTTGCGCCTCATCTGAAACGATCCGCGGATGATGCGGAACAGCAGCGCTTCGCTCGGCACCTCGACCGGCGGATGCTCGCGCATGTGGAACCGCACCAGCATGCTGTCCACCGTCGGCCGCGGCCAGAACGCCGAAGCGCGCAGGCTCATGAGCGGCTCGAGCAGCGCGTGATAGCGCGCGTAGAGCGTGAGCGACCCGTACTCGGGCGTTCCGGCCGCGGCCGCCAGGCGTTCGGCGTATTCCTTCTGCACCAGCAGCACGGCGCTTCGCACCACGGCGCGCTGATCGAACAGGCGCTCGAGAATCGGCGTCGTCACGTGGTAGGGAATGTTGCCGATCACGACCAGCTTCGCGACACCGTGCGAGGCAGCGGCAGCGGCGAGATCGAACTCGAGAAAATCCCCTTCGACCAGCTCGACACGCGGCCAGCCGGCCAGCTCGTCACGCAGCAGCTGGCTCAAGCCGGCGTCCTTCTCGACCGCGATCAGCGCGCGCACGCGCGTCGCGATCCGCGGTGTGAGCGCTCCCGCGCCGGCTCCGATCTCGACCGCGACGTCGTCCTCGCGCAGGTGGCAGTGCTCGACAATGCGCTCGGCGAGATCCTCACGCACCAGGAAATTCTGGCCGAATCGCTTGCGGGGCGAGAGGCCGCGCGCGGTCAGCGCCTCACGCACGCGCCCGAGCCCGCCGCCCTCGCTCGCTGCCCGCTCGCGCACGTAGAGGGACGCGCGCCCGCCGTGGGGAGCAGCGGCCTTGCGGCGGATCGGATCGCGGAGCATGCGCGAGAGTCTAAGCGCACGGCGCCCGCGCCGAAAGCCCGGGAAAGCAGATCAACCCGGCGAGAGGCCGACGACCGCGTCGTCGCGCGCGGCATTCGCGCCGCTCCGATGCGGGATCCACGTCGTCGCGCGGCGTTCGCAGCGCTGCCAGGCGACCTCCACGTCATGCGGCATTCGCGCCGCACCTCAGAGCTGGCGCGAAGAGCTAATCACCGGCCACGCGGCGCTGCGCGGAATGCAGGGCCTCCTCGGCCATCTCTCTAGCGTAACGATCCGAGCTGGCGGCGGCGCGCGCGAGTTCGTCGCGGCCGGTTCCTCCGAGCGCGGCCAGCGCGTAGGCGGCGTGACGTCGCACCCACCACGCCGGATCGCACAGGCAGCGCGAGAGCGCGGTCGCCGCGGTCTCGTCGCCGATCCTGCCGAGAGCGCGCGCGGCCTGGGCGCGTACCGGCCATTCGCGATCCTCGAGCGCGGATCGCAGCACGGCCGACGCCTCCGAAGCGCCGATCCTGCCGAGAGCGCGTGCCGCCGACGTGCGCAGCTCGGGATCCGCGCTCGAAAGTCGCATCGCGATCGGAGCTGCGGCCACCCCGCATTTCGACTCGGCGAGCGCGTCGATCGCGGCGCACTCGATTGCCGGATCGAGTTCCCACGAGGCCAGCGCCTGAATGAGCGTGGCGCTGGCGCCGGGCCCGAACGCGAGGAGCAGGGCGGCGCGCGCGCGCGGCGTGCGATGAGTGATCGCGGCAGGATGGCCGAGCAACCAGCGCAGCGCACCGAGATCGCGCTGGTGGGCGAGCGCGCGCGCGGCGGCGTGCGTCACCATCTCGGGACCGCGCGCCATCGCGCGGCGCAGGGCGGCGCCGATCGCGCGCGAACGCACCAGCCCCAGCCGCCGCGCGGCGAGTTCGCGCCGCCACGGGGAATCGTCGCGAAGCGCGCGAGCCTCGTCCGCCACGTGCTCGCAGCGCGCCAGCGCCCGAGCCAGCTCGGGATGCGATCGGCCGCGGCGCGCGCCGGCCTCGATCGCGCTCCAAAACGTTTCGGCCGCGCATGCTGAGGCCGCGTCAACGAGGTCGTGCGCGTGAAGGACTCCGCGCCGGAACGCGCGGAAGTCGCGCGCGAGATCCGCGGCGGCCCGGCGCCTGGCACGCCGCTCGCGCCGCGACATGGCGCGAGCGATCAACGCGGCGCCCAGGATTGCGCCCCCGAGCAGAGTCAGGGCCACCACCGTGAAAGGAAGAGTCGGAAGAGCGAGAGGCATCGCCCGGGTTTTCGGCACGCCCAAGGCCCGGGGTGAGCAGGATCGGTTGGGGCGGACGGGAGCCGGGCGCGCGGGCGGCGGGCAGAAGGGGACATCATCCACTCCGGGAGCGGGGCGTGAGCGCGATTGCTCCGGACACGCGAATCGGTGTGCGTGTGCCTCAGCCGAGCGGAACCCGAAACAGGTCGTGGGCGTTTGCGGTCGTGATGCGATCCGCCTCTGCGCTGGTCCAGCCGCGCAACTCGCACAGGCGTTTCGTCACGCGCGAGAGCAGCGCGGGCTCGTTGCGCCGGTGCGAGCGCGGCTCAGGCTCGAGGTAGGGCGAATCGGTCTCGAGCACCAGCATCCCGGCGGACGCGAGCCGCACGGCCTCATCGAGCGCTTCGTGTCCGTACGTAACGCACCCGCCGATCCCGAGCTTGAAGCCAATCGCCTGCGCCCGTTCCATCGCGGCCGGCCCGTCGTCGAAGCAGTGCAGCACGCCGCCCGCGGCCGGGCGCGCCGCTTCGAGGATCGAGAGCGTTTCCTCGAGCGCGTTCCTCTGGTGAATCACGACCGGGAGCCCGAGCTCGTCCGCGAGCGCGAGCTGCGCGCGGAACCAGCACTCCTGAGCTTCGCGTGGCGCATGGTCGCGATAGAAGTCGAGCCCGGTCTCGCCAATCGCCACCACGCGTGCATGTCGCGCGTGATCGCGCAGCTCGCCGACGTAGGATTCCAGCACCTTCGCGGATTCGCCGGGGTGGACGCCCACACACAGGTAGACATTCGGATGCCGTCGCGCGAGATCGTGCGCGCGCGGCACGATCCCGGGGGCGTACGCGATTTCGACGAAGTGGGTGACGCCCGCCACTCGCGCCCGCTCGACCGCCTGCTCGCGGTCCTTGTCGAAGCGCTTGTCGCAGAGGTGGCAGTGAGTATCGATCATGCGAGCCTGGGGCTTCGTCGCGCCTTCACGACGCGAGCGGGGCGAGAAGCCGGTCGAAGCGGGCCTCTCCGCGCAGCGCGGAGAGCTGAGGGTCGCTGCGCAGCGCATCCAGATCCACAATCTCGTGCGCCTGCTCGAGGATTTCGAGGGCGGTCTCGCGGTCGCCAATTAGCATGTGAGCGCGCGCTCGCTGTACGAAAGGGTTGTTCTCCCGGCTCGACGCCCGCCCGGTGGCCTCGAGCAGGAGGCGCGCCTCCTCGACCCGGCCTTCGAATGCGGCCGCCTGCGCCCGCAAGGCCAGGACGAACACGTCGTTTTCACCGAGATCCACGGTGGCCATTTCGACGGCTTGCCGCACGCCCTCGAATTGGCCTTCCCAGGCGTACGACAGCAGCAGATCCCTGTAGATCGAACGACGATCATCTCGTCCTACCCCGCGCGCGAGCGCATGTTGGAGGGCCTCGCGACACTCCACCATCCGACGTTGGCGCAGCAGAATCTCACCGAGGACCAGCTGAGGGCGCACGTTTTCGGGGTTGACGCCGATCGTCCGCCGGATATAGATCTCGGCGCGGCTGGGATCGCCGACGAACAGATAGGCGTAGGCCAACCTCATGAGCGCGTCCGCGAAGCGCGGATCCAGCTCCACGGCGCGGTGGAGTTCGCGCATCGCCTGATGAGGCTTCCCGCTGTGGAGGAAGATGTGCCCGAGCGCGCGGTAAGCCTCGGGAAGGGCGGGCGCGAGCTCCAGTGCGCGACGCGCTTCGGTCTCGGCCCGAGCGAGCCAGACGGAATCGAGGTCCCAGCTCTTGCACACCATCTGGACGCAGCATTCCGCGAGATCGGCGCGTCCGAGGGCGTAATCTGGATCTTCGTGCACAGCCGCTTCGAGCTGTTCGATCGCCCGGCGCATCTCCTCCTCTTCCATCCGGTGATAGTCGGCCAGCGCGCGCAGCCGCAGGTCGTAGACACGCGGGCTGCGGGTGCGACGGCCATGCACGTCATCCCCGACCGGGTCGAACGCCAGACGGAGTGCAGCCGCAATCTGGCGCGAGATGTCCGCCTGAACTTCGAAGATGTCCTCGAGGCTGCGGTCGTAACGCTCGGCCCACAACTGGTAGCCGGTGTCGGCGCGCACCAGCCGGGCCGTGACGCGCACGCGATCCCCGGCGCGGCGCACGCCGCCCTCGAGCAAAGTGGCCACGCCAAGCCGGCGACCCGCTTCGCGCGAATCGAGCGGCTGCCCCCGCAGCGTCTCGAGTTGCGTGCGGGAGGCCACCCTGAGGTCGGGAATCTTGAGGAGATCGGTCAGCAGGTCCTCGGCGATGCCGGCGCAGAAGTAGTCGTCATCGGAATTGCCTGTCACGTTTTGAAACGGCAGCACCGCCAGCGAGCGATCGGGTGGAGACAGATTCACGGCGGCGTGCGTGCGGCTCGGGGTCGTCCCGGGTGTGTTGCGCAGAGCCTCGGCAACCTCGATCGCGCGGCCCGGCCTGCGATCCGGCTGCCGTTCAAGCAGCGACCCGATCAGCCGGCGGAGTTCGGGCGTTGCGTCGGCCGACGACGGCAATCGGGCCGGCTCGCCGTGCGCGATCTGGTAAAGCATGGCCGCGGGTTCTCCCCGGAAAGGGAGCGTGCCCGAGCACAGCTCGTGCAGCACCACCCCCAGCGAGTAGAGGTCCGAGCGCGCATCCGCCGGCTGCCCGTTCAGGACTTCGGGTGGCACGTAACCGAGCGTGCCGACCAGCGCGCCGGTCTGCGTGACACGAGCCTCATCGATCATTCGCGCGGTGCCGAAGTCGGCGACTTTCACGCGCCCGTCGTCGCACAGCAGAATGTTCTCGGGCTTGATGTCGCGATGGATCACGCCGCGCGAATGGGCGTGGGCGAGCGCGTCGGCAATCGCGCGCCCGATTGCGAGCGTCTCCGCCAGAGGAACCGCACCCGAGGCGAAGCGCTCCCGCAACGAACGGCCTTCGACGCACTGCATGGCGATGAAGATCTCGCCTTCGACTTCGCACACGTCGTAGAGCACGACGATGTTGGGATGATCGAGCGCCGAGGTGGCGCGGGCTTCGCGCAGGAAGCGGGCGCGAAACTCGGGATCATTCACGAGGTCGCGGTGGGGAAACTTGAGCGCGACCTGGCGGCCGAGCAGGGTGTCCTCGGCGCGGAAAACCGCGCCCATTCCACCCTGCCCGAGCGGCGAAAGGATGCGGTAGTGCGAGAGCGTTCGTCCGATCACCGACAGAACCTCCGGGCTCACGCGATTCGAGTCCGTGGCGGATCGTGGCTCGGGTCCGAATCCCGGACCGGGCCCTGCACCGGTCTCAAGGCGCGGGAGTGAAAGCCGTTCACGTCCGCGCGCTGGTTTCGATCCGCGGGAACAACCCCTTGACTTCGCCGAGCGCGCGGCGGGGCAAGGCGCCGAAGCGCGGCACGGCAGCCTCGCCCCGCACTTCGCCGGGCGTGCCGGGCAGGCTCAGCATCGCCCACAGCTCCTCGCTCTTGGTCGGGATCACGGGCCAGCTCCACAGCGCTGCGAGCCGCAAGGTTTCGAGCAACGCGGCGAGGGCGGTGCCGAGCTCGTCGCGACGGGCCTCGGTCTTCGCGACCGCCCACGGCTTGAAGCGCTCGATGAATTCGTTCGCGCGCGCCACCGGCTGCCACGCGTGACCCACGGCTTCGTTGAGGCGCAGCTCTTCGTACGCGAGCGGCACCTGCCGCTGCGCTTCCTGCGCGCTCGTGATCAGCGCGGCGAGCGCCTCGCGGGCCGCGGGCTCCTGAAGCGATTCGGGCCGCCACGCTTCGGGAGTCTCGGCGGCGAAATACTTGTGCACCATGGTGAGGGTGCGGCTCGCGAGGTTCCCGAGCTCGTTCGCGAGCCGCACGTTCGCGAGCTCCACGAACTGTTCGAGCGTGAACTCGCCGTCTCGACCGGTTGGAAACGCCGCCGTCAGGTAGAAGCGCAGCGCGTCGGCTCCGTACTCCTTCGCGAGCGCGACCGGATCCACCACGTTGCCGAGCGACTTGGAAAGCCGCTCGCCTCGCGCGTAGATGAATCCGTGGACGTACACCTGGCGCGGCAGCGGAACGCCCGCCGCCAGCAGCAGCGCGGGCCACAGCACGCAGTGGAAGCGGCTGATGTCCTT
>JACOSU010000079.1 GCA_016178685.1 Candidatus Eiseniibacteriota bacterium | reverse complement strand
GGCGCGCCTTCGATCGCGAACCTGGCGGCCCTGCCATCGTTCATCGTATCGCGGTTTCACGTGCCGCGTGTCGCGGCCACCTTCGACCCGTCCGCGACGAGCCGCCCGTGAGCGGTGCGTGAGGAGGTTCCGATGCGATTCGGTCGCACGATGAATTACGCGCCGGCCTCGGGCGCCGCGATCCCCGCGGCCGACGAGAGCGTGATCCCGGGGCTCGCGCCGTGGCGGCGTGGGAAAGTGCGCTCGGTTTACGAAGCGGGACGCGATCACCTGGTGCTGGTCGCGAGCGACCGGCTGTCGGCCTACGACAGCATCCTGCCGACGCCAATACCCGGGAAAGGCCGCGTCCTGACCGGCCTCTCGGGCTACTGGATGCGCACGCTGAAGAGCGCGGCGCCGCACCATCTGATCTCGGACCGCGTGTCCGAATTCCCGGAACCGTTTCGCGCTCACGCGGCGCGGCTCGAGGGCCGCAGTCACTACGTGATGCGCGCCAATCGAATCGATGTTGAATGCGTGGTGCGTGGGTATCTCACTGGCTCGGGCTGGAACGAGTACCGGCAGAGCGGAACCGTGTGCGGCCTCGCGCTGCCGGCGGGACTCGGGGACGGCTCCCGGCTCGAGCCCGCGATCTTCACACCCGCCACCAAGGCCGATCAGGGACACGACGAGAACATCCCGTTCGCGCGCATGATCGAGATCGTGGGCAGGGAGACAGCCCATGCGCTGCGCGCGCGCAGCCTCGCGATCTATGAGGAGGCCCGCGTTCGGGCGTGGGATCGGGACCTGGTTCTGGCCGACACCAAGTTCGAGTTCGGCCGGGTGGATGGCGCGCTGACGTTGATCGATGAAGCGCTGTCGCCCGACTCGTCGCGCTACTGGGATCGCGCCGAGTACGAAGACGGCCGGCTGCTCTCGTTCGACAAGCAGTACGTGCGTGACTGGCTGGATCGCTCGGGCTGGAATCACGAGCCGCCCCCGCCGGCGCTGCCGCCCGAGGTGGTGGCGAAGACGCAGGAGCGATACGCCGAGGCCTACCGGCGGCTGACCGGGAGCCAGGCGTGAGCGAACTTCGCCGCATGGACGCGAGGGACGCTCGATGAGCTGGCCGCGCGCGGCGCTGCTGTCGCTCTCGGACAAGCGGGGCGCCGCCGCGTTCGCGCGTGCGCTGATCGCGCACGGAACGCGCATCGTGGCGTCGGGCGGGACCGCGAAGCACCTGGAGAGCGCGGGCATCGAAGTGACGCCGGTCGAGACGCTGACCGGATTCAGCGAGCTGTTGGGCGGCCGCGTGAAAACCCTTCATCCGCACGTGCACGCGCCGATCCTGGCACGGCGTGACGTCGGCGCGGACATGGCGGCGCTCACCGAATTGCAGCTCGATCCGATCGATCTGGTGGCGGTGACGCTCTATCCGTTCGAGGAGCACGCACCTTCGCTGGATGACGCGGGCGCGATCGAGGAGATCGACATCGGCGGCGTGGCGCTGCTGCGCGCCGCCGCCAAGAACGCCGAGTCGGTGATCGTGGTGCATGATCCGTCGCAGTACGCCGAAGTGATCGATGCGCTCGAATCGGGCGGACCCGATCCGATCCGCCGGCGCGAGTGGGCCGCGCGCACGTTCGCGCGCACCGCACGCTACGACGCCGCGATCGCATCGGAGCTGGCGCGGCGAACGCCGGCGGGCGAGACGGTGGATGCGACGCCCGCGGATCCGGCCGATGCCGCAGGCGTCGGCGCGTCGTCCGGCGCGCTGCAGCCGCCCGCGGTTCACGTCATCTCGTATCAGCGCGTGCGCATGCTGCGCTACGGCGAGAACCCGCATCAGGCGGCGGCGCTCTACGCGCGGTGGGGAGAAGCGGCGGCGCTCCAAGCGTGGAAGGAAGGAAAGGAACTCTCGTACAACAACCTGCTCGATCTCGAGGTGGCGGTCGCGCTGGCGGGGCGCTTTGACGAACCCGCGTGCGTGATCGTCAAGCACGCGCAGCCGTGCGGCGCGGCGACCGCGGCGACCGCGGCCGAGGCCTGGCGGCTGGCGCACGCATGCGATCCGCTCTCCGCGTTCGGCGGAATTGTCGCGCTCAACCGCGCGCTCGACGCCGGGACCGCCTCGCTCATCGCGCCCCGGTTCATCGAGTGCGTGGCCGCCACCGACTTCGATTCGGCGGGGGTCGAGGCGCTCAAGTCCAAGAAAGCCCTTCGACTTGTGCGCCTGACTTCGCGTGATCTGGAAAGCGGCGATCGGTGGTCGTTGCGCGCGGTGGGGCGCTGGGCCCTGGTCGAGGGCGAGGCGGGTACGACCGCCCCCGAATGGCGCGTCGTGACGCGGAGGGCGCCCGATCCTGCCCAGCGCGCGGCACTCGAATTCGCGTGGGAGGTGGCGGCCGCCGCGCGCTCCAACGCGATCGCGATCGCGCGCTCCTCGGCGCTGATCGGTCTCGGCTCGGGGCAGACCAGCCGGGTTGACGCGGTGGATGTCGCGCTCATGAAGGCACGGAGGGCGGGACACGATGTGCGGGGCGCGGCGCTCGCGAGCGATGGATTCTTCCCGTTCGCGGACAACGTGGAGCACGCGGCCGAGGCCGGCGTCGCGGCGATCGTCCAGCCCGGCGGCTCGAAGCGCGATCCGGAAGTGATCGCCGCCTGCGATCGGCTGGGGATCGCGATGCTGTTCACGGACCGCAGAGCATTCCGACATTGACGAGACGAGCCGGGGCTGGCGGCGGAGCGTCGTTCCTCGCCGGTGAATGCGCGAGCGCGGAGGGAGGAGCGACGGATGTGGAATCCATTTGCGCGTGAGCGCTGCGTGCTCACGACGCGCATCGTTCCCGAATCGTGCCGCGATCGGCTGCGCGCCGAGACCGGCTCGATCTGGAATCCGTTCGCGGCGTGGAATCATCCGGTGCGCGGCCGCGTCGATGGGCGCGGTTTCTGGATCGTGAAATCGCTCCACTACCGCAACTCCCTGCAGACCGAAGCGCGCGGCACCTGGACGCCCGAGGGCGGCGGCACGCGCATCGAAATCTCATTCGGAATGAATCGGATCGGCGCGGTGGCGATGATGGCGTGGTTGGTGATCGTGGTCGCATTCGCCTTGGCGTGGGTCGCGGTTCCGCACGCGCCCTCGCGTCTTCCCCCGGAAGGTCCCGCCTGGGTGCTCGAGTGGCTGCCCGCCTGGATGGTGGTGTTCGGTCTCGCGCTGCTTGGGTTCGGACGCTGGCTGTCGCGCCACGAGAGCGCGTTTCTGCTCGCTTTCCTGCGCCGCACGCTCGAATGCGCGCCCGATGAAACGCCGATCGCGTGAGCGGCCACGGACGGCTTCGTGATGCGATGCGCGGTCCGAGTCCCGATTTTCGGAAACGAGGGTTCACGTCCGACTCCTGAAACGAGGTACCACGTCCGATGCCCCGTGAACTGGTCCTGATCCTCGACTTCGGCTCGCAATACACTCAGTTGATCGCGCGCCGCGTGCGCGAGCTCGGGGTCTATTCCGAGATCGTGCCCGGCAACACTCCGGTCGCGGCGATCCGCGAGAAGCGTCCGAGCGCATTGATCCTCGGGGGGTCCCCGGCCAGCGGATACCGCGCCCAGGCCCCGATGCCCGATCCCGGGATCTACGCGATGAAGAAGCCGCTACTCGGGATCTGCTACGGGTTTCAGGCCACCATGCAGCTGGCGGGCGGCGAGATCGCGAAGGCGGCGCGCGCGGAATACGGAACCGCGACCTTCGTTCAGGACGAAAGATCGCCGCTGTTCGCCGGGGTGCCGCGGCGCTTCCACGCGTGGATGAGTCACGGTGACGAGGTGCGCTCGCTCGGCCCCGGTTGGAAGAAGGTGGCGCACACCTCGAATTGCGAGTTCGCGGCCGCGCTGCACGAGAAGCTGCCGTTTCATCTGATCCAGTTCCATCCCGAGGTCGTGCACTCGCCCTACGGCAGGAAGGTGCTCGAGAATTTCCTGTTCCGGATCGCGAAGCTGGAGGGCGGCTGGAGCATGAAGAATTTCCTGAGGCGCTCGCTCGCCGACATCCGCGCCGAGGTCGGCGGCGGCCACGTGCTGTGCGGACTCTCGGGCGGTGTCGACAGCACGGTGGTGGCGACGCTCTGCCACCGCGCGATCGGCGAACGGCTGACCTGTGTGCTGGTGGATCACGGACTGTTGCGCGAAGGGGAGGCCGAGCAGGTGGCACGCGAACTGGGCGAAGCCCGGGGACTCCGGTTGAAAGTGGTGGATGCCCGCGCGCGTTTCCTCTCGAAGCTGGAGGGCGTGACCGACCCCGAGCACAAGCGCAAGATCATCGGCGCAGAATTCATCGCGGTGTTCGAAGAGGAGGCGAAGCGGCTCGGCCCGGTCGAGTATCTGGCGCAGGGCACGCTCTACCCCGACGTGATCGAGAGCGCTTCGGCCGGCTGGGGCGCGCAGGTGATCAAGACTCATCACAACGTGGGCGGGCTGCCCGAGCGCATGAACCTGAAGCTGATCGAGCCGCTGCGCTGGCTGTTCAAGGATGAAGTGCGCGCACTGGGCCGCGAGCTCAAGCTGCCCGCCCATCTGGTGGACCGGCATCCGTTCCCGGGTCCGGGTCTTGCGGTGCGCACGCTCGGGGCGGTCAACCCCGCGGATCTCGAGATGCTGCGCCGCGCCGACGCGATCTTCATTGAGGAACTGCGGCGCGCGAACTGGTACGACCGCACGTGGCAGGCGTTCGCGGTGCTGCTGCCGATCCAGACTGTGGGCGTCAAGGGGGACGAGCGCTCCTACGAAAAGGTGATCGCGCTGCGCGCCGTCAACAGTTCGGATGGAATGACCGCCGACTGGACGCGCCTGCCCTCTTCGCTCCTGGCGCGCGCCGCGAGCCGCATCGCGAACGAAGTGCCGGGAGTCAATCGCGTGGTGTACGACTGCACGAGCAAGCCGCCCGCCACGATCGAGTGGGAGTGAGGCGGATCCGGCGGGACAACCGCGCCGCCGCGTGCGTGCGTCTCGCGCTCGTGGCTGCGGTGGGGTTCGCGAACCCGGGACTGGCCGGACACGCGTCCGATTCGCTATCCGTCCGCGTCGGTACGCCGGGGCTCGCGTCCGATTCGCTATCCGTCCGCGTCGGTACGCCGGGGCTCGCGTCCGATTCACTTTCCGTCCACGTCGGCACGCCGGGGCTCGCGTCCGATTCGTCGTGGCGCGATCGGCCCGCGCTGCCAGTGGCCGGCGATTCGGTCGCCTGGATGACGCTTCGTCCCAGCGGGGTGTACCCGGCCGATCTCGTGAACCCGCCGCCCGCCCGCGACGGTGTGCCCCTGTGGCGAGTGGTCGCCGCGGACAGCCTGCGCCTCGCGTTTCAGCTTCACCGTCTCACGAGGCTGCGCCTGAGTGCGGGGGATACCGCGACCGCCGAGTCGTGCCGGGTGACGCTGTCGCGATCCTCGAGCCTGTGGCGGTGGGAGGCGGTCCGCGGCCTCGTCGATGACGCGCTCGCACGCCGGGACACCGCCCGCGCGGAATCATTACTTGTTGTGACTCGCAGGAACCTTTCCGACGTGGCTGAAAGCGCGGAATGTTACGCGTGGCTTGCGTTGCTTTCCGCCGCGCGCGGCGATACCGCGCGAGCGATGCAGCTGAGTGGTGATTTGATCCGCGCCGCCCCGGCGCTTCCAGCCGCTCGCGAGGCGCTTCGGCTGCTGGATGGGCTGATGCTCGCCCGCGGAGACACGCTCGACCTGCGCAGCCAGCCGGATGCCGCCGAGGTGGAGGTGCTGGCAGGTGATCGAGCGGCGGCGATCCGGCGTCTGAAGCGTGTGTTTGCCGCGAGAAGAGACGTGTATTACCGCCTCCGGTTGGATCTGTGGGCCGTCGAGAGGCGCGCGGGATTTCGGCTGGCGGAGCTGCAGCGATTGACACGAAACTTCACCGAGGCGCTGACAACGCTCGACTCCGTTCGAACGATCCTCGCCTGGTGGCCCCGGTCCACACGCGACAGCCTGTACGAGCCCCGGGTGGTGCTCGAACGCGCACGCGTTTACCGCGACGCGGGGCGCGCCGATTCCGCGTACGCGCTCTTCCAGCGCACCACCCGGATGCCTCGAGCCGACACCTGGCGCGAGCTTGCGTGGTGGGAACTCGCACAGGAGGCCGAGCAGCACGGCGAGCGGGCTCGCGCGCGGCGCGCCTTGGCGAAGCTCGAGAGCCTGGACGTGTCACGATCCGAATCCGCGCGCGTCCGGCTCGGACTCAACTGGCTCGCCGACGGCGGCACCGATCGAGCGCGCGCCTGCTTCGCGCGCGGGACGAGCGACGCGGCACGCTTCTGGTGGGCGATCACGGCGCGTGACTCGAGCCGCGGAGCATCCGACAGCGTGCTCACGGTCCTTTCGCTCCAGCCGGGCTACACCTTTTATAGTGCATGCGCGAGGGAGACGCTTGGCGTTCGCGGCTGGCCGGCGGGCGGCAGGGTGGCGCCCGCCGATCCGTCGCGCAGCGAAGCGATCGATCTGATGCAGCAACTGATCGAGGCCGGGTTGCTCGGGGATGCCGCGGTTCTGATCACACGCTGGGATGGCGGAGACCGCGGAGCCGGATCGACGCGAAGTCGTCCCAGGGACCGGCCACTCGCGATGGAGCGAGTCGCCGGCTACATGTACGCATGCGGCCGTTACGCGCCCGCGATCCGGATCGCGCGCCGCATGCTCGACGCCATTCGGGCGGGCATGCCATCCGATCCGCACGGCGACGTGACCTGGGCGCTCACGCCCGCACTCTATCCGCCGCTCTACAAGTCCGTGATCGACTCGGTCGCGCGCGACAGGCGGATCGGGATCGAGCCGGCGTTGTTCTCGGCGCAGGTATGGAAGGAGAGCCACTTCGACAGCGCGGGGGTCTCGCGCTCCGGAGCCCGAGGGCTGACGCAACTGCTGCCGGGCGCGGCGGCGGACATGGCGCGGATGCTGCGCGAAACTCCGCCGGCCGACACCGCGCTCACGCTGCCGGGCGTCAACCTGCGCTACGGCGCGCGCTATCTTCGCATGCTGATCGATCGCTTCGGCGGAAGCGTGCCGCTCGCGCTCGCGGCGTACAACACCGGCCCGCGGATCGTGAGGGACTGGCCCAAGCCGGGCGGGATCGGGGGCGATGCTCTCAAGTGCGAGATGGTGGGCTATCCCGAGACGCAGGATTACGTGAAGAGCATCCTCGCCGTGCGTGGGGCGTACCGCGAGCTACGGCCCTACGTGGCCGCCTCGCCGGCGCATTGAGCGGGGCGCGCCCTGGACCGACGCCGGGCAACGCGGCGTCTCAAAAGGGGATCGGGCCCCGCCTCGCCCCGCCCGATCTCCTATAAGATGGGTCCATGACCGCGCCCCGTTCCTCCTTGCCCGGCGACCCGCTCGAGCCGCTGCGCTCCCGGCACTGGTTGAACGAAGCGCAGCGCAAGCTGGTCCATCTTTCCTTCATCGTGCTGCCGCTCGATCTGCTGACCGAGGCGCTGCCGTTTCCGCGCGGGCGCGGGCAGTGGCGGCTGCTGCTGATCGCGCTGTGCCTCGCGGCGATCGCGATCGACCTGCTCCGGATTCACGAGCAGCGCGTGAAACGCTTCTTCCGCGAATTTCTCGGCGAGCTGATCCGCGAGCACGAACAGTTCAGCCTGATGGGCTCGACCTATCTGCTGATCGCATCGCTGCTCGCGATCGAGATCTTTCCCCGCGAAGTTGCGGCGGCCGCGATCGGGTTCACGGTCCTGGGCGATGCGTTCGCGGCCATGATCGGAAAGGCGTGGGGGCGAAGGCCGTTCTTCAACAAGACGCTCGAAGGCGCGGCCGGCGGCCTGCTCGCGTGCCTGGCGTGGGCGGCGTTTCTCACCGCGTTCGGACACCTGCCGTGGCCGGTTGCGCTGGCCGGTGCGGTGGCCGCAAGTTTGATCGAGCTCTTGCCGATACCTCTGGATGACAACCTCGGCATGACGCTCGTCGCCGGCTACGTGATGAAGCTGTTGCTGGCATCCTGAGCATCGTGCCGCTCGCGCCATAGCCCCGAGGCCCGCGCGCACGAACATGAGACCGCTCCAGAATCCCGATCCCTCCTCGCCGTTTCACGATGCCCTCGCGCTCGCCCACGGCGCGCGTTTCGAGGAGGCGCGCGCGCGTGCGCTCGAGGTCGCGGGTGCGGCGCCCGACGAGGCGCTGTCGAGGGTGGCCGCGGAGACGCTGGCGCGCATCGCCCGGCTTGCCGAAGGCGCGGGGGCCGATCAGGCCGCCGAACCGGCGCTGGCGGACGCGGTGCGTCTGCGGCCGGGCTACGCCGACCTTCACTTTCAGCGGGGCGTGCTGCTGGCGCGTCTCGGACGGCGCGCCGAGGCGCGCCGCTCGCTGGAAGCGGCGTTGCGAATCCATTCGAACTACGTGGCGGCGCGCCTCGAGCTCGCGATGCTGGATGCGCGCGAGGGCCGGATCGGCGAGGCGCTCGCGGCGCTGCGCGAACTGGAGCGCGACGAACGGATCCACGAGCCGCGCGCGTTCCAGCAGGGTCTGGTCAGCCTCGAGCGCGCCGACTGGGACGGGGCCGACTCGCTGCTGCGGCGCTCGGTCCGGGCGTCGGATCCGCGGCTCGAGCGCCGGTTGGAGGAGTTCCACGCGCTGATGTCGGAAGGCGCTCTCGAGCGCGCGGCCGAATGCATGCGGGCCGCCCTCGATGGACACGAGGCCTATCCCGACCTGCATGCCCGGCTGGGCACGGCGGAACTTTCGATGGGCCATCTCGACGACGCGGCCTCGTCGTTCGCGCGGGCGCTCGAGCTGCAGCCCGATCTCCACCCCGCCCGGGTGCAGTTCGCACGGGCGCTGGACGCTCTCGGCCAGCGCGCGGCCGCGCTCGATCAGCTGGCGCTCGTGATCGGGCGTGACCCCGAAAACGCGCCGGCGCTCGAACTCGCGCACCAATGGACTCCGCGCCTGCATCCCGGACGCGATTCATCGGCACGCAAAGGGTCTTGACCCGGGCGACGTCGCCGTCGCAACCTAGGGATGTCTCCGGGCGTCCCCGAGTCCGTCCAACAGGGAGGACCGTCCATGGCGCGTGGCACGGTGAAGTGGTTCAGCGACCAGCGCGGGTATGGTTTCATCACGGCCGACGGCAGCGAGGTGTTCGTCCACCATTCGGCGATCGAAGGAAACGGCTTTCGCACGCTCCACGAGGGTGACCAGGTGGAGTTCGAAGTGAAGACCAGCGACCGGGGCGCCGAGGCCGCCCACGTCACCCGGATCATCTGACGTTCTCCGCCCGAGACCGCGCGGCCCGATGCTGAAGCATCGGGCCGCGTCGTTTTTCATCCAAAGCAGGTCCCGACGAGGTCTCGCTTGACACGACCACTATCCTGAGGCCCATGTTCGATCAACTTCTGAAGTCCCTGTTCGGCTCCAAGCACGATCGCGACGTGCGGCAACTGCGCCCGCTGGTGGACGAGATCAACCGTCTGGCGGACTCCTTGAAGCCGCTGCCGGACGAGGCCCTGCGCGAGAAGACCGCGGAACTCAAGGCCCGGCTGACGGCGGGTGAGACGCTGGACGACCTGCTGCCCGAGGCCTTTGCCTCGGTCAAGGAGGCCTGCCGGCGGCTGTGCGGGCGCACCTGGAGCGTGGTCGGGATCGACGTGCCATGGGACATGGTTCCCTACGATGTGCAGCTGATCGGGGGCATGACGCTCCACGAGGGCAAGATCTCCGAGATGGCGACCGGCGAGGGCAAGACCCTGGTCGCCACCATGCCGCTCTACCTGAACGCCCTCGCCGGCCGCGGCGCGCATCTGGTCACGGTCAACGACTACCTCGCGCGGCGCGACAGCGAATGGATGGGAGAGATCTACAAGTTCCTGGGGCTCACCGTCGGCTGCATCCAAAACCAGATGGATCCGGCCTCGAGGCGGCAGCAGTACGAGTGCGACATCACGTACGGCACGAACAACGAGTTCGGCTTCGACTACCTGCGCGACAACATGGCGGTGCGGCCCGAGCATCGCGTGCAACGCGGCTTCGCCTACGCGATCGTGGACGAAGTGGACTCGGTGCTGGTCGACGAGGCGCGCACTCCGCTCATCATCTCGGGGCCGGTCGAGCACAGCGATCAGGCGTTCGACGAGTTGAAACCGGTGGTCGAGCGCCTGGTGCGGGCGCAGACGGCGTGGGTCAGCCAGCGGCTGGCCGAGGCCGAAGCGCTGCTCAAGGACACCGGGCAGCACAACGAAGCCGGCATCAAGCTGCTGCAGGTGCAGCGCGCCGCGCCCAAGCACAAGCGCTTCATGAAGCTGGTCTCGGATCAGCCCGGCCTGCGCAAGCTGATTACGGGCGTCGAGCTCGAGTACCTGCGCGACAAGCGGCTGCACGAACTCGACGAGGAACTGCTGTACGCGATCGACGAGAAGGCGCGCAACGTGGACCTGCTCGAGAAGGGCCGCGAGTTGCTGTCGCCGCAGGATCCCGACCGTTTCGTGGTGCCGGATCTGGCCGCTCAGCTCTCGGAGCTCGAAGGCCGCGAGGACTGGACGGCCGAACAGAAGGTCCAGGAGCGCGACGCGATCTATCGCGCGTATGCGGTCAAGAACGAGCGCATTCACAATATCCAGGCCCTGCTCAAGGCCTACTCGCTGTTCGAGCGCGATGTCGAGTACGTGGTGCAGGACGACAAGGTTCTGATCGTCGACGAGTTCACCGGACGCCTGATGCCGGGCCGGCGCTACTCGGATGGACTTCACCAGGCGATCGAGGCGAAGGAGGGCGTGAAGATCGAAGGCGAGACCCAGACCCTCGCCACCATCACGCTCCAGAATTTCTTCCGCATGTACGAGAAGCTGGCCGGCATGACCGGCACCGCCGAGACCGAGGCGGGCGAATTCTGGGAGATTTACAAGCTCGACGTTTCGGTGGTCCCGACCCATCGCCCGATCCACCGCGATGACCTCAACGATGTCGTGTACCGCACCAAGCGCGAGAAGTACAACGCGGTGATCGACGAGATCGCCGAGTGCCATACCCAGGGCCAGCCGGTGCTGGTCGGCACCATCAGCGTCGAAGTCAGCGAGTTGCTGTCGCGCATGCTGAAGCGGCGCGGCATCAAGCACAATGTCCTGAACGCGAAGTTTCACCAGCAGGAGGCCGGGATCATCTCGCAGGCGGGCCAGCGCGGCGCGGTCACGATCGCCACCAACATGGCCGGCCGGGGCACCGACATCAAGCTGGGCCCAGGCGTGACGGATCTCGGCGGGTTGCGCATCATCGGCACCGAGCGCCACGAATCCCGACGCATCGACCGCCAGCTGCGTGGGCGCGCGGGACGGCAGGGCGATCCGGGTGTCTCGCGCTTCTATCTGTCGCTCGAGGACGACCTGATGCGCCTGTTCGGGAGCGAGCGCATTTCGGGCCTGATGCAGCGTATGGGCGTCGA
This sequence comes from Candidatus Eiseniibacteriota bacterium, assembly GCA_016178685.1. Classification (GTDB taxonomy): domain Bacteria; phylum Eisenbacteria; class RBG-16-71-46; order RBG-16-71-46; family RBG-16-71-46; genus JACOSU01. The sequence goes on along the minus strand of JACOSU010000079.1, from coordinate 4,378 downwards.
GGAAGGCGAGGTGATCGAACACCCGCTGGTCACGGGCGCGATCTCGCGCGCTCAGAAGCGGGTCGAGGCGCACAATTTCGACATCCGCAAGCACCTGCTCGAGTACGACAACGTGATGAACCAGCAGCGCGAGGTGGTGTACGGCCTGCGCAACAAGGCGCTCCTGAGCGAGGACCTGAGCGACGTCGTGCTGGAGGGGATCGCCGACACCGTGCGGTCGCGGGTCGAGAAGATGACCGGCGGCGCGGCCGCGCACCTCGACGAGTGGAATCTGCGCGGCCTGGCGGACGAGCTGTCGTTCCTGCTGATGACCCCGGTCACGCCGGCCGACCTCGAGTCGGGTCGCTACGACGAGCTCGAAGAGAAGGCGGTCGCGCGCGGCGAGCTCGCCTACCGCGCGAGGGAGGCCGAATTCACGCCGGCCATGATGCGCGAGGTCGAGCGCTGGTTGTATCTGGGCGCGGTCGATGAACACTGGCGCGACCATCTCTACGAGCTCGACCATCTGAAGGGCGGCATTGGGCTGCGGGCCTACGGGCAGCGCGATCCGCTGATCGAATACAAGAGGGAGGCGTTCGCGCTGTTCGAGACCCTGCTCGACGAAGTGCGCGAGGAATTCGTGCAGCGGCTGTTCCGCGTCCAGTTCGCACCCGACGTGGCGCGGCGAGTGGAGCCGCGGCCGGTGCCTCGCCAGATGGTGGCGCAGCATGCCGAAGCGCAGACGTTCGCGGGGGCCGCGACTTCCGCCTCGGACCCCGAGCGCGAACCCCGGGGCGGTTCCGCGCCGTCCGCCGCGCCGGTGCGGCACAGCGGTCCGCGCGTGGGGCGCAACGATCCGTGTCCGTGCGGCAGCGGTAAGAAATACAAGAAATGCCACATGCCGATCGACGAGGGCGTGGAGAGCGCGACGTGAGCGACGAACCGGCGAATCAGAAGGTGTCGAAGCTCCTGCGGTTGCTGGCCGAGCGGCTCGAGGGCTATCTCGAAGGTGACGAACTGGCGTTCGAAACGCTGGGTGAAGCGCTCGACGAGGCCGCCTTCTCGGGCGACGATCTGCAGGCCGCGATGTGGATGCTGCGGGGTCTCGGGGATCTGGGCGGATCGGCGCAGGAACTCGAGGCGCCGCCCGGCAAGCACGCGCAGCGCGTGCTGAGTGCCGAGGAGCGCACCTCGCTCAGCCCCGAAGCATGGGGTTATCTGCTCGAGCTGCAGCGGCACGGCTCGCTCGATGCCGAGCAGGTGGAGCGGGTCCTCGATCTGCTGACGGAATCGGGCGTGCGCCCGGTGGGAGTGGACCTGGCGCGCGAGGTGGCCATGCGCGTCGCTCTGCAATCTGATCGAGCCTCCGATGGAGAGAGCCCGCATGGCGACATCGACCTCATCCACTAGGAAGAAAAAGGGGTCGGCGGCACGCAAGCCGTCCGGGCCCGGCCGCGCCCGCGGCGGCCGCGCCCATCCGGTCGTGGCCGAAGCGCCCGTGAAAACCGCCCGGGCCGCGAAGAACTCGAAGAGCGTGAAGGCACGCCCGGCCCGGCCCGGAGGGAAGAGCGGCGCCGCGCGCGAATCGAAGGCGCCGGATCTCACCGGCCGCACGTTGGTGATCGTCGAGTCGCCGACCAAGTCGCGGACGCTGACCAAGTTCCTGGGTCGCGGGTTCACGGTGATGGCGTCGAACGGACACATCATGGACCTGCCCAAGAGCAAGCTGGGCGTGGACCTCGAGAACGGATTCGAGCCGCAGTACGAACCGATTCGGACCAAGCACCAGACGCTCGAAAGACTTCGGCACGCCGCGAAGAGCGCCGATCGAATCCTGCTCGCGCCGGATCCCGATCGCGAAGGGGAGGCGATCGCGTGGCATCTCTCAGTGGCCCTCAAGGGCACCCGGCGCCGGCCCCAGCGCCTGACTTTCAACGAGATCACCGAGCGCGCGGTGCAGCAGGCGCTCGAGCACCCGCGTGATCTCGACATGAACCTGGTGAACGCGCAGCAGGCGCGCCGCGTGCTCGACCGTCTGGTGGGATACAAGGTCAGCCCGTTCCTGTGGAAGACCCTGTACTTCGGCCTCTCGGCGGGCCGCGTGCAGAGTGTGGCGCTGCGCCTGATTTGCGAGCGCGAGGACGCGATCGAGGCATTCGTTCCGGTCGAGTACTGGACGCTCGAAGTGGATTACGAGACTTCGGCCGGCGAGAGCTTCACGGCGCGCCTCGCGCGCGTGGGCGACGAAGAGCTCGAGCAGAGCCAGCTCCGCGGGGACGACGCGGCCGCGACGGCGCAGGCGCTGGCCGCCGAGCTCTCGGGAGCGAACGCGCGGGTCGCGCAGGTTCAGACCTCTCCCAAGCAGGTACATCCTCGACCGCCGTTCATCACCAGCACGCTGCAACAGGCCGCGTTCAACCGCCTCGGCTTCACCAGCCAGCGCACCATGAAGATCGCGCAGCAGCTCTACGAGGGCATCGCGCTGGGGTCCCGCGGCAGCGTGGGCCTCATCACGTACATGCGCACCGACTCGCCGCGCCTGGCGGGCGAGGCGATCAGCGAGTTCCGCGCCTGGCTCGGCCGCGAACTGGGCGCCGACTACGTTCCGGAGTCGCCACGCAACTTCAAGGGCAAGAAGAGCGCCCAGGACGCGCACGAGGCGATCCGCCCGAGCGCGGCCGAGCGCACGCCCGACTCGGTGCGCCGGTTTCTCACGGAAGAGCAGTTCAAGCTCTACGACCTGATCTGGAAGCGCGCCGTCGCGTCGCAGGCCTCCTCGGCCGAGTATCTCGCGACCAGCGTCGAGATCGAGTCGGGACGCCTGGGCCTCAAGGCCAGCGGGCGCGTGCTCAAGTTCGCCGGATTCCAGAAACTGTACGGGCTCGACGAAGAGGACGAAGAGACGGATTCGCGGCTTCCCGCGCTCGAATCCGGAGAGCCGCTGCGCGTGGCCAGCCGGCCGATCGGCGAAGAGGACCTCACGGTGCGGCCGAAGCAGCACTTCACGCAGCCGCCGCCGCGCTACACCGAAGCCTCGCTCGTCAAGGCGCTCGAAGAGGAAAACATCGGCCGGCCGAGCACCTACGCGACCATCGTCACGACCATCACGGGGCGCAAGTACGTGAACCGCGACCAGGGGCGCCTCACGCCCACCGACGTCGGCCGCGCCGTCAACACGCTGCTGGTCGGGACCTTCCCCGACGTGTTCGACGTCAAGTTCACGGCCACCATGGAAGAGGAACTCGACGAGATCGAAGAGGGAAAGCAGGAGTGGCACCACGTGGTGCAGGATTTCTGGACGCCGCTGAGCCTCGATCTCGCGAAGGCCGAGAAGGGCGTGCAACAGCACCGCCAGTTGGTGGAGAAAGTCACGGAGATCGCGTGCCCGACCTGCGGCCGCATGCTGGTGCACAAATTCGGGCGGCGCGGCGCGTTCCTCGCGTGCCCCGGTTGGCCGGAGTGCAAGTACACGCGGCCGGTGGACGACGCCGAGCTTCCCACGCCGGTCGAGGGAGCGTGCGACCTGTGCGGCTCGCCGCGGGTGGCGCGCAACGGCCCCTTCGGCCGTTTCATCTCGTGCTCGCGCCGCCCCGAATGCAAATTCACGAAGAAGGTGACGCTCGGGATCGCGTGTCCCGATTGCGGACTGGGCGAAATCGCCGAAAAGCGCACCCGGCGCAAGAAGATATTCTTCAGCTGCACGCGCTATCCGGAGTGCAAGTTTGCGGTGTGGGACAGGCCGCGGCTGACGCCGTGCCCGAGCTGCCGGGCGCCGTTTCTGGTCGAGAAGGAGACCCGGAAGGGGCGGACGCTCCGGTGCCTGAAGTGCAAGTCGACGTTCCAGCCGGAATCCGTCGGTGCGTGAGGCGCTCGATCGCTTCCTGACCGAGTTCGCGGCGCAGCGCCGCGGCTCGCCGCACACCCTCGCGGCCTACCGCCGCGACGTCACGCGCGTGCTCGATCTGGCCGCGGGGCCCGGCCGCAAGGTGGATGCGTCGCAATGGAGCCGCGAGCTGCTCGAGCGCGCGCTGCGAGAGCTCTATCGCAGCGGTCATTCCAGCGCGAGCGCTGCGCGAGCGCTCGCCGCGTGGCGCAGCTTCTCGCGCTTCTGCCTCCGGCGCGGCGTGATCGCCTCCGACCCCGCGCGTCCGATCCGGTTCCCCAGGCTCTCACGCCGGCTGCCGCGCACGCTTCCTTCCAACGATCTGGGCGCCGCGCTCGATCGCATCCCGGGCGAAGGTGCGGTGCCGGTTCGCGATCGCGCGTTGCTCGAAGTCGCGTATTCCTCGGGCCTGCGCGTCTCCGAGCTAACCGGGCTCGACCTGGGCGCCATCGATTTTTCCACGCGCGAAGCACGTATTACCGGCAAGGGCGGCAAGACCCGCATCGTGCCGGTGGG
>JACOSU010000078.1 GCA_016178685.1 Candidatus Eiseniibacteriota bacterium | reverse complement strand
CCGGATGGTCGATCGTGAAGATGATCGCGTCGCACACCTCGCCCAGGTTGTGGGGCGGCACCTCGGTCGCCATGCCCACCGCGATCCCCGAGCATCCATTGATCAGCAGGTTCGGCACCACGCCGGTGAGCACCACCGGCTCCTCGCGCGTCTCGTCGTAGTTCGGGCGGAAATCGACCGTGTTCTTCTCGAGATCCGCAAGGATTTCGACCGCGAGCGGCGTGAGCCGGGCCTCGGTGTAACGCATCGCCGCGGGGGCGTCGCCGTCGATCGAGCCGAAGTTGCCCTGGCCGTCCACCAGCGGATAGCGCATCACCCAGCTCTGGGCGAGACGCACCAGGGTCGGATACACGACCTGTTCGCCGTGCGGATGGTAATTGCCCGACGTGTCGCCGGCGATCTTCGCGCACTTGCGGTACGGGCGTCCGGGCGTGAGGTTCAGATCGTTCATCGCGACCAGGATGCGGCGCTGCGAAGGCTTCAGTCCGTCGCGGACGTCGGGAAGCGCGCGCGAGACGATGACCGACATCGAGTAATCGATGTAGCTGGTCTTCATCTCTTCTTCGATGTTCTTCTCGATGATCTTCGTGCGGTCGTTTAGTGCCATGGGGTGATTCCCGCGGCCCGAGGCCGCCGTGCCGGGCGAACGGGGCCTAATGGCCGCCGCGCCAGGTCCAGTCCACGCCGGCGCTCATGAAGCGCCCGGCGACATCGTTGAACAGGCGCCGGTATCGCACCGAGACCCCGAGCGCGCTCGCGGCACCCATCGGCCAGCGGAGCCCGGCCCCCAGGGCGAACCCCGTCGAGGCGACGTGCCCGAGCGATGCTCCGACCTGCGAATCCGAAATCCGATACAGGCCCCACGTTCCGCTCCCGAACGTCGTCGCCCCCCACAGTCCGGGCCCGCGCGCATCCATCCGCCACGACAACCCGTACGCCGCGCGGTGCAATTCCTCGGAGGCCCCGAGCGGATTGCCCGATGCATCCTCGAGCTGCCCGATCACCGAGCCGAAATCGTCGGCGCTGATTTCGCCGCCGAACGCGAACCGCTCTTCGAGCGGCCACAGCGTCGAGGCTCCGATCGAGATCCCACCCTGATCCGGGGTGGCGTTGATCGCGAACGTTTGTCCGACCGCGACGCCGACCGAGGGCCAGGGCCAGGCGAACGCGGGCGCCGCGCATGCGCAGAGCGCGGCGCAGGCCACGAACGCCACCCGCACGTCCGGCGGCCGTACGGGGCCCCCGCGCCGCACCCACAGCGCGCGGCGCCCGAACTTCGCGGATGCGGCGGCGCGCGGCATCAGATGTCCAGGTTCTTCACCGAGAGCGCGTTCTCTTCGATGAACTGCCGCCGCGGCTCGACCTGCTCACCCATCAGGATCGTGAAGATGCGGTCGGCCTCGACCGCGTCATCGCTGGTCACGCGCAGAAGCGTGCGCGTCTCGGGATTCATGGTGGTCTTCCAGAGCTGTTCCGGGTTCATCTCGCCGAGGCCCTTGTAGCGCTGGACCTGGAGGTTCTTGCGGCCCAGGCGCTGCATCGCCTCGTCGCGCTCGCGGTCGTCAAAGCAGTAGATCTCGTCCTTGCCCGCCTTGACCATGAACAGCGGCGGCTGCGCGATGTACACGTGCCCCGCGTCCACCAGCGGCTTGAGCTCGCGGTACAGGAACGTGAGCAGCAGCGTGCGGATGTGCGACCCGTCGACGTCGGCGTCCGTCATCACGATGATCTTGTGGTAGCGCAGCTTCGTGAGGTCGAACTCCTCCTTCACGCCCGCGCCGAGCGCCGTGATGATGTTGCGGATCTCCTCGTTCGCCAGAATCTTGTCGAGCCGCGCCTTCTCGACGTTCAGGATTTTCCCGCGGATCGGCAGAATGGCCTGGAAGCGACGGTCGCGCCCCTGCTTCGCGGTGCCGCCGGCCGAATCGCCCTCGACGATATAGATCTCGCACAGCTCGGGCTCGTCGTACGCGCAGTCGGCGAGCTTGCCGGGCAGCGAGCCGCCGTCGAGGATGGTCTTGCGCCGCGCCAGCTCGCGCGCCTTGCGCGCCGCCTCGCGGGCCCGCGCCGCGGCCAGCATCTTGTCGATGATCTTGCGCGCGACCGGCGGATTCTCCTCGAAGTATTCGCGCAGCCCCTCGCCCACCACGCTCTCGACCACCCCCTTGATCTCGCTGTTGCCGAGCTTGGTCTTGGTCTGGCCCTCGAACTGCGGATTCTGCATCCGGATCGAGACCACCGCGGTCAGCCCCTCGCGCACGTCCTCGCCCGCCACGCTCGCCTTGCTGTTGCGCGTCATCCCCTCGCGCTCCGCGTAATTCGTGAGCGTGCGGGTGAGCGCCGAACGGAAGCCGATCAGGTGCGTGCCGCCCTCGATCGTGTTGATGTTGTTGACGAACGAGTACACCGACTCCGCATACGTGTCGTTGTACTGGAGCGCCACTTCGACCGACACGTTGCCGTCGCGCTCGCGCGCGAAATACACCGGTTTCGAGTGCAGCGTCTCCTTGTTCTGGTTGAGATACTTCACGAACTCGACGATCCCACCCTTCGCGAGAAAGGTGTGCGTCTTCCCGGAGCGCCCGTCGCCGAGCTCGATCGACAGCCCGCTGTTCAGGAACGCCATCTCGCGCATGCGGCCGGCGAGCGTGTCGTAGTGGTACGTGGGGTCCGTGAAGATCATGGCGTCGGGCTTGAACCGGGTGCGGGTGCCCGAGCCCTTTCTGCCCGGGTCGGCGTCGCGCGTCTGCATCGGCCCGGCCGGCTTGCCGCGCTCGTAGCGCTGCGAGTAGAGCTTGCCGCTCTTGAGCACCTCGACTTCGCACCACTCCGACAGCGCGTTCACCACCGAGACGCCGACGCCGTGGAGGCCGCCCGACACCTTGTACGACTCGCTGTCGAACTTGCCGCCGGCGTGCAGCGTGGTCATCACGACCTCGAGCGCCGGCTTTTTCATGGTGGCGTGCATGTCGACCGGGATGCCGCGCCCGTTGTCCTCGACCGTGATCGTGCCGTCGGCTTCGATCATCACGCGGATTTCGGTGCAGTGGCCGGCCAGCGCCTCATCGACCGAGTTGTCCACCACCTCGAATACCAGGTGGTGCAGCCCGCGGTGACCGATGTCCCCGATGTACATAGCGGGGCGCTTGCGGACCGCCTCCAGCCCCTCGAGCACCTGGATGCTCGTGGCGTCGTAATGGTGGCCCTTCGGTTCCGCTGTCAACGTGTGCTCTCCCTCTCCGGGGCTCACCGTCGGACCCCTCCGCGGGGCAGAGTCAGGCGAACGTCGCGCACCACGTCGGCCTCGAGCCGCGCGTTGATGCGCCGGACGAGTTCGCGTTTCAGGAATCCCACTTCGTGCATCCAGGCCGATCCTTCGACCTCGACCCGCAACGTGCCGTCTCGAAACTCGACTGCGCGGGTGTGGCGTGCGAGGCGCGGCCCCACCGTCTCGGCCCACTCCTCGACCGCCCTCCAGCCCCGCAGGCCGTCCTCGAGGCCGAGCCCTCGCAGGAGACGGGCTACCACCCCGGAGACCGCCTCCATGTCTACCCCGACGCCTCGGGCAACCGCAGCGGCATGATGAGGCACAGCAATTCCTCGTCCGCCTGCGGAAGCGCCCCGGCCGGCTCGACCACGCCCGCCGCGAGCGCGGTGTTGAGGTGGAAGGCCACCTCTTCCGTGGGAATGCACTTCAGGATGTCCAGCAGGTAGGTGGCGTTGTATCCGATTTCGATGTCGTCGCCGGAGTACTTCGCCTCCACGGCGTGCTCGCCCGCGCCCAGCTCCGTCGCCGACGAGACCCCGACCTGGTTCTTCCGCACTGAAAAACGCACCTGTCGCGTGATGTTGTCCGCGTGCGACGCGACGATGTCCACCGCGTCCAGCAGGTCGAGCCGGCGCGCCGAAAGCGTGTGCGGATTCCCGCGTGGGATCACCTGCTCGTAGTTCGGGTACGGTCCCTCGAGCAAGCGGGTCAGGATCTGAACGCGATACTCCCCCACCTGCGCCGAGAAACCGGCCTGGTTCTTCCCGGCGGCGATCTCGATGTCGACCGGGCTGGTCGCCTCTTCCGCCGTGCGGCTCACCGCCTGAAGCGCGCGGCTCGGAACGATGACGCCTTCCTTGCTGAGACCGCCGAACGCACCCTTGCGCACCGCCTTCCCGAGACGGTGGCCGTCGGTCGAAACGAAGACTACCTGCTTGTCGTTGCCCTGGATCAGCACGCCATTCAATTGCGGGCGCGTCTCCTCGTTCGAGGCGGCATAGGCGGTGCGGCCGATCAGACGCGCGAGCGCGTCTCCCGGCAGTGACAGTTTCGTTTCGGCCCTGAGTTCGGGAATGCGCGGAAACTCGGCGGCGTCCTGCACCGGGAATCGCGACCAGCCGACCCCCGCTCCGTACTTCACCTCGCACTGCCGGTTCACGATCGAGAGCGTGAGCGTTCCTCTCGGCATCTTGCGCACCACCTCGTTGAAATGACGCGCGCTGACCGCCGCGCGCCCGGGCGTCGAGACCGTGCACGGGACCAGCACCGAAGTGGTCACGTCGAGATCGGTCCCGGTCACGCGCAAACCCGACTTGTCGGCTTCGAGAAGCACGCAGCACAACAGCGGGAGCGGGCTCTTGGTCGAGACCGAGCCGAGCGCTCTCCCGACCGCAAAGGCGAGATCGCCCTGCTCGATGGTCAGTTCCATACGATCACTCCATGACTTGTTGGAAGTCGAAGTCCCGCCGATGGTTCCGGGAACCTGAGAGGTGTCGGTAGGGGCATTCATGGCAGTCATTCGGCATGATATGCGGGCCACCCACCTCCTGCAAGTGTTTTTACTTCTTCTAACTTCTTGTCGTTCAATAAGAAAGAAGTTAGTAGCAGTAGGCTGTGTGAGTAGTGTTGGTGAGCCGCTTCCTGCCGCTCCAAGTGGTTTGACTGAAACAGGATGCGCGCCGCGAACCGGGTGTGAATGAGCGCGCGGTTCTCCACCGGCATTCCGAGGGTGGCTGATCCGGGGGGGATCAATCCCCGGACTTCCACCGGTTTTCCACCACTCACCCCGAGGCGAGCGTGGAGATCAGCGAGTTGATCTTCTCCGAAAACTGTTCGTCTGAAGCGAGCAGCGTGCCGATCTTCTTGCACGCATACAACACCGTGGTGTGATCGCGCCCGCCGAACAGCCGGCCGATCTCGACCAGCGAAAGCTCGGTGAGCTGGCGCATCAGGTACATCGCCACCTGGCGCGGAAGCGCAACCGAACGCGTGCGGTGAGCGCCGAATAGCGCTTCTGCCTTGATTCCGAATCGCTCCGACACCGTCGTCACGATGCGCTCGGGCGTCATCTGGTCAGGCTCGGGGTTCACGTAATTCTGCAGCACCTCCTCGGCCAATTCGAGCGTCAGTTCCTGGCGCGTGAGCGAGCCCACGGCCATGAGCCGCACGAGACAGCCCTCGAGATCGCGCACGTTGCCGCGGATGCGGTCCGCGATCATCAACAGAACGTCGTCGGGAAGCCGCAGGCCGTCGCCATCCTGCTCGCAGCGATTCCGCAGGATCGCGATCCGGGTCTCGATGTCGGGCTGCTTAATGTCGGTCACCAGGCCCTGGTTGAACCGCGACGTGAGCCGCGCCTCGAGCATGGGAATGTCCTTGGGCGGCTTATCGGCCGTGACCACGACCTGTTTGTGGGCATCGCGCAGGGCGTTGAAGGTGTAGAAGAATTCCTCCTGCGTGCTCTCCTTGCCGGCCAGGAACTGGATGTCGTCGATCAAGAGCGTGTCGACGTTGCGATACTTGTTCCGGAACGCGAGCGTCTGGCCGTGCTGAATGGCGTAGATCATCTCGTTCATGAATCGCTCGGAGGAGACGTAATAGACCCGCGATTCAGGGCGACGCTGACGCACCGCGTGCCCGATCGCGTGCAGGAGGTGGGTCTTGCCGAGGCCCGAGCCGCCGAAAATGAAGAGCGGGTTGTAAACATTCGCGGGATTCGTCGCGACCGCCAGGCAGGCCGCCTGCGTGAAACGATTTCCGCCGCCCACGACAAAGCTCTCGAACGTGAGCCGCGGATTGAGCTGGCTGTCGAGCCACGCGCGCGCGGGCTGGGCAGCGTCCGCGTCGCGGCGGGGAGGTTGCGCGGTTCCCACGATCCCATCGCCGGCGCGGTTCGACGGCGCGACCGGCGCCGGCGCCTCACGCGGAGCGAATCGGATCGTGGGCGCCGCGCCCAGCACCTCGGCGAGGCACGCGCTCAGGGATGCGAGATGGTGTTCGTGGATCCAGTCGACAAAAAACGCGTTGGGGACTTCGAGTTCGACAGCCTCGGGAGTGATTTCGAGCGGGATGATGGGCTTGAACCACGTGTCGAACGCCTGGTGGCTACCCAGACGTCCGCGCACGCCGACCAGCACCTGCTCCCAGAGGCGGCCGGCTTCCACGGATTGCTCTGGCAGGACGGCCATTTCAACGTTCCTTGCTGAACGGTCGCAAACTTTTCCACAGGGCGAAGGGTCGCGAGAACCTCGTTCAATCGCGGCCGCAAGCCCGGCAGGGGACGGGGGTGTGAATTTTGGGTGCGCCGGTTATCAACAGTCATGAAAAACATACCAAACGATTATGCAGCAACGTGATACGAACCAAAAAACCTCCTCTCTTCCACACGTTCTCCACAATCGCGCGGCGACACGCTCAAAACAACCTGGAAAGCCGATCGTCTGCGACCGATCGGCACCCATAACCAATTGATTTTTATTCGCTTAGCCAGTCAGGCGGAAGCGGACAAGAGAGGCCTGTGAGCGCTGTCCGACCGAAGAATGGGGAGGCTAGCACCGGGCCCGCGGGCGCACAAGCCGGATTTTGCGCCCGCGCCTATTCTTGTAAGTGATTTTAGCACAACGGGTTGCTGTGAAAATCTCGGACGCTGCACAGGCGTTCATCGTGCCGTGGCGCCTGGGCCTCTGGAGCGGCTCCCCGAGGCTCGGGATCAAAACGGAAGGTTGACGCCGACGATGAAATTTGTCGGGTCCCGGAAGTCGTCCGCGAGGCGAAATTCCACCTCGACGACGATTTTCGCGAGCGGCGTTGCGATGATCTCGGCGCCGAAGCGCAGCGGGCACGACACGTCGCTTCCATTCTGTGAGGGCGCGTCGATGTTCGAGTACAAGAGCGAAGCGCTGGCGTACGGTGTGACGCCGCCCGGGCGATCGGAGTGAAAGCCGCGGGAGACGACCACGGTCGGGCCGAGCGAGAGCACGCTGAAATTGTCGCCGGTCTCGACCGCGAGCATTCCACCCATCGCGACATCGAGCGGCGCGTCGGCCCGGGCCCGATGGGCGGCGACCTTGAAGTCGGTGCCGAGCCGTACCGTGCCGCGGGTCGAGCCGCCGTCGCTGATCCGCGCGGGCCCGCCCTGAAAACCGAAGTCGACCCCGGGATAAAAGCTCAAGCGCAGCTGCGCGATCAGACCCACGACGTCATTACTCGCGTCGAGATAGCCGCCGAACAGGTGGCTGCCCGCGGGCAGCACCTCAGCTCCGGTGTACTGGCCGGTCGCCTGCGCGAGCGCGGAGCCGGCGGTGGCGAGCGTCAGGAATACGGCGGCGAGGCGGATCAGGGTTTTCACGGCAACCTCCCTGGGGCGTGGTGCGGGGAACCTTTAGTGCACCGTCGCAAATCGACAAATCGCGGGCAAGCAAAACTTCTCGGGCCTCACGCTCGCCCGCGCGATTCGGGCGGCATGGAGACGCTCGCGCTTCGCGCCGCGCTTTCTCAGGGGCCCTGGCTGAAGAATGCCGAACCCCACGCGGCGAGCGATTCGAATCCCAGCTTCCGGTAGACGGCGAGCGCGGGTGCGTTGAAACCGTTCACGAACAGGCACGCGGCGCGACTGTGCGGAAACAGCCGCCGGCACAATTCCGCCACCCCGCGCGTGGCGAAGCCGCGCCCCCGGCATTCGGGCGGCGTGTAGACGCCCGAGATCTGCACCGCGTCGACGGTGCGCGCGCTCACGCTGGCCCGGAAACGCAGTTGATCTCCCTCCCGCCACACGAACGTGGATTCTTCGCGGCATTCCTCCTCGACGCGGCGGGCGTAGGCCGCCGGATCGATATCGCGCGGGTCCTCCTCGAGTTCCTCAGCGCGCAGCCGCGCGCCGGTTTCGTACACCAGCGCGTAGTCCTCGGGGCGCGCCGGGCGGAGCGCGGCTAGCGGCTCGATTCCGGCCAGCCGGTCGTGGCGCAACGCCATGTAGACCTGGTCGCGGCGCAGGCGCGGCGTGAGCCCGGCCGACGCGAATGACGAGAGGAACGGAACGATGGCCTCTCTTTCGCCGATCACCTGGAAACGCCGCGGTAGCGCGCCGAGCCGCTCGACTGCGTGCGCGCCGAGCCGTCCGAGCGCGACCTCGTCGTCACCGACCGGAAGCGCCGAGCCCGAGCCGGTGCCGAGCATCATCAACGCTTCGATCCCGCCGCCGCGCCGCGCCGCCCAGAATTCGTCACGCGACGGAACCAGGGCGTCGCGCAGGAGCACCGCCAGCAGATAGACGTTCAACACCGGGTCGCGGTCGAGGAACGCGAAGGTCTCGATCAGGTCGGAGGTCCCGAGCCGATCGAGGGTCGGGGGGCGGGTGCCGGGGTGGAGGCTCATGAGCTCGCCCCACGGATTTCGCGGAGTCTGGTCGTCCCGATCACACGATCTTCTCGAAGATCGAATCCACCAGGGCGTCGAACCCGGGGTCGCGTTTGTTGCGCGGGCGCTCGAGGGAAACGTCGAGGTCGGCGGCGATGCGGCCGGGTTGCTGCGCCATCACCAGCACGCGGTCGGCCATCAGCACCGCCTCTTCGATGATGTGGGTGACCATCACGACGGTATGCACGGGCAGCGCGCGGTCGGACCACAGCGTCAGCACTTCCTCGCGCAGGTTCGCCGAGGTCAGCGCGTCGAGGCCCGCGAACGGCTCGTCCATGAACAGCAGGTCGGGCTCGACCGCAAGCGCCCGCGCGATGCCGGCCCGCTGCTTCATGCCGCCCGAAAGTTCGCTCGGATACGCTTCTTCGTAGCCGTCGAGGCCGACCTTGTCGAGGTAGAAGTTCGCGCGTTGCTGTGCCAGCGCGCCGGTCAGGCCGCGCGCCTTGAGCCCCAGCTCGACGTTTGATTGGACCGTGAGCCACGGCAGCAGCGCGAACGACTGGAATACCATCGCCGCGCGCAGGTTCACGCCGGCAAGCGGACTTCCGTGATACAGGATTTCGCCCGAGGTGGGGGGGGCGAGACCCATCATAATGCGAAGCAGCGTCGACTTGCCGCAGCCCGAGGGTCCGACGATGCACACCAGCTGCCCGTCCTCGATGGTGGTCTGGATGTCGTGCAGTACCGGCATCACGCGGCCGCGGTCGCTGAAGCTCTTGAAGACGTGCCGAAGCTCGAGCACCTAGCCCTCCATCCGGTAGCGCGCGTTGACGTGACGATAGACCCGGTCCCAGACCAGACGGTTGAACGCCACCACCGTGATCACCAGCGCCGCGAGCGAAAGGAACAGCAGCGCGCGGTTCCCGGTCTTGAACGTGGCGCGATTGATCAGCGCGCCCACGCCCACCACCTCGTACACGCGGTCACGGTACGCCACGTATTCCGAGAGGATCAGCGCGTTCCAGGTCCCGCCCCACGCCACCACGCTGCCCGTGACGAGCGACGGCATGCAGGCCGGCAGCACCAGTCGGCGCCAGATCGCGGGCCGCGAGAGCCCCAGCGAGCGGAGTGACTCGCGCAGATCGTTCGGCACGCGCTGGACGCCGGCCAGCAGGTTGAACAGCAGATACCACTGCATGCCGGTCAAAGCGAGCGCGATCGAGATCATCTCCATGCCGCCGTACCTGTCCACCAGCAGCGCCACCAGCACCGGGAAGAACGCGGTGGCGGGCAGCGACGCTCCGACCTGCGCCACCACCGTCAGCGCCCGCGTCCCGCGCGGGTGCTCGTAGGCCCACAGCGTGACCGGAATCGTCCACAGCAGGGCGAGCACGTACGCCGCGTTGATGCGCAGGAACGAGAGCAGCAGCGCGAGCGGCACCGACGCGGCTTCCGGCGGCCACGGCGGACGCAGCGCGCGCACCATCGCCCACACACCCATCGCAGAGATCGCGGCCAGCAGCACGACCGAAGCTGCGGCGAGTGGCCAGCGCAGCGCGCGCGCCCCCCTCGCAAGAGAGCGCGCGGTCGCGGACGCGACACGCGAGGCGCCACGTCGCGCCGGGGCGTGGGCCCACAGCGCGCGCACCGCGGTGCGCGCGGCCCGCATCAGCGCCGGCAGGCCGAGGTCGGGGAGGCGCAGCATCGCCTCTTCGCCTTCTCCGGACCCCTGCGTGTCGTAACGGAAGCGCATCGACCATGCGCGCAGCGGTCGCCACACTACGAACTCGATCGCGAGCACCAGCGTGGTGAGCACCAGGATCGCGCCGATCGCGAGGCGCAGGTCGCCGCGCGCGAACGCCTGCGACATCACGCTGCCGAGCCCGGGCAGGTCGTAGTGCACCGGCCCCGAGACGATGATCTCGCTCGCGATCAGGAAGTACCAGCCATTGGCCCACGACAGGATGCTGTTGTAGACCAGCGATGGAACGCAGGCCGGCAGGTACAGCGTGCGCCACAGCAGCGGACCCCGCAACCCCAGGCTCTCGGTCGCCGCGCGCGTCTCGAGCGGAATGGTCGAGAGCCCCTCGTACACGCCGAACGCGAGATTCCACGACTGGCTCGTGAAGATCAGGAAGATCGCGGCCAGCTCGAAGCCGATGCGGCCGCCGCCGAGCAGCGTCACGAACAGAAAGATCGCGGCGGGGAAGAACCCCAGCACCGGCACGGACTGCCCGACGTCGAGCAGCGGCAGCAGCACGCGCGCCGCGCGGGGGTTGGTCGCGGCCTGATAGCCCACCAGCCATGCGAACGCCAGCGATGCCAGATAAGACACCGTCATGCGCATCAGCGACCAGGCGGCCGCTCCCGGCAGGTCGGCAAAGCCCGGCTCGGAATACACGACGGCGCGCGCCATCTGCAGCGCGCGCGGACCCTGGAACAGGGTCGCGGCCGCCAGCAGCAGGGCGACCAGCACGACCGTCCATCCTCGCGACGACGGGCGGTTCACGGGCATCGGGCCTCCGGATCGGGCCGCGCGCCCGCGATGGGCGAGGCGCATGCGGTCCCGCTCCGCAATCTAGCCCGCGACTCGCGCGCGGAACAACCGTTAATCGCGCGCGGCCGGGACGAATTCTCCGCTCGCCGGCCGGGGCACCGTCACTCGTCGGTCGAAGCTCGCCTTTCGCGTTTGATCCGGGCGGCGCGGTGCTTCGATTCCAGGCGGCGCTCGATCGCGGAGCGCGTCGGGAGGGTGGCGACGCGCGGGCGCCGCCGTTTCGCGCGCCGCGCGAGTTCGATCGCCACGCGCTCGAGCGCGAGCTGGCGGTTGCGCGACTGCGATCGGCTCTCGGTCGCGATGCGCGTGATCCCGGTCGCGAGGTGCCGGGCGCGAACACTCGATTCGGTCTTGTTCTTCTTCTGCCCGCCGGGACCCGAGGATCGGTAGGGCTGGATCTCGCACGCACGGGCGAGGCGCTCGAGTTCGGCGTCATCGAACCGGGGCCGCGTCGTCATGGTCCCAGCCTAGCATTGCGCGGCGCCGGAAACGTGTTGCGCGAGACACCGGTGGATGGGGTATCATTATGAGGGACCATTTGCGCGTTGGGGGTCGAATGGCTGCTCGATCTGCCCGCAACGAACGGTCCTTTGGGATCTGGGGGCCGTGCCCCGATCCGCCGACACACCCCGCGTCCTGACACCACATCCAGCCCGACACCTCCCTCGCGGAGCCCCCCAATGTCGCACCCGACCCGCACCCTGCCCCGCCATGCCCGCTCGTCGATCATCCCGCTGCTGTGCGCCACGGCGCTGGTCGCGCTCTCGGGCGGTCCCGCCCGCGCCGGCAACCAGGTGTGGACCGGCGTCAGCCCTAGCGCGAAGAGCATCGAGGCGATTGCGCGCGATCCGCTCAACGCATCGCGGCTGTGGGCCGCGACCTTCGGCGCGGGCGTTTATCGGTCGGTGAACGGCGGATCAACCTGGACTGGTTCGCGCACCGGGCTCATCAACACGTTCGTGCGCTGCCTCGCGATCGAACCCCAGCACCCGGATTCGGTGTTCTGCGGCACCAACGACGGCGTGTTCCTGAGCGTCGATGGCGGGGTGACGTGGAAAGAACTGCTTTCGACCAATCGCTCGGTGCGCTCGATCGCGATCCACCCGATTCAGACCGGCGTGATCTACGCCGCGACTTCGGGCAGCGGCATCTTCAAGTCCTTGAACGCCGGCGGGAACTGGAGCGCCATCAATCTCGGCCTCGTGAACACGTCGGTGCGCGACGTGGCGCTGCACCCCGCGAAGCCCGAAACCCTGCTGGCCGCGACCGGGACCGGCGGGGGAGTGCACCGCAGCTTCAACGGTGGCCTCACCTGGACCCAGCTCGCCGACACCACCGGAAGCAGAAATGGGTCGCATGGCGCGGCCGAACAGATCCAGTTCGACGCGCTCGATCCACAGCGGGTTTACGTGGCCGAGCTCGATCGCGGAGTCTTGAAAAGCACAGACGGCGGTGACACCTGGGTGCGTGTAAACCGCGGCCTGACCAGCTTTCGCGGCCGCTCGATCGCGGTCGTGGACACCCTGCGCTACTTCGGCACGGACAGCGCGGGGGCGTTTTTCACGACCCTCAGCGACACCGCGTGGCACGCGGTCAACGCCGGGCTCACGAACGGGGTGGTGAATGCGCTAGCATCGGCGGCGGGATCTCCCTCCTCGGCGCTGGCCGGCACCGACGGGGGCGGCATCTTCGCGACCTCGAACCGTGGCGCGTCGTGGTCGCAGCTGGACGGCGGTCTGCTCTCGACGTTCTCGTTCTCGCTCGCGGTGCGTCCCTCCACACACGAGGTCTACGATGGATCCGGATTCGGGGACCAGTTCTGGAAGAGCGCCGACCAGGGCGCGAGCTGGTCGCGCGCGACGTCGCTGTTCTCGCACGATTCGGAGCATGGCGTGACGCCCGATCCGCTGATCGTGAGTCGCGTGTACGTCTCGGCGTATGGCGCCGGCGTCTACGTGAGTGATGACGACGGCGTCACGTTCTCAAACCCCGACAGCCTGAGCCACACGCTGACGAATCTGTTCGTGCGACCGCTGGTCGCCTGGCCGGGTCAGAGCGGGCACCTGTTCGCGGGCACCGGGATCGGACCGTTCGAGACCGTGGATGGCGGCGCCACGTGGACTCCGCGAATCGGCAACCTGCCGGCCTTCCTGAGCGTGCGCTCGATCGCACTGGTCGTGGGCGCGCCGCCCACGCTCTACGTCGGGAGCGACAGCAGCGGAGTCTTCAAGTCCACCGACGGCGGCTCGAACTGGACTCAGAAGAACATCGGCATGGTCTCGCTGTTCATTCACGCGCTCCAGGTGGACGCTGCGGATTCCTCGATCGTCTACGCCGCGACCGACTCGGGCGTGTGCAAGAGTGTCAACGGCGGCGACCTGTGGGCGCGAGCGAGCACCGGCCTGCCGGCGTTCGAGGTGCACGCGCTCGCGCAGGACGCCGCGCATGGCGGCACGCTGTTCGCAGGATTGTTCGGCGGCGGTGTGTTCGAGAGCGTGAACGCCGGCGCCAGCTGGTTCCCGGTCTTCAATCAGAACGGGCTGTCCAGCCTCAACGTCCGTGCGCTCGCGCTCGACCCCGCGATGCTCACGATCTACGCCGGAACCGACAACGGGGTCGCCGCGCTGTCAAGCTACGGCGCGCTCGATGCGCCCGTCGCCGTGACGACGGAGCTGTCGCTCACGGCCTGGCCGAATCCAGCGCGGGGCGACGCGACGCTGGCGTTCACGCTCGCCCGCGCTTCCCGCGTTCGGCTCGAGGTGTTCGATCTCGCCGGGCAGCGCGTGCGCGTGATCGAGGACCGCGCATTCGAGGCCGGCGCGCATGTCGCGGCGTGGGACGGCCGCGACGGGGACGGGCGCCCGCGTCCCGCCGGGCTCTACTTCGTGCGGCTCGATACCGGCGCGGGCTCGCGCACCGTGCGCCTCACGCGCCTCGGGAGGTGAGCCTGGCGATTGTCCCGGCAGTGCTGACCGCTGGGCTCGCGGCCTACGGCGTGATCGAGCTGCGACGTCACGAGCGCCACCTGCGCCGGATTCCGGTTCGCGTGCACGTGAACGGCACGCGCGGCAAATCGTCGGTCACGCGGCTGATCGCGGCCGGGCTGCGCGCCGGAGGCCGGCGGACGCTCGCGAAGACCACCGGCACCATGGCGCGGCTGATCCGTCCCGACGGCAGCGAGATCATCACCGTGGTCGGTCCGGACGGCCGGTTGCTGCGTCGAATCCGCAGGGACCCCGCCGGACGCGAGATCATCATCATCGACAACAGCTACCGCGATCCGCGGG
>JACOSU010000077.1 GCA_016178685.1 Candidatus Eiseniibacteriota bacterium | reverse complement strand
AGCAACGCCACCGCGAACAGAGCGGCCCCGGCGAGCGAGGCCAACCACGCCCCCGCGGGCGGTGGCCACGGCCGCGCTCGATGATGCCGCGCCTCGAGCGCGAGTGCCACCTGCTCCGCGCGTTCGAGCCCCGCGACCAGCGAAGGAACCAGCACCGCGCGTACCCTGGACAGGCGCTCCGCCACCCCGCGCGCAGGCCGGCCGGCGCGCAGTTCCTGCACCGCCGCGATGCGCCGCGTCTCTTCGCCCAGCATCGGCATGAAGCGCAGCGCGAGCCCCAGCACTTCGCGCGAATCTTCAACCGGAATTCCGAAGCGCTCGAGCGGACGGATCGGGCGCGCGATCTCTTCCGCGGCGCGCTCTCCCGGCCACGCCGCCGCCAGCGCATGAACCGCGAACGCCGCGCCCAGCAGCCTCAGCGCCAGCACCATCCCCAGCGCGAGGCCTTCGCCGGTCGCGGTCAGTCCGAAGACGCGAGGCAGCGAGAGCGGCGTGCCGTGCACCAGATAAAGGTTCAGCGCCAGCGCGAACGCCATGCTGGTCGCGAGCATCGTGATCCAGCGCGGTCGCGGCCATCCCGCGCGGACGCTCGCGGCTCCCACCGCTCCCACCGCCACACACAGGCTCGCGGACTCGGAGCGCCCCGCGACCAGGGACCCCGCCAGCGCTCCGATCAGCAACGGCGGCCACGCATTCACGCGCGCGGCGCGCGCCCTGGACGCGGCGGGCAGCCGGGCCGGACCCCGACCCCTCATGGCGTCGAGGCTCCGACGCGCGTCAGCGTCTCGGCGATCTGCACGGCATTCAGCGCGGCTCCCTTTCTGAGATTGTCGGAGGCGACGAAGAATTCCAGACCGCGAGGGGACGCCAGCGAGGTGCGGGCGCGTCCGACCAGAACCGGATCGCCTCCCGCCGCCTCGAGCGGCGTCGGGTAACGACCGGCCGCCGGATCATCCACCACCCGCAGGCCCGGGAACGATCGCCAGGCGGCCCGCGCTTCCGCGGGAGGCAGGGCCCGGTCGAACTCCGCATGGACCGACGCCGCATGCCCCACGCGCACCGGGACCCGCACCGCGGTGGCGGACACCGGGAGATCCGGCAGACCCAGAATCTTGCGGGTCTCCCACGCGATCTTCATCTCTTCCCGCGAATAGGCGTTGTCTTCGAAACGGTCGATGTGAGGCACGACGTTGAACGCGAACGGCGGCAGGCCACCCGCGCGCGCCGGGGGATCGCCCGCGAGCCCCGCACGCACGCCGCTCTCCAGGTCTTCGAGCGCCTCGGCGCCCGCGCCCGAGACCGACTGATAGGTGCTCACGATCAGGCGCTCGAGCTTCGCGCGATCCAGCAGCGGCTTGAGCGCCATCACCAGCGCGATGGTCGAGCAGTTGGGATTCGCGACCAGCCACGGACGGGATTCGAGCAGCGCCCGGTTGATCTCGGGGACCACCAGCGGCACATCCGCGTGGTAGCGGAAAGCGCTGCTGTTGTCGATCACGCGGGCGCCGCGCTCTCGCGCGCGATCCGCCCAGGCTTCGGCCAGCGCATTCGGCACCGCGAACAGCGCGAGGTCCACGTCGGCGAACGCCAGGTCCGAAACCGGCTCGACCTCGACCTCCCGGCCCCGGAAGCGCGCCGCGCGATGGTCCCCCCGGTCGCTCGCGAGCAATCGGAGTGTCGGCGTCGGGAACGCGCGCTCCTCGAGCAGCCCGAGCAGGGTGCGCCCGACCAGTCCGGTCGCTCCAAAAATGGCCACGCCACGATTCATACGCTCGCCTGGGTCGGCGTCTCGGCGCCGGTTCGCCGCAGGTCGTTGAGTTCCGACCGATGGAAGAGGCCGCATGTTAGTCGGCGTTCTTGCGGCGTGTCAACGCCACCCGCGCCGCGACCGCGAGCGCGATCTCCGAGAGCACGCCCGGCCAGTCGCCGAGCCGCGTGTACGGGGTGGGGATGCCGCATTTCGAGAGCGGGCCGTTCAGCACGCCGGCGCGGAACGTGGGCAGTGCCGCGGTCACGCGACCGTTCGCGTCGAGGATCTCGGTCAACCCGGTGTTCGCGCAACGCGCGAGCGGCACGTGATTTTCGACCGCACGGAACTGCGCCATCGCCGCATGCTGCCCGATCGCCGCGCTGTTGCCGAACCACTCGTCGTTCGTGATGTTGACCAGCCAGCGCGCGCCGGAGCGCACCGCCTCTCTCGACAGGTTCGGGAAGATCGACTCGAAGCAGATCAGGCAGGCGAACGGTCCGGCCGCCCCCGGAAACAGCACCACCCGATCGCCCGGCGTCCATTCCGCCTGTCCGAGCTCCAGCCGGCCGAGGGCCGGAATCCAGCGTTGAAACGGCATGCGCTCGCCGAACGGAACCAGGTGCCGCTTGGAGTACGCGGCGGAGGCGCCCCCATCGGGACGGAACAGGCCCGCGGAGTTGTAAACGCGGGGTTTTCCGTTCGTTCCGAAGTCGTAGTCCGCGAAACCGGTGAACACCGGCACCCCGGTGCGGTGCGCCAGCTCGCCGACCTCGATCGCCTGATCCAGCTGTTTGCGCAGATAGCTGCCGGTCGCGGTCTCGGGCCAGATCACGATCGAGGGTCGGTTCACGGCCGCGCGCTCGGAGAGGCGGACAAACACGTCGAGAATCTCACGCTGGTGTCCGCCCGACCACTTGATCTCGCCCGGGATATCGCCCTGCACCAGCGCGACGCTCACGCCCGATGCGCCGGGCGCCGCGTCCAGAACGCGCTCGCCCCACACCCACGGCAGCGCCAGCACGAGGGCTGCGCCGAGCGCGGCCCGGGCCCGGCTCCCGGGACGCAGCGCGTGCCAGATCAGGACGTTCAGGATCGCGAGCCACAGCGTCACGAGCGTCACGCTCCCGAGGCTCGCGAGCTGCATCAGGGGCGCGTACGCGTGCTGGGTATAGCCGGGCTGAAACCACGGGAAGCCCAGTTCACCCGAAGCGCGCAACTCCTCGACCGTGACGAGCGCGGCCGGAAACACCAGCGCAAGCGGAACGCGACGGGCGAGCGTGCCGGCCACCAGCGTGAGCAGTCCGCCGAACAACGCCAGGTAGGCACCGGCCGCCAGCCACGCCGGGTATCTGAGCCATGGAACCGTGATCGCGACGCTCGAGAGCCGGGCGATCCAGTGGGTACCGATCAGGAAGAACGCGAGGCCGAATTGATATCCGAGGGCGAACAACCTCCGGGCGCGCGCACCCGAGCGCACGCGCGCCTCGAGCGCGATCAGCAGCGGAACGAACGCTCCCCACGCGAGGAATCCCAGCGGGCCCGGCAGGAACGCCGCTCCGAGCAACGCGCCCGAGGTCAGCGCGAGAACGCGTTGCGCGCGATCAGTCGAGCCGGACCTCCTTGCCCTGCTCGGCCGAGCGGTAGATCGCGTCCATCAACTCCATCACCGGAAGGATCTCGTCGGCGGTGCCCATCGGCCTGGTGCCCTTGCGCAGCACGTCCGCGAAGTGGTCGATCTGGGCCTCGATCGAATGCTTGTACTGATTGCGCGAGGTCTCGAGGCTGGGCGTCACGTT
>JACOSU010000008.1 GCA_016178685.1 Candidatus Eiseniibacteriota bacterium | reverse complement strand
TGAGCCGAAATACCTGAACTCTCCGGAGAGCGCGGTCTACCACAAGGGCTCGTTCCTGTTCGCGCTCGACGCGGCGCGCCGCCACGTGCCGGCCGACGGCGAGATGATCGTGGTCGAAGGATACTTCGACGCCATCGCGCTCCATCAGGCCGGATTGCGGAACACGGTCGCGACCTCGGGGACCGCGCTGACGCAGGATCAGGCCCGCATGCTGAAGCGGCTGGTGCCGCGGGTGGCGCTGACCTACGACGGCGACCGCGCGGGCCGCGACGCCATGATGCGCTCGCTCGCGACGCTGCTCGGGGAAGGCCTCGAGGTCGCGATCGTGGAGCTCCCGGACGGCGAAGATCCGGACACCCTGGTGCGGGGCGGAGGCGCGGCGGCGTGGGAGGGCGCGAGGCGCCGGGCGGTCGACGCCGCCGAATTCGTACAGCGCCACATTCTGCGTACTCGAGACGGAGGCGCGGACTCGGTCGGCTCGCCCGGCGATCCGCGCGAGGCCGCCGCTCACGCGGTGGTGCGGCTGGCCGCCGGGATCGCGGACCCGATCCGGCTGCGAATCTTTGTCGAGCGCGCCAGCCAGGTGCTGGGACTTTCGGAGGCCGTGTTCGCGCGCGCCATCTCGATTCAAAAGAGCGGGGGCGGAGTCGAACCGCCGCTGCGCGCCGCGGTCGAAGGGCAGCGGCGCCACGAACAGTCGCTCGAGCGCCGCCTGCTGCGCGCGCTGCTTCACGCGCCGGGCGAGCTCGAGGGCGCGCGTGCCCGATTGAGCCCCGAAGACTTCCAGGATCCGCAATGCGCGGCGCTGGCGGCGGCACTCTGGAGTGGCGCAGAAGCCTCCGGCGAGGCCGCGGCGCTCGAGCGCGAGCTGCTGGTCGAGGGCGGCGAGCTCGAGTGGGCCGAAGAGGCGCGCGGCAATGTCCGCCTGACGGCGGTGCGCCGGCTGCGGCGGCAGCTTCGCGAGCGTCGCCAGCAACTCGAGCACGCCCCGCTTCCCGACGAGGCGCAGCGCCTCGCACACGAAATTCAAGAGATCGCACGTACGCTACAGGACCTCAGCACATAAGGAGCGTCAACTCCATGGCGGCAGCCACGGCGGCGAAACCGAAGCAGACCAAGCAGACGCGGCTCAAGGAAAAGGCCGAACAGCGCAAGAAGCTGGACGAGATCAAGTCGCTCGCCCTCCGGCAGGGCTACGTCACCGAGGATCAGGTGGTCTGGCTGCTGGATGACGATCAGGACCCCGATACCCAGGTCGAGCAGATGGAAGAGATTCACGGCATGCTGAACCAGATGCACATCGAGGTGTTCGCGAGCGAAGAGGATGCCCACGAACGCCTGAAGAAGCTGCGCAAGATCGAGGACAAGAAGTCGACGCCGGCATCCAAGGCGGCTCCGCAGCAGCCGGTGCGCTACGACGATCCGGTGCGCATGTACCTGCGCGAAATGGGCCGCGTGCCGCTGCTCACGCGCGAAGGCGAAGTCGAGATCGCCCGGCGCATCGAGGCCGGCGAGCGCCAGGTCGTATCATCGCTGTTCCGGGCCGAGCCGGCGGTGCGCGAGATTCGCGGCCTGCTCAAGAAGCTCAAGGAGGGGCTGCTCAAAATCGAGGACTTCATCAAGGTCGATGAGAACGCGGCCACCGAGCAGGCGCTCAAGAAGGAGCGCCAGCGCGCGGTCAAGATCCTCGAACGCGTGTTCGTGCTCCAGAAGCGCTACAACGATCAGATCGAACGGCAGGCCGAGCGCATGACCGACCAGAAGCGCTCGAACTTTCATGGCAACTTCGCGAAGGTCGAAGCCGAGCTCACGCAGGAACTGCACAAGCTGAGGATGAACCCGCGCATGGTCGAGGGCATGGCGGCCCCGGTGAAGGAATTGGCCGAGCGCGCGCTCGAGTACGACGAGGTCGAGCAGGCGCTCGAGCGCCGTTTCGGGCACGGCGTCGACGAGATGATGGGCTTCTCGCGCAGGCTCAAGAAGGGCCCCAGGGAATTGCGCGCGGTGCGCCGCGATTCGAACCTGCAGCCCGCGCAGATCGCCGAGTTCGCGAACGAACTGCGGAACATCCGCAAGGGAACCCGGCGGCTCGAGGACGAATGCCGGATGACCAAGGAGCACCTGCTCGAGCTCTACCGCCAGATCCGCGACGGCGAGCGCGCCACCGGCCAGGCCAAGAAGGAGATGATCGAGGCGAACGTGCGCCTCGTGATCTCGATCGCGAAGCGTTATACGAACCGCGGGCTCGAATTCCTCGATCTGATTCAGGAGGGCAACTCGGGCCTGATGCGCGCGGTCGACAAGTTCGATTACACCAAGGGCTACAAGTTCTCGACCTACGCCACGTGGTGGATCCGTCAGGCGATCACGCGCGCGATCGCGGATCAGGCGCGCACCATCCGCGTGCCGGTCCACATGATCGAGCACATCAACCGCGTGGTGCGCGTCTCGCGGCGGCTGGTGCAGGAGCTGGGTCGCGAGCCCACGCCCGAGGAAATCGCGGAGCGGCTCGAGCTGCCGGTCGACAAGGTGAAGAGCATCCTGAAGGCGGCGCAGGAGCCGATCTCGCTCGACCGGCCGATCGGCGAGGACGACGATTCAAACCTCGGGGACTTCATCGAGGACACCAGCGTCGTGAGCCCCGCGCATTCGGCGGCCTCGGCGATGCTGCGCGACGAGGTGAACGACGTGCTGAAAACGCTCACGCCGCGCGAGGCGAAGGTGATCCGCCTGCGCTTCGGCCTGACCGAGGACGGCGCCCAGCGCACGCTCGAGGAAGTCGGCGCGTTCTTCAACGTCACGCGCGAGCGCATCCGCCAGATCGAGGCGAAGGCGCTCCGCAAGCTGCGCCATCCCACGCGCAGCCGAAGGCTCAAGGCGTACACGGAACTGCTCTGAGGATCGTTCGCAGTCGGATTCCGGGATCCAAGGCAGCGCGCGGCTAACGCGGTAGCGAGCGGAGTGCGCGGGTTTGTGACAGGATCCACGAGCGGCGCCATTCGGTGCGAATCGCCCGAGTTCTGTCGAGCGCGGCCCGCGCATTCGATGGTCCGGAAGCCGAGAGATGGGACGACACGAGAAGAGCGGGCAGCCTCACGGTGTCGCCCGGCGCGGGCATCGTGGCCGGAGACTGACCGCTCTCGGGAGCCAGGCTATCCGGCACCACGGCGAGCAGGAACCATGTGCCCGGCGGGATTCCGCCCAGCGCGTAGGCCCCGGTCGAGTCGGTGACTCCGAGTATCGGAAAGCCGTCCACCAGCAGCCAGGCGCTGGCCGGGGCTTTCGTGCCCGCATCCTTCACGAACCCCAAGAAAACGCCACCGGCTCGCAGCGTGAGAGGCCGGGCCGTCACGACGCCGCTGGTTGCGCGCACCACCACCGTGTCGCCGGCGAACAGGCTGTCCGAGAACGTAACGGCGCTGAAGTACGTGGTGTAGAGCCCGTAGACGCCTGGCGGCACGCCGTCGAACTCGAAGCGTCCGAGGCTGTCGCTGACGACGAAATCAAAGTGGAGAGGGTCTCCGGGCGGTGGAGGCGGGATGATCTTCCGAAACAGCGTGACGAAGCAGTCGCGGCCGGGACTCAGGGTTGTGAAGCGGACGTTGCCCCGCACGGCCGCTCCGGCCGGCAGGCCGGACGCCGGCGACGTGGGTCCGCTGTGTTTCCCGCATCCGAGCATGAACGGGAGGAGGAGGACTCCGGACCAGTGAATCGCACGCCGGAAACCACCGGGCCGCGGATGGGACGCCCCATCGGAATCCGGGGCACGCGCTCCCGCGTCAGGCTCCGACATGAGTTCTCTCCAGGCCACAGGACCGAACCGCATGATCGTGAGAAAAGCATAGCAAACCGGCATCCGCTTGACACCCTGACGAGCGCGGTGCTAGAAACACGCGGCTTCCGGCGCCGGTGTTCGTGAGCGCCCTCGCTGGGCCCATAGCTCAGCGGTCCAGAGCGGCCGGCTCATAACCGGCGAGACCCTGGTTCGAATCCGGGTGGGCCCACCATTCGCACACCGCATCGCGCCGATCCCGTTCGGGCGGGTAGCTCAGCTGGCAGAGCACCTGGATCACAACCAGGGGGTCACAGGTTCAAGTCCTGTTCCGCCCACCATCTTCACCTCCGCGCCCGGGGCGCGGTTTGGCGGCCAGAGGAGCCAGGATGACTTCGCGCCGCTCGTATCGCAAGTTCGGGTGCGCGCGCGCATCGCGTCCGCTTCCCGGACGTTGCCGCGCAAGGCGTGCGGGGATGCCCTGCGGGGCATCCCCGTTTTCTTTGGGGGCTGCGCGGTGAGCGAAGAGCTCGATCGTCTGTGGGCGCTGCGCGCGCTCGACGAGGAAGCCGCCGCGATCGACGCCCGCGTCCGCCAGTTGCCGGCCCTGCGCGCCCAGTGCGAGGAGCGCGTCCGCATTGAGCGTGCCGCACTCGATCAACTGCGCGCGAGGATCGCGCAGACCCAGAAGAGCCGTCGCGCGATCGAGAAGGACATCGAGTCTCTGGCCGGCGAGGAGCGCAAGTTTCAGAGCCAGCTGCCGGCGATCAAGAAGAACGAGGAGTACACCGCGCTGCTCCACGAGATCGCGACCGTCCGGCAGAAGCGGTCCGATCTCGAGACCGAAGTCCTGATGAGCATGGAAGCCGAAGAATCCGCGGCGCACGATCTGCCGAAGCTCGAGAAGGCGGCTGCGCAGGCGGAACGGGACGGCACGGAGCGGCTCGCCCGGTACGCGGCCGCTGAGAGCGCGGATCGGGAGCAGCTGACGGCGCTCCATGCCGGTCGGGGCGGCCACGTCGAAGCGCTGCCTCCTGCGACACGCTCGCGATATGAACGCGTCTACGGCTCGCGAGAAGGACGAGCCGTGGTGGGCGTCGTGAAAGGCGCGTGCGGCGGATGCTTCCGGGCGCTGCCGCCACAGACCCTGCAGGAAGCGAGACGGCGCGATCGCGTACTGAGTTGCGAAGGCTGCGGGCGTCTCGTGGTGTGGGCGCCCGATCCGGTCTGACCGGCGGACCCGCTCGTGAACGCGACTCCGCGACGCCTGCGCACCGACCTGCCGTTCCGCCGCGTCGCGCTGGTGCTGTCGGGCGGCGGCGCGCTGGGCGCCTACGAAGTGGGCGTATTCCGCGCGCTGGAGCACGCGGGGCTCGAGCCGCGCATCGTGCTCGGGGTATCGGTCGGCGCCATCAACGGGCTGATCTGGGTCGCGAACGGATTTGGTTCCGATGCGCTGCGCCGCACGTGGAGCCAGTTGCGTCCGCCCAGCATCGGGATCCGCTGGGAGACCCGGGCGATCCGCGCGCTCGGCGCGTTTCTGCTGGCGCTGGCGGCGCTCGAGGCGCTGCTCACGCTCGGCGAGCTGCCCCAGCTGGGAGTCACCGCGCTGCTCGCCCGCTCGGCGTCGGCGCTCGCTCCGGCGTGGAACGAAATCCTGCTCGACACCCTGGCCTGGCTGCTGGTCGCGGCCCTCGGAGCTGCGCTGTTGTTGCGCTCCGGCCGTTTCGAGGACGCGCTGGTGAAGATCACGCCGGCGGCGGACCCCGAGCGTGTGCAGCGCGTGCTGGGTCGCTGGCTGATCGTGCTCGCGCTGCTGTTCCCGATTCCGCTTCTGTTCCGGTTCGCGTGGCCGCAGCGGTTCCATCTGTTCGTGCTGCTGCTCGGCACGCTGGTGTGGCTCGTGAGCCGTGCGATGAGAGAGGACCGGGCGTTGCGACGCTTCGCGCTGCGCCTGTTGCCCGAGACCGGCGGGCGCGGACTGTGGCGCACCGGAGCGCGCCGCCGACTGATCGAAGAACTGCTGCCGCCCGCGGCGCGCGAGCGTCTCGCGCGATCCGACGTTCGCCTGATCCTGACCGCGTGCGAAATCGAGAGCGGCCGGATCCACTACTTCGTCAACTGGCGTGATCCGGCCCCGGAGTTCCGGGCCCGGATCGAGCGCTCGCTGGGCGTGGTGCGGGAGACCCGTGGGGTGGGGGATCTGATCGAGGCGGCGCTCGCCTCTTCGGCGGTCCCGGTCGTGTTCGAACCGGTCAAGATCGGCGCGCTCGATTTCATCGATGCGGGGGTGTTCTCGAATCAGCCGCTCCACGCCGTGATCGCCGACGGGGCCGACGCGCTGCTGATGGTGCTGGTATCGCCGAGCGGCTGTCCGCCGCGGCTCTCCGCAGAACCCAACCTGATCGAGATCGCCGCGCGCCTGTCGCAGATCGCGAACTGGCGCGACCTCCAGACCGAAATGCAGCGCCTGCCGCCGGGCTGGACCCGCGAAGGAGATCCCGCGCGGGTGTGCGTGGTCGAGCCCACGGGCACGCTCCCGGGATCCTTGCTCGGGATCGATCCGGCGACGGCCGCAGTCCTGACGGAGTGCGGCGAGCGCGACGCCTGGGACGCGCTCGAACGCGCCGGCTGGCTTGCCGCCGATCCACGTGTCGTCTAGGGTGGCGGCATGGTGGTGGGAACGAACGGCGAATGGACGCTGCGCTGCGACGGTGGTGCGCGCGGCAACCCGGGACCGGGCGCGATCGGCTACGTGCTGATCTCGCCTGAGGCGCGTGAGGTCGAGGCGCGCGGCGACTACCTCGGGCACGTCACGAACAACGTCGCTGAATATCGCGCGCTGATCGCCGGGCTCGCGGCTGCGGCGCGCCACGGAGCGCGCCGTCTGCGGGTCTGCATGGATTCCGAGCTGGTGGTCCGGCAGATGACGGGCGAGTACCGTGTGAAGCACGCAGGACTGAAACCCCTCCACGCCGAGGCGCATGAGGCCGCCGGGCGCATCGAGATCGTGAAATTCGTGACCGTGCGGCGCGAGCAGAATGCGCGCGCCGATCAGCTGGTGAACGAGACACTCGACAAGATCCTGGGTTCCGAGTCTCCCAGGTGATCGCGGCCGGAACGCCAACGCTCCCGCGCAAGCGGGGACCGAGGCCACCGGTCGAGGAAAGTCCGAACTCCACAGGGCAAGGTGCTGGGTAACTCCCAGGGGGCGCGAGCCTACGGAAAGTGCAACAGAGAGCAGACCGCCAACGGGCGTTTCCGCGTGAAAGCGTGGGGATGCTGCGGGCAAGGGTGAAACGGTGCGGTAAGAGCGCACCAGCGGTCCCGGCGACGGGGCCGGCTCGGTAAACCCCACCTGGAGCAAGACCGCGTAGAGGGGAAGAGGTGTGTCCCGCCTCGTCAAGACCCCGGGGTCGGTCGCATCGAGGCGTCCGGAGACGGGCGTCCCAGTCAAATGATCACCACGGAGCTATCCGACAGAATTCGGCTTACGGGGGACTCGGCGACTTGCGCGCCCGGCGGTGGATCGCCGGGCGCGCTGCGCTTGCGGCCCGTGCGCGAAGCGGTTAGCGTCGTTCGTCCGATCCGGATTCCCGCTATTGCCAACCTCGAGGATCTCTCGGGTGAACCGATCTTGATCGCTCCTCCGCTCACTCCCCAGTGGACGCTGCATGGCCGTCGCGATTCCGAGCGCGCCCGCGAACTGGCCGCGGCTCTCGATGCGCCGTTCGCGGCGGGCGAGGCCCTCGTGAACCGGGGCATCGCATCGCTCGAAGACGCGCGGCGCTTTCTCGATCCGTGCCTCGAGGACCTGCACGATCCCTCGCGGCTGCTGGACCTGGATCTCGCGGTGGGACGCATCCGCCGGGCGATCGAGCGCGGTGAGCGCATTCTGGTCCACGGCGATTACGACGTGGATGGCATCACCTCGACGTTTCTGCTTTACCGCGCGCTCAGCGATCTCGGGGCGCGGGCCGAGTACCGGATCCCGCACCGGACCCGCGACGGTTACGGACTTTCGCTGGAGGCGATCGAGGAGGCGCATCGCCGCGAATGCACGCTGGTGGTTACGGTGGACTGCGGCATCACCGCCGTGGAGCCGGTCAAGCGCGCGGCCGCGCTCGGCATCGATACCGTGATCACGGATCATCACGCGCCGGCGGCGGCGTTGCCGTCCGCGATCGCGCTCGTGAACCCTCATCGAGCAGGTTGTGAGTACCCGTTCAAGCCGCTGGCCGGCGTGGGCGTGACGTTCAAGCTCGTGGAAGCGCTGTTTCGAGGCCGCGGGGGTCTCGAACGCGCGCGGCAGCAGCTCGATGTCGTCGCGCTCGGGACCATCGCCGACGTGGTGCCGCTGGTGGGTGAGAATCGTGTGCTCGCGCGCCTGGGCCTCGACCTCCTGAACCGCGGCGAGCGGCTGGGGCTGCGGGCGCTGATCGATGTCGCGGGGCTGTCGGGCAAGCACATCTCGAGCGGACAGGTGGCGTTCGTGCTGGCTCCGCGCATCAACGCGGCGGGCCGCATGGGCAATCCGGAGCAGGGCGTGAGACTGCTGCTCGCGCGGGACGGCGGCGAAGCGCAGGCGATCGCGGCGAGTCTCGAGGAGGACAATGTGCGACGACGCCGGTTCGACGAAAATGCGCTGGTGGAAGCGGTCGCCCAGGTGGAGAGCGAACTCTCGTGGCCGAACTGTTCGTCCATCGTGCTGTGGTCCGACCGCTGGCATCCCGGCGTGATCGGGATCGTCGCCTCGCGGCTGGTCGAACGATTCCAGCGCCCTGCGCTGTTGGTGGCGCTCGACGG
>JACOSU010000104.1 GCA_016178685.1 Candidatus Eiseniibacteriota bacterium | reverse complement strand
TCGATCGGGGCAGATGGGGTTCGATCAATTCCCACAGCGCATCGTCCACCAGTACTTTCGCCATCGTCGGACCTCCTTGTCCGACCGCGAAAGCTACCCCAGCGAGTTCACCGCGTCACGAGTTTTGAAAGGCGCTCTTACAGCGGCCCCTACTGGGGCTCGGCGCCCGACAGCGGCTACTCGGTGGACAATCTGCCGCCGGTCGCGCCCGCGGCATTCTCCGCGAGCTACGTGCCGCCGAACGGAACGTACATCTCGTGGGGCGCGAATGGTGAGCCGGACCTCGCCGGTTACCGGCTCTTTCGCGGCTCACCGCTCAACTTCACACCGTCGCCGGCCAACCGGATCTACGACGGCGTGACGCCGAGCTATCACGACATCACCGGCACCGCGTACATCTACAAGGTGTGCGCGTACGACATCCACTGCAATGAAGGGCCGTGCTCGACCGTTCAGCCCGCCGGCACGGCCGATGCGGGGAGCAACGTGCCTCACGAAGTGACATTGGCGCCGATCGCGCCGAATCCGGCGCACAATTCCGCGACGCTGCGGCTCGGGCTGCCGCGCGACGGGATGGTGAGGCTGGTGATCTACGACGCGCAGGGCCGGCGCGTGAGATCGTTGCTGGGTGGCTGGCGACCGGCGGGGTGGATCGAGCTGCGGTGGGATGGCAGCACTGAATCGGGCGCGCGTGCCGCGGGCGGGCTCTACTTTGCGCGGCTCGAGGCGGGCGGGCGCACGCTCACGAGGAGGATGGCGATCGTGGAGTGAGGACGCGCTATCGTTGGAGTCGCGAGCGCGGGGCTGATTCACACCGACGCGAGCGGTCCCGCGGATCGCCCGATCCCGGCAAGCCCACCGCACGTCTTGCTTGAAGTGAGGGCCACGTCTTTTTGGGCGTCGTCTTGCGCGGCGCCTATCGAAGGCTCTGTTCGGTCCGCAAGACTACGGACGGTGGCGTACCCGAGCCTCGGATCTCGTCCTGAGCGATCGTCTTGATCAGCTCGGGGTCTTTCGCGCACTCGAATAGGGCGCGTAGAAACGTCAATATCATTCGCTCGTCGCCGCTCAAGATTGCAAGCGCTATTCGGTAGTAAGCCACGACAACCAGGGCGAAGAAGGTGTGCGATTCTTAGAGCGCCTTTCAAAACTCGTGACGCGGTGAACTCGCTGGGGTAGCTTTCGC
>JACOSU010000103.1 GCA_016178685.1 Candidatus Eiseniibacteriota bacterium | reverse complement strand
CTGCCGCCGACCTGCTTGAGCGTGACGTCGCCCGAGCCGATGCTGCCGACGCTGGCGTCACCGCGCACGCCGCTCACGCGGGCGTCGCCCGAGGTGCCGCGCGTCACGTCATACGGAACCAGCTTGATCTCACTCTGGACCTCGTCGAATTTGCGCCCCATGAAGCGCTTGATGGAGTAGATCGTGTTCGTGGGGTTCGTCACCGCCTGACGCCGCGCCACGAGGCCCACGAGACGCTCCCCGCTCCTGGAAAACGCCACAACCGAGGGCGTGGTGCGGAAGCCCTCCGCGTTCGCGATCACCTTGGGCTCGCCGCCCTCCATGACCGCCACGCACGAGTTCGTGGTTCCGAGGTCGATGCCGATGACTCTTCCCATGATGGTTCCTTTCGTAGGGACCGGCCCACCCCGAACGGCGTGGGCCGCCCAATGTGTTCGATGGGTCCGCGGTCAGCCTGCGACGACTTCGATTTCGCGCACCTTCGCGTGATCGGCCTTGGGCACGATCACTTCGAGCACACCCTCGCGGTAGGTCGCCTTCACCTGGTCGGAGCGCAACGGCGATCCGAGTTCGAACGAGCGTTCGAAGGAGCCGTGGATGCGCTCGACGCGGTGAGGATTGACGTCTGGATTGGACTTCTCCGCGTGGCGCTCGCCACGGATGGTGAGCATCTCACCGCTCAGGCTGACCCTGACGTCCTTGAGTAAGATTCCCGGCAGGTCCAGCTTCACAAGAAACGCCTCGGGAGTCTCGTGGATATCGGCGGGCGGCGCAAACATGGGCGCCAGGTCTCCGCTCAGCGGTGTGCGGGTGAGGAAATCATCCACCAGCCGACTGAATTCGTCCGGCAGGCT
Organism: Candidatus Eiseniibacteriota bacterium; assembly: GCA_016178685.1. Classification (GTDB taxonomy): domain Bacteria; phylum Eisenbacteria; class RBG-16-71-46; order RBG-16-71-46; family RBG-16-71-46; genus JACOSU01. The sequence goes on along the minus strand of JACOSU010000103.1, from coordinate 8,891 downwards.
GAGGGTTCCCCGGCCGGGGTGAATCGGGCTCCAATGCATGAGTCTCATCGCGTAATTCCTCCTCAATTTGGGTTTGCATCGGGTTGAGATCGGGCGGCGAGAGCGCCGCCGGTGAATACACGGTCGCTCTACGCACGGTCCGCACCACGTGCTCGGATTGTGGATCAGCTCGTTGTCCGACAGCGCCTTGTGGGATTCTCTTCAAGCAGCATCAAGGACGTCGCGCAGTCGCGGGTTTCGCGCTGAAACGATCGTGTTTCGGTCCGCAACACCGCACATGCCGCGAGTGTTCCGGATCGGGCCGCGTTGAAGAATCTCGGAGCGCTCTGCTAGCGCTCTACCATCCTCGGGGCGATGCGCCGACCTGGCTGCCGTTTGCAGGCGCCGTCGCACCACTCGACCGGTCGGCCGAGGAGCGCTCGGACCTCGCCTTATGCGCCGAACCCCATACGCTCGATGCGTTCCTCGCGCATCGTTCGGGGGCCCATCTCTACTATTGCGTGATCGAGGGCGATGCGGGCGCTGGGCGCTGCGCGCGCGAGGCGCGCGTGATGCTGGCCGCGAACTCGGGTTCCCTCCGGCGACGTCTCGCGCGAGCGAGCGGCCGCTCCGTGATCGACGGCGCCGGCGGGATCAACCTCGCGCAGTTCCATCCGGATGCGTCCCGGCGCGCGGCGTCACCACTGCGCGTGCTGGTCAACGGCCGCCGCTCGCGCGAGAAGAAGGGGACGGACCTGATTCTCCGCGCCTTGCGCGGGCTCGAGCGGCGCTTGCCGCCGTTCGAGGTCGTGCTGTTCGACAGCCTCGGTGAACACAACCGCCAGGATCCGCGCGACGGCGCGCCACTGCCCGCCCACGCGCGTTTCGTGATCGGTCCCACGCAGGAGGAACTGGTCGCGCTCTACCAGTCCTCGCACGTGTTCGTGGCGGCCGAGCGGAAGGCGGGATGGTGCAACACGGCGCTCGAGGCGATGGCGTGCGGCTGCGCGGTCGCGTGCACCGGGAGCGGAACCCGCGACTTCGCGCGCGAAGGCGAGAACGCGATCGTGAGCTTCCGCCACCCGTGGTTCCTGCGCCACGCGATCCGCTGTCTGCTCGAGAGCGAACCTCTGCGCGCGCGCCTCTCCGTGGCGGGAGCCGCCGCGGTCACGCCCTGGACGTGGGACCGGCTCGCCGCGCGTCTGCTCGAAGCGGTGGCCGCGGCGAGCTGACAGCGCTCTTCAGCGCTGGGGCAGGTAGCCGGATTTTTCGGGCCCCACCAGGAGTTCGTCCTTGGTGTAGATGAACGCGTCGCGGTCGTAATCCGAGAGTTCGTAGTTCTTCTCGAGGTAGATCGCGTCCTCGGGGCAGGCTTCCTCGCACATGCCGCAGAAGATGCAGCGCAGCATGTTGATCTCGTAGCGCTCGGCGTAGCGCTCACCGTGCGTGTTCGGTCTCTGGGGATCGTTCTCGGCGGCCTTGACGAAGATCGCGTCGGCCGGGCACGCGACCGCGCACAACTCGCATCCCACACAGCGCTCGAGACCGTCCTCGTGCCGGGTCAGGATGTGGAGCCCGCGGAACCGCGGGAACATCTCGAGCTTCTCTTCCGGGTACTGAACGGTGAACGGCTTCTTGAAGAGGTTCCCGAGCGTGACGCCCAGTCCCTGGCCCAGTTCCTTCAGCATCAACGCTCCTCCGGAATGAATGCGGCGCACGATCCACGGCGACCTGCGAATCCTAGCGGCGGGCGGGCGCGCACGCAAACCGAGGCGATCGATCGGGCCGGGTTCACGGGGTCCGGCTCACGGCGTTCCGCTCACGGCAGATAATCGCGCACCAGTCGCCGGGTCCAGTAGAGCGCGACGGCGCTTCCGACCAGGCTCGCGAACAGCGCCCACATCAGGCCGAACCGCGCAGCCAGCGCCCAGCCGATCCAGCCGCCCACGGTCATGCCTGCGAACACCATCAGTTTCGACATCATGAAGCACCTCCCGTGACGAAGCGGCGCGCAGCCTACAGCCTCGGGAGCGTGATTCCCTGCTGGGCCTGGTACTTGCCGCGCTTGTCCTTGTACGACGTCTCGCACGCCTCGTCGCTCTCGAAGAACAGTACCTGCGCGATGCCTTCGTTGGAATAGACCTTGGCCGGGAGCGGCGTGGTGTTGCTGATCTCGAGCGTGACGAATCCCTCCCACTCGGGCTCGAATGGCGTGACGTTCGTGATGATGCCGCAGCGCGCGTACGTGGACTTGCCGACACACACCGTCAGCACGTTGCGCGGGATGCGGAAATATTCGACGGTGCGGCCGAGCGCGAACGAATTGGGCGGGATCACCGCGACCGGACCCCGGAAGTCCACCATCGAACCGGGATCCATGCTCTTGGGATCCACGATCGTGCTGTTGACGTTCGTGAAGATCTTGAACTCGTCGGCGATGCGGATGTCGTAGCCGTACGACGAGACGCCATACGAGATGACGCCGCGGCGCACCTGCGTCTCCTCGAACGGCGAAATCATGCCGTGCTCGAGACACATCTTCCGGATCCAGCGATCGGGTCGGATCGACATTCGTACTCCTGGGGGAGGGTTAGAAGCGGCCCAGCGTTCGGATGACGTGCGCAAGTTCGGGAAGCAGCACGCGCTCGAGAGCGAGCTCCACGGCAGGCCGGGAGCCGGGGAGCATCACCAGCAGCCTTCCTTGCGCCACCGCCGCTTCGGCGCGCGACATCCACGCAGCGGTCCCGACCTGCTCGAGCGAAAGCGCCCGGAACATCTCGCCGAACCCCGGCAGCACGCGCTCGCACAGCGGCAGCAGCGCCTCGGGCGTCACGTCGCGCGGGGCGGCGCCGGTGCCTCCGGTCACGATCAGCGCATCGAGATCGGGCCGGAGGAGCAGCGCGCGGACCGCGCGCCGGATCGCAGCGCGGTCGTCGCGCACCCAGCCGCGGGCCGCCACGGCATGCCCGGCCCGCGAGATCATGCGCTCGGCGAGCGCCCCGCTCAGATCGTCCGCTCCGCGCCGCGTGTCGCTGACGGTGAGCACCGCGCAGCGGACCGGGCGGTCGCCCGCGGCACGCATCGAGTGGGTCGCCGCTTTCTTGCTGCCGCCGCTCCGGCTCGATCGGCGCGGCGCGCTCATGCCGCCCATCCCGCGACCTGCGCGGCGATCGGCCGCGGCGCGAATCCGAAGTGGCGCGTCCAGGGCTCGGTCTCGCACAGGCGCTGCTCCTCCATCTCAGCCATCGAAGGCTCCCACTCGCCACGCTCACGGACCGCATGCGGCGTGCGAGCCAGTTCCGCCAGCTCTCGCAGGCTCATCACATCGCACCCCGCGACTTCATACCAGCCCTCCCACTTCGCGCGCCCGTCGAGCGCGCGCTCGAGGGTCTCGATCACGTCCGCCTCCGCGATCGGCTGGATCAGCTGCCGGCCGTCGCGGGGCAGGCCCGGACGCGTGCGCAGCTTCTGCCACAGCGGGCTCCGGGGTCCGATCAACGGCGCGAGCCTCAGCGTCAGCACCGGGAGCGCGAAGCCGCGCGCGCGCTCCTCGAGGGCCCACAGCCGCTGGAGTCGTGGCGAACGCGCGTCCGGATGGACGCCGACCTGGGACAGGACCAGCAGCCGCGCGCCGCGCGCCTTGCGCCACGCGTCGAGCAACACCCCGAACGCGAGTTCGTCGAGCTCGGGGCCGGGACCCAGCACCAGCGTCGCATCCGACTCGGATGGAGTTGCGGACAGCCCGCCCGCACCGCCCGCGGGCGGACCGCCGGCGGTGCTCGCGCTGAGGCCGCCCGCACTGCCCGTGCCCATGCCGCCCGCGCCGCCTGCGCGTATGCCACCGGTGCCCCCCACGCTGCGGCCGCGCGCTGCGAGCTGCGAGATCAGGCGTGGCACCGGAGGATCCGGGGTTCCAAACACGTGGATCATCCGGCGAATTCTCCCAGCGCTTCCGCGATCTGCCGGCGATGCGACAGATCGTGATCGACCCAGCCCCGGACCATCTCGGAGAGCGGGAACGGCCCGCGCACGGAGTGAATGCCGACCCGCGCCCAGTCCCTCCTCCCGAGCGGAGCGAGCCGCGCGACGAGTCGCGCGCGAGCCGCGCGCCAGTCGGCGAGCACCTGACCGGGATCTTGATCGAGGTAGTGGCGTTGCGCGTCCCACTCGATCATCACCACATCGTTGACCGCGACCGGATCGGAGACCAGCATCGCATCGAGCCGCGGCAGGTAGACGTCCTGGTCGGCGTCGCGCAGGTGGCACATCACTTCGAGCGCGCTCCAGCGCCCGGGCTTGGGACGCGCACGCCAGAGCGGGGCGGAAGCGAGCTTAAGACGCACCGCCACCCAGCGCGGTCCCTGCTCCAGCGTCGCATTCAACCGCTCCCATTCGAGGAACGTCATCGGTCCGCTCTCGCGGCACGTGGCGCCCGCGGCGCTCCCCACGGCCGGATGGGGTCGCGCGAATCCCCGCGCGAGGTAGCTGCGCGAGAGCGCAACGTAGTGTTCCGAGCCGCTGCGGATCGACGCGCGATGCGCCTCGGAGACCGGGCCGATCACGCGCGCGGGAGCGCCGACCGCGAGGCTCCCCTCCGCGATCACCTGTCCTTCGCGCACCAAGGCGCCGGCGCCGATCAGGCACCCGGCACCGATGCGGGCGCCGGAGAGGACGATCGAGCCCATGCCGATCAGGCAATCGTCCGCGATCTCGCAGCCGTGAATGATGGCGCGATGCCCGACCGTCACGCGGCTGCCGATCCGCGCCGGAAAACCCTCGTCCACGTGGATCGTCGAGTTGTCCTGCAGGTTGGTGTCGGCGCCCACCTCGATCCGGTCCGCGTCGCCCCGCACCACGGTGTTGAACCACACGCTGGACCGCGACCCGATCGTGACCTCGCCCACCACCACCGCTCCGGGGGCGATGAACACGGTCGGATCGAGTTCGAGCCGGGCCGGCCAGTCCCGCGATCGGTCACTCATGCGAGGTGGACCTCGACGCCGACCAGCGGATTGTGCCGGCGCTCCTCTCCGATCGTAGTCTCGGGACCATGGCCGGTGTGCACGCGCAACGCGTCGCCCAGCGGGAACAACCGGGTACGGATCGCCCGCGCCAGTTGCGAGAACGAGCCGCCCGGCAGGTCGGTGCGGCCCACCGAGCCCGCGAACAGCGTGTCCCCCGCCCACAGGTCCCGCTCGAGGTGAAAGCACACTCCGCCCGGAGAATGTCCGGGCGTATGGATGACCGCGAGCGAGACTTCACCGAGCGGCAGGCGCTGGCCGTCCGAAAGATCGTGCGGATCCTCCGGTGGGTCGGCCGGCGGAAAGCCGAACGCGGCGCCCTGCTCCGAGAGGATCGCGAGCAGCGGCCGGTCGGCGGGATGCAGCCAGTATTCGCCACCGAATTCGTGCTGCACTTCGCGCATCCCGGCGACGTGATCGTAGTGCGCGTGCGTGTTGAGCAGGTATCGGACGCGCAGATCGTGGCGGCGGATTTCGCGGATCACGCTTCCGGGCTCGAAGCCCACGTCCACCACCGCCGTCTCGCGTGTGGCCTCGCACGCGATCAGGTACGTGTTGTTCTCGAGCGGTCCCAGGCGCAGCGCGTGGTGAAGGATGGGCATGGGGTCAGATGACGTTGGATTCGGCCAGCACCGCCTGCTCGCTGAAGCGCTCGAGCCGCAGCGGCCGCAGATCGAGACCCGGCCGGCCCTCCACGATCCATTCCGCGATCAAATCACCGACCGCCGGAGCGTGCATCAATCCGTGCCCGCTGAATCCGTTCGCGAGCATCAGACCCCCGACCGCGTCCGGCGGCCCCAGGACCGCGTTGTGATCGGGCGTGGTCTCGTAGAGCCCGGCCCATGCATTCGAGATCTGGGCCTGCTCGAGCAGCGGCATGCGATGGAACGCGGGTTCCACCACGCGTTCCAGCAGGTCCCAGTTCACGCTGGTGTCGAATCCCGGCGGCTCCTCGCGATTCGCGAGCCCCATGAGCAGGCCGCCGCTCTCGCGGTGCATGTACACGCCCGATTTCATATCCACGATCATCGGCAGCCGTTCATGCGCGAACGGAAGCGGCTCGGTCGTGAAGCAGTGCCTTCGGATCGGGGCGACCGGCAGCGCGATCCCCGCCCACCCGGCGATCTCGGCGGCATGCGGCCCGGCCGCGTTGACCACCCACGGCGTGGAAATCGTGCCGCCCGAGGTGCGCACGCCGGTCACGCGCGCGCCCTGCATTTCGAAACCGGTCGCGGTCACGCCGAACTCGAACCGGGCGCCGAGACGGCGCGCCTGCCGAACGTAGACCTGGGTGATCTCGTGCGGGTTCGCGAGCCCGTCGCGCCCGTGAAACGTCGCGCCCTGCAGGTCGTCGGTGCGCAGCTCGGGAACCATCGCCCGCACCTCCTCGGGAGTGAGCGTGCGCACGTCGAGCCCGAAGCCACGCTGCATCTCGACCTGGCTTCGGAACGCCGCCCACCGCTCCGCGTCCGCGAGCAGAAACAGGTAGCCGACCGGGAAGAAGACCGGGTCGGTTTCCATCTCCTCGGCGAATCTCTCGTACGCTTCGATCGACCGCATCGAGATCAGCACGTTGATCGGGCTCGAGAACTGGGCGCGGATGCCGCCGGCGGCCTTGCCGGTCGACCCGGCCCCGGCGAACGGCTCCTTCTCGATCACCACCACGTCGCGCACGCCGCGCCGGCCGAGGTGGTACGCGATCGAGGCGCCAATGCATCCGGCGCCGATCACGACCACCGGCGCGCTGTCCGGCACGCTCAACGGAGCCTCCGGAACGCGCGCTGCAGCCGCAAGGCGTCGTCTTCCATCTCGGGGCTCTCGGAAACCACCCAGCCCGAAACGTTCTCGTCCTTGAGCGCGCGCAACAGCTCGCGGTAGCGGAACGCGGATTCCCTGAGCGGAAGATGGCGCCGCTCGCCGCGCGGGCCGAACTCGATCCCCGAGACATGCACGTGAAGCCGCTCGAGCGCCGCGTCGCCGAGCCGCGAGCGAACCGCGCCCAAAACCGCGCGAAACGCCTCGTACCGGTTCGGCTCGCCCTGCAGGCGGGCGTAGTGATGAGAAAAATCGATGCAGGGCCGCACGCCGGGCACCGCCGTGCACCAATCCAGCAGGTGTTCGAGCGAGCCCAGTTGCGAAACGCGGCCGGTCAGCTCGGGCCTCACGTCCACCGTGATTCCACGGCTGCGCAGCCGCGCGGTCACCTGCCGGAGCCCGTCGAGCACGCGACGCTGCGCCTCGGCCTCGGTGAGCTTGCCGTAGAAGCCGGCGTGGAAACAGAAACTGTGGGCGCCGCAGCGCGACGCGAGCGCCCCGGCGTTCTCGAGCCGGTCGAGACTGCGCTCGCGCACGTCATCCGCCCCGCACAGGTTCACGTAGTACGGAGCGTGCGCGGTCAGCTCGAGCCTGTGTTCGCGCGCGGCCGCGGCGATGCGGTCGGCCGACTCGGGCTTCATGCGGACGCCGTTCACCCACGCCATCTCGAGACAGTCGAGTCCCAGCTCGCGCGCGCGGCGGATGCCGTGCTCGGTCGCCGGCCTCGCGCTCGTCAGCGGGATGCCCGAGGTGCCGAAGCGCAGCATCACGACGCTCCCGCGGACGACGGGTTGCGGGCGCTCACCGTTTGTAGCCGATCCGCCGCAGGAACTCGCGGCGCTCCGCTTTCGCGGCCCGGTCCTCGGTCCCGCGCGGCGAACAGCCGTCCACCACTCCCATCACGCCCCGGCCCTGCTCGGTTTCGGCGACCAGGGCCTCGACCGGGTTCGCCGAGGCGCAGAATACGCGGCAGACCTCCGGGCACTGCTTGATCGCGTTCAGGAGGTTGATGGGGAACGCGCCGCGCAAGAGCAGGAAAAATACGTGCCCGGCGGACACCGCCTCGGCGTTCGCGGTGGCGGCCGCCACCAGCTCGGCGTCGTCGCCCTCGGTGCGGATCAGGCACGGACCCGATGCCTCGCAGAACGCCAGCCCGAAGTGCGCCCCCGGCACGCCGGTCACGACGATCTCCGCGAGATCCTCGGCAGTCTTGACGAAATGCGACTGGCCGAACACCAGATTCGAGTCGGGGGGAATCTGAAGTGGAACGGCAAACAGGTTCATGGCCGGGCCTCCCAGGACTAGCGCTTCTGACCCTTGCCCAGCCGCTCACGCGCAAGCTGCGCTTCGCCCGACAGCGGGAAGCGCTTGACCAGGTCCTCGAGCGTCTTCTTCGATTCGGCGGCGCGGCCAAGCTTTTCCTGACTGAGCGCGAGCTTGTAGAGCGCGGCCGGCACCTTGTCCCCGTCGGGATGGTTCTTCGCGACCTTTGCGTACTCGATCGCCGCGCTGTCGAAGCGCGCCTGCGCGAAGAAGCACTCGCCGATCCCGTACTGGGCGTTGTCGGACAGATCGCCGCCCGGGAAGCGCTGGATGAAGTCGCGGAATCCCAGGAGCGCGAGGCCGTAGCGTCCCTGCGTGAGATCCTGCGCGGCCTGATCGTACATCTGGGCCGGATCGGGTGCGGCCGCGGTGGTGGGCGGCGCCTGCGGCGGACTCCGCTGCTCGAGCTTGCTGAAGCGCCCCATCACTTCGTCGAGCTTACCTTCGAGACGCGACATCTGCTCGAACAGCTCCGTGGTCGTGCTGCCGGTGGTGGCACGCGTGCTGAGCAGAACGTCGCGCTGCGCCGCGATCTCGTGACGCGTATCGAGCAGCACCTGATACGCGACGGAATCCCTCACGCGCAACGTGTCCACCTGCACGCGCAGGCTGTCCAGACCCCCGCGCGAGGCGAGCAGCTGGGGCGAGTAACAGCCGCCGAGCAACGCCGCGGCGGCGAGCGCCCCGAGGGCGCCCGCCGTCCGGGTCTTGCAAGGGTGCCGCGCTGCGTTCACGGTCGGAGCGTGAAGTGGG
>JACOSU010000084.1 GCA_016178685.1 Candidatus Eiseniibacteriota bacterium | reverse complement strand
GGCGCGCCGGGCGCCGCGCGGGCGCGGATTCCGTGATGGCGCTGGCCGAGCACCGCTATGAATCCGAACTCGTGACGCGACGCGGAGGACCCGCGGCGCCGGCACTCCTGGAACGGATCTCGCGAGCGCGCGCGCAACGCGGCGACCAGCAGGGCGCGATGGCGGCATTGCGCGCCGCGCTCAACGAGCCCGCGGCCCTCACGCTCCAGCCGCGCCTGGTGCTGGCGCTGGCGAATCGCGCGCTCGATCAAGGCCGGCCCGACACCGCGCTGGTCTACGCCAACTGGGCCCAATCCGGATTCGAAGGCAGGGCGCGCCCGGAGGCCCTGCTGCTCGCCGCACAGGCGTGGGAGATCCGGGGGACTCCGGATTCGGCGCTGGTGCTCTATCAACGTTTTCTCGACAGCTATTCCCAGGCCCCGGAGGCGAGCGCGAAGGCGCGATTCCGCCGCGGGATGATTCTCGAGGGGCTGTCGCGATGGGAGCAGGCCCGCACGGAATACCGCGCGCTGGCCGCCGCTCAGCCCACGCATCCGCTGGCATTTGCGTCGCTGCTGCGGATCGTGAACCATCACGCTTCTCGCGGCGAGAACGATCTGGCGCGGGCCGAGGGACGGCGGGCGGTCGAAACCCTGGATCAGATCCTGGCGACCGAGCGCGACGAGGGCATTTCGCTCGATGCGAGGGTCACGCGGGCGCGGCTGCTGGCCGCGATCGGCGCCGACGGAGAAGCCTGCGACACGTTCGAGGACGTGTGGAAGCGCTACGAGTCGACGCCCGAGGGAGCCGCTGCGGCGCTCGAGGCTGCGGTTCTCGCCGAGCGCGCATTGCACGATCCGGCGCGGGCCGTACAGATCTATCAGGGCGTGGCGGCGCGCGTGGCCGATCCGGCGGCGCGGCAGGCCGCGCATGCGGCCTTGATCCGGCTGGGTGGAACGCATCGGTAGGAGGCGGGAACGAACGTGACGACGGCACCGTTCCAATTGAGCGCGGTCACCGCCAGCGCGCTGCTGGCGTCGATGATCGGGCTGTTCGCTCTGCTGCGGCGCGGGCACTTCCTCACCACGCTGGTATTTTCCTCCGCGTTTCTCACGCTCGCCGCATTACAGGCCGGCACCATCGGCATTCTGCAGGCGGACTCCCCGGGGGCGGCGCGCGTGTGGGCCACGTATCTGGCCGGCGTTTCCGCGCTCGCTTCATGGCTGTGGCTGGCGCTGAGCCTGGTCTTGGCGAGGCCCGATCCCTGGGGACAGATCCGAAGGGCCGGGGCCTATCTCACGCTCGCGCTGGTGGGATGCGTGACCATGTTCTTCGCCGCCTCGACGCCGTACGTGGTCCGCCAGGTGGATGGCCAGGGCAGCCAGGCCGTGATCGTGCTCGGCACCATGGGCAAGATCTACCTGATGTATCTGGTGGTCGTCATGGTGGCGGTGGTGATGAATCTCGAGCGCATGCTGCGCACCGCCGCTGCCAGCGCGCAGCGCCGCCTGCGGTCGATGTTCATGGCGTTCCTGATCGGCATCCTCTCGAACCTGCTGGTGGTCTCCGGCGGCCTTCTGTACGGGGGCCTGCGCGTGGCCTGGCTGGTCGCGACCGCGGTGCCCATGTTCGTGGCGGGAACGGTCACCGCGCTCGCGCTCGCGCGGCGCCGGCTGTCGGACATGAGCGTCCCGGTGGCGCGCCCGGTGATCTACTACTCCTCGGTCTCGCTCACGCTGGCCGGCGCGTTCCTGCTCTCCATGGCGGTGCTGGCGAAGCTGCTTCCCATGCTGAGCGCCGAGTGGAAACGCGTCGTGAGTCTGGCGTTTTTCCTGGTGGTCGGGGGAGGCGGGCTGCTGCTCATGCTGAGCCCGCGCGTGAGCCGCGCGGTCAAGCGCTTCATCGACCGAAATTTCTACGCGAATCGCTACGACTACCGGCGCGAATGGGAGCGCGTCAGCAGCGCGATCACGCCCACCGCGCGACCCGAAGATCTGTGCCGCCAGATCGAGGCCCTGGTGGGCTCGGTGTTCGACGCGCGCCAGGTGGCGATCTACTTGCTGGATGAGTGGTCGGGAGGGGCGGCGGGCGCGCTGCACCTGGTGCACGGTCCGCCGGCGATGCCGGCCCGCATCGCACCCGACAACCCGATGGTGCGCGAGCTCGAGCGCACCCACGCGCCGCTGCTGCTGCGCGAGCTCGCGCAGGACCTCGATCTGCTTCCGGTGGTGGTCGAGAATCGCGAGGCGGTGCAAGCGCTGTCGGCGGCGGTCTGCGCGCCGCTGTGCGTCGGCGAGATGCAGGTCGGACTGCTGTGGTTGTCCGAGAAACGCACCGACGAGGATTACTCGTACGAGGACGTGGAATTCCTCCAGGCGATGTCGCGTCAGCTCGCCGCCGCGCTGTGGTTCGCGCGGCAGGCCGAGCAGCTGGCCGAGACGCGCCAGCTGGAATCGCTGAACCGGCTGTCGACGTTCGTGCTGCACGACATCAAGAATCACGTGTCCGGCCTCTCGCTGGTGGTCGAGAACGCGCGCCAGCACCTGGCCAATCCGGAATTTCAGCGCGACGCGCTCGGCGTGGTCGAGCGCACCGTCGCGAACCTGCGCGAGCTCATGGCCCAGGTGTCGGCCGTGGCGCACACCCCGGAGCTGAAACCCGAGGAATGCCGGATCGCGGACGTGGTGCGCGAGGCTCTGCAGGCCTCGGGTCTGCGGCCGGAGGCCGGGTCGGCCGTGCGCGTGACGGTACGCTGCGCGGACGATCTGTGCGTGCGCGCCGACCGCCGCATGGTGCTGCGCCTGCTCACGAACCTGCTGACGAACGCGTGCGAGGCGCTGAATGGCGGGGGGGAGATCGGCGTGAGCGCGGCTCTTCGCCCCGACCTGCCCGGGGAGCGGCGGACGCTCCAGCTCGAGGTGAGCGACAACGGACGCGGCATGACGGCGGATTTCATCCGCCACGGGCTGTTCCGGCCGTTCTCGACCACCAAGG
>JACOSU010000083.1 GCA_016178685.1 Candidatus Eiseniibacteriota bacterium | reverse complement strand
CCCGAACAGCCAGAACAGGTGCTGCCAGAGAAGCGGATCGGCGCCGCCGTCCGGCACGAAGAAGTGCGTGCCGATGAAGCGATCGAACAGCAGGAAGACCAGCGCCACCGTGATCACCGGGAACGCGAGGATGATCAGGAACGAGGTCACCAGCGTCATCCACACGAACGGGGGCATGCGCATCATCTTCATGCCGGGCGCGCGCAGGTTGACGATCGTGACGATGAAATTGAACGCCGCGGCGAGTGAGGCGATGCCGAGGATCTGCAGTCCGATCGCCCAGAAGTCCACCCCGTGTCCTGGCGAGTACTGGGTCGAGGTCAGGTTCGAGTAGCCGAACCATCCGGTGTTCGGCGCCCCTCCGCACACGAAGCTCAGGTTGAGGAACAGGGCTCCACACAGGAACACCCAGTAGCTGAACGCGTTGAGCCGCGGGAACGCCACGTCGCGGGCGCCGATCATGAGCGGCACCATGAAATTGAAGAAGCTCGCCGAGAGCGGCATGACGGCGAGGAAGATCATGGTCGTGCCGTGCATCGTGAACAGCTGGTTGAAGGTGTCGGGGCCGATGAACGTGTTCTCGGGTTTCATCAGCTGGATGCGGATCAGCAGCGCCTCGAGTCCGCCGACCAGGAAGAACACGAACGCAGTCACGCCGTACAGCGCGCCGACCCGCTTGTGATCGACGGTCGTGATCCAGCTCCACAGCCCGGTCTCGCTGTGCGCGGGCGCGGGGTGCCCGCTTGCGGGTCCGGCGGCGGCGGGGATGGCCATGAGTGCTCTCTCTCCCTTGGGCGCTACTTCAGGCTCTGCAGGTAGGCGATCAGCGCGTTCACCTGCTCGGGCGCGAGCGTCACGCCGAGCGTCTTCCAGTTCATGATCACGCCCGGCTTCTGGTCCTGGGGCGCGGTCAGCCAGCGGCCGAGGTTGTGCGGGTTGGACTCGAACAGCGAGCCGGCGAACGTGCGACGGCTGGCGAAGTGGGTCAGATTGGGTCCCAGGATTCCGGCCGAGACGCCGTCGATGGTGTGGCAGGTGATGCAGACACCGTTCGCGAACTCCAGCTTGCCGTGACCGGCGAGCGAGGTCGAATCGGGCTCCGCGGGCGGAGCCTTCTGGCCGCTCACCCACGTTTCGAAATCCGCGGGCGTCTCGACCATCAGTTTCATTCGCATGTTCGCGTGCGAAAGGCCGCACAACTCCGCGCACTGGCCCGGAAACGTTCCGATCGAATCGGCGGTGAACCCCATGTGGTTGGTGCGGGACGGAATCAGATCGCGCTTGCCGCCCATCGCCGGAAACCAGAAGCTGTGGATCACGTCCGCGGTCTCGAGGTCGAACGCGATCGGGCGATGCACCGGAATATGCAGTTCGCCGGCGGTCGTGACGCCCAGTTCCGGGTACTGGAATTCCCACCACCACTGGTGGCCGATCACCTTGACCTGCAGCGCGCCGGCCGCGGGTTTGCTCTGGGTCTTGAAGATGGCCATCACCGTGGGGACCGCGACCAGCGCGAGGATGATCGCGGGCGCGATGGTCCAGGCGATCTCGAGCGCGGTGTTGCCGTGCACCGGCTTCGGCATGGGCGCGCCAGGTCGCGCGCGGAACCGGATCACGACGTAGAGGATCAACAACTGGACGAACGCGAAGATCACGACCACCCAGAACGTGAGCTGCTCGAGCAGATGTTGAATGCTCCAGGCGTAATCCGACTGGGGGTTGAGGGAGCTCTGGGGGTAATCGTGGAGCGTGCATCCCGCGGCCAGCGCCACGAGCGGAACCAGCGCCAGCAGCAGCGCGGCCCAGTGCCGGAATGCACGGTTCACCTCAGGCGCAGTCATAAGCTCCTCGGCTGGGGGTCGGCAAATCGATTCGATTCAAATTGGAAAAACCGCGCGGGAACCTATCACGCGGACCGGCCCCAAGTGAAGGAATTCGAGCGCGGCCCCGATCCGGCCGTCGAGACCCCGCCATCAACCGGCACCATGACCGCGAGCTCCGGGCAACGCGATCGCGAGCACCGCATCAACCGTCAGCGACACGTACAGCAGGAACAGGTAGAGGATCGAGAACCGGAACAGCCGGACCGCATTCGGCACGCTCGGACGGCGGTGGAGCCGGCCGGCGTAGAACAGGAATGCCCCGCCGAGCAGCGCGGCCGGCACCAGGTAAGCGGGCCCCGCGACGCCCAGCGGAACCAGGCTCAACGTGACCGGCACCAGCACCAGGGAGTAGAGCAGGATCTGGCGGCGCGTCTCGCTCTCGCCGTGCGTGACCGGCAGCATGGGAACGTGCGCGTGCGCGTAGTCCTCGCATCGGTAGAGCGCGAGCGCCCAGAAGTGCGGCGGCGTCCACAGGAACACGATCGAGGAGAGCAGCAGCGCCGGAACGCTGACGTGCCCGGTAACGGCGGCCCACGCGATGAGCGGAGCCGAGGCGCCCGCGCCGCCGCCGATCACGATGTTTTGCGGCGTGCGCCGCTTGAGCCACACCGTGTACACGACGGCGTAGTAGAAGATCGACGCGAGGCCGATCGCGGCTGCGAGAAAATTCGCGCACAGCAGCAGCACCATCCACGACAGTCCGGCCAGCACGAAGCCGAGCCCGAGCGCGCTCGACGGCGGCAGGATGCCGGCCGGCAGCGGCCGCGTCGCGGTGCGCCGCATCAGCGCGTCGATGTCGCGGTCGAAATACATGTTGAAGCTGGCGGCCGAGGACGCGGCCAGCACCGTGCCCAGCAGCGTGCCCAGAAATACGCGCGGCTCGGGCCAGCCGTGGCCGGCGATCAGAAGTGCCGGGACGCCGGTGATCACGACCAGCGTGACGATGCGCGGCTTGGTGAGCTCGAGATAGGCCAGCGCCTGCCTGCGCGCCGTGATCCGGGGCATCGCAAGGCTCATGGCGACTCCCAGGCGGCGAGCCTGAGCGAGGCGGCCGGAAGGCGTGCCGTGCGGAACAGCGTGACCACCATCAGGGCGAGGATCGCGGCCGCGGTGCCGAGATGGGCGGCCGAGAGCCACACCGGGGTCCTGAGCAGCACGTTGCACACGCCGAGCACGATCTGGATGACGGTGAGTCCGAGCGCGAGCGTGGCACCCAGCGCGACCCGTGGATCGGGGGCGCGCCGCGCGGCGAAAGCCGCGAGCCCCATCACCGCCAGCAGGCCATAGCCGCCTAGGCGGTGCATCATCTGCAGGCCCACCGGGCCCTGCATGGGTGGGAACCAGCGGCCGTTGCAGGTCGGCCAGTCGGGGCATGCGCAGCCCGCGTGGCTGCTGCTCACCAAACCTCCGAGCACCGCCTGCGCCCAGGTCCAGACGGTGGCGAGCGCAACGAGAGGCAGCAGTCCACCCGGGCGCGCGGGCCAGTTGCGCGGCTCCTGATCGGCCTCGGCGCGCGCGATCAGCGT
>JACOSU010000082.1 GCA_016178685.1 Candidatus Eiseniibacteriota bacterium | reverse complement strand
TCGAGCGTTTCCGCGACGCCGCGGCCGGCGCGATCGAATCGTTGATCGCCGCCTCCGGCGAAAGCGTCTCCCATCTGGCGGACGGCATGATGCGCGTGCAGGAAATCGCCGATCAGACCCAGGTGATCGCGAATCGCGCGACGCTGATCGCGCTGCATGCGCTCACGGCGGGCGCGAGCGGCGAAACGCGTGAAGTTCGCGACGCGCTGCCTCAGGAATTGAAGGCGCTCGCCGCCGACGTGCGGACCGCCCACGATCGCGTGGCCGCCCTGACCGCCGAGATCGAACGCGATGTCGCGGCCGCGCGCGAGCGCATGAACGGCGTGCGCGCAACCGTCGCCACCGCGCTCGAGCGCGAGAGCGGACCGCTCGAGGCCGCATCGGAACCTGGATCCACGATCGATGCGGTGCGGTTGATGGAGCGTGTGCGCGAGATGATCCAGGACGCGACCTCCAAGGGCGAACGACTGTCTTCGGCCGGCGAGCGTGCTTCGCGCGCCGCCGAGCGGCTCAAGCGACAGATCGAGACTCAGGCCGGCACCATCGCGGAGATGGCCGCCGCGCTCGAGGGCAAGCCGGCGCCGCCAGCGGCCACCGAGGCGGCGGCCGCTCCCGCGCCGGGCGGGGCGCGGCTGCGCGTCCTGGGACGTGACGACGCGAGCGCGGTGCCGCCGCGGCCGCGCGAGCGCGAGGAGCGCGCGTGAACGCGCCCGACCGCGACAACACGGCGCGCGAACTGGCGCGCGGGCTCGGCGATGCGCTCGAGCCCATCCTCGGCGAACGCGCGAATCCGCTGGCGCTGCGCGCCGCGCGCGACGTGGCGCAACTCTTGGGGCTCTCCGGACTCGAGCGGCTGCTCGGCGCGCTCGAGCCGTGCGCCGGCCATGCATGGCCGCCTGAGGTGTCGGCCGCGCTCGAACGCCTACGGCGCGAGCGCTCGCGCTGCGATGCCGAGGGCGACGTGGTCGTGTTTCGCCGCGTGGATTCGGAATTGCGCGGGATCGCAGCCGAGGTCCAGGCGATCGAGTGGAGCCGCGCTCCCGAGTCCGAATCGTCCGATGCGCAGGTGCGCACGCTGTCGCTCTCGAGCGCGCTCGCCGATCTGGCGTACGAGCTGCGCACCAGCGACGAGCGCGCGCGGGATGCACGGCTGACCGCGCCGGTCGCCGCGGCGCTGCGCGCGGCGCTCGACTGGCTGGCGGGAGAGTTCGGTCCGCGCCGTCCGTTCGCGGTCTCGAGCGGGGACGGAGTGCTCGAGGTGGCGGTCGCAGTGGGCGACGGCTCGGGATTCGCGGCCGCGCACGAAGTGCTGGCCGCGGCCGGCGGGCAATGTGGACCGTGGCTCATGGAACCGCCCGAGCCCGGACTCTGGCAGGTGCGCGTGCCGCTCGCGTCGGCGCGGGATCTCTACCTGATGGTCGAACAGGGCGGCCTGAACCTGGCGTTGCCCTGGGGATCGGTGCTGCGCTTCGCGATGCTCAAGGCCGGTGACCTCGATGAGCGCGTGCGCGCGATGGGACCCGACGTCCGCCTGATCGCGCCGCTCGATCCCACCGCGCGCGGCGTGAACGAGCGGCCCGCGATCGTGATCGCGAGCGGTCTCAAGCGCGGCGTCATGATCGCGGACCGCCTGGTGTGGCGGCTCGCGGCTGTGACCTGCGATCCCGCGCGGCCCGCTCCGGCGGGCTTCGAGCACGCTGTGCGGGGCGAGGACGGCGCGGTGTACTGGATCGCGAATCCTGCGCGGCTGCTCTCCGCGATTCCGCTGCCCCAGGTCGCGGCCGATCCCCCGCGCCGGGGGCGCGAGCGCATCCCTCAGCGTTTTCCGGCGCCGCCCTCGCTTCGCGTGCTGTCGATCGCGGATGTGACCACGCTGCCGGTCGCGCCTCGCACGGCCGGAGCCGTGGCGCACGCGTCCCGCGTCAGGGCGCCCGAAGGGCCCGCATCCGAAGGTTCCGCGCCCGCGCCGCACTCGCCCCGTGTCCCCGCGCCCGAGGTGCACGTGCCGGGGCAGGTCCACGATCCCGCGCCGACCGCGACGCGACGCGCGCTCGTGATCGAGGATTCCATCACGGCGCGCATGTTTCTCACGCGCATGCTTCAGGCGCGTGGGTTGGACGTCGTGACCGTCACCAGTGCGGCCGACGCGCTGCACGAGCTCGCGCACGGTCCGTGGGTGCTGGTGTGCATCGACGTCGAGCTTCCGGATGCGCGCGGGAGCGACTGGTTGCGTTCCGTGCAGCAGAGGGCGGGCGCCGGCCCGGTGTTCGCGGCGCTGGTGCGCGATCGCCCCGACCGCGAGGCCGCGCACGCGGCCGGCATCTCGCGCATGCTTCGCAAGCCGTTCGATGAAGCGGAAGTCGCCGCGCTGATTTCACGGATCGGGCCCGGCGGATCGGGGAACGCGTGAAATCCGCGGGGGGAACGCCACGCACTGTGCCGGCGCCGCGCGTGCTGCTGGTGGACGACGATGCGCGGGTGCTCGAGCTGCTCGAGGTGGCCTACACCTCGCACGGGTTTCGCGTGATCACGGCGGCCGACGGTCACGAAGCGCTGCAGAAGGCGCTCGCCGAGCGGCCCGACCTGCTGGTGCTGGACGTTCGATTGCCGCGCAAGAGCGGCCTGGAAGTGTGAGAAATGCTGCGCAGGGATTCCGGGGAATTCGTGGTGCCGATCATCCTGGTCTCGGCCTCGGGCGAGACCGACGCGCGCCTGCGCGGCCTGGCCGCCGGTGCCGACGACTTTCTCGCGAAGCCGTTTTCTCCGCGGGAACTGATCGCGCGATCGCGCCGCCTGCTCGCTCGCGCGGCGGACCTCAACGAGGCACGGCGCCGCACGCGCGAACTGGAGCGCGATCTGACGCGCGCGCAGGACGACATCAAGCGCTCGATGATCGAGACCCGCCGCGAGCAGCGCCTGCGCGAGCTGGCGCTGTCTCTGACCCGCGAGTTCCACCGGGTGCTCGACGTCGATCCTCTGGCACGTCGCATTCTGGCCGAGACGCAGGCCCGGTTCGGCGTGGGCACGGTCGCGCTGCTGTTGCCGGATTCCGGATCGCGCGCGTTCGTGCCGTTCGCGGTGCGAGGCGATGGGCTCGACCGGATGGCCGCGCTCGAATTCGCGGGCGACGGGGCTCTCGCAAGACTGCTGGCCGCGCTCGGGCGACCCGCGATCGTGCGGGAACTCGAACGCCTGCCGGAGCTGGCTCACGAATTGCCGCCGCTGATCGCCGCCCGTTTCGCGCGGGTCGCGCCGCTCGGTGGGCCCGAGGGTCTCGAGGGTCTGCTGCTGGCCGACGAGCGCCTGGACGGCATGGAACCCACGCGCGCCGAGCTCGAGATGCTGGAAGTCCTGTGCGAGGTCTCGGGCGCGGCGCTGCGCACCGCCCGGCGTTTCGGCGAGCGCCTCGATCTGGAACTCGATCGGATCGCGCCGGTCGGAGAAGTCGCCGCGTGCGCCGCCGAAGCGGCCGCGCTGGTGGATCGCGCGGCGCGCGTCACACTGCTGCCGCCGCGGATGCGAAGCCTGGTCGTGCGCGCCGTGCGCTTCGCGGCGTCGGGGGTCGGAGACGGCGCGGAGTCCGATTCGCGGGCCGGACTTGAACGCATGGCGTCCCAGGATCCGAGCGGCCGGGCCGCAGATCTGCTGCGCCTGATCGAAGCGAAGAACGCTTCCACTTCCGCCTCGAATGCCGGTGCGCGAAGCGATCGGGCCGACGATCCGGGTCCCGAGTGGGCGCGCGCCGCCGCGCTGCTCGCCGTCGCGCACGCCGTCACGGAATTGCGCGCGGCGAGGGTCCCGGCACCCGAAGCGCTGCGGCGCGCCGTTGCGGCGAATGTCTCGAGACTCGATCCCGCGACCGCGCAGGCGCTGGAATCGACGGCGCGCGAAGCGGAATGGCTG
Source organism: Candidatus Eiseniibacteriota bacterium (assembly GCA_016178685.1). GTDB lineage: Bacteria > Eisenbacteria > RBG-16-71-46 > RBG-16-71-46 > RBG-16-71-46 > JACOSU01. Next base: position 11,752 of record JACOSU010000082.1, on the reverse strand, counting down.
GCCGGTCAGGCGCCGGTTACTTCTTCTTCAGTCCGCTGAAATCCACCTTCGGCACCGTCTTCTCGACTTCGGGCACCTGGTAATACGCGGCTTCCCTGAAGCCGAGCGCGCCGGCGTACAGGTTGGTCGGGAACACCTTCACCATGACGTTGAAATCGCGCACGACATCGTTGTAACGCTTGCGCTCGGTCGACAGCCGGTTCTCGGTTCCCGCGATCTCGTCCATCAGCTGGACGAACGCCTCGTTGCTCTTGAGCTGGGGATAGTTCTCGACCACCACCAGCAGCCGGCCGATCGCGCCGTCCATGGCCTGTCCGGCCGCGATGCCCTGCTCGGGCGTGTGCGCACCCGCCATCTTTGCGCGCGCATCGGCGATCTGTCCGAACACGACCTGCTCCTGCGTCGCGGTTCCCTTGACGGTCTCGACCAGATTCCCGATCAGGTCGTTCCGGCGCTTGAGCTGGTTGTCCACCTGTGCCCACTGGTTGCTCACGCCCTGCTGCGCGACCACCAGCCGGTTGTAGCTGCCGACCAGCCGCCCTCCGATCATGAGCACCAGCAATACGACGATGCCGATTCCGATCAGCATTCCGCGCTTCATCGATGCTTCTCCTTTCAGGCCGGCGCCATGCCGGCGAGTTGATCCTGAGGGCGCACCCTCGCGTGGCGGGGCCGTACTTTACCAGCCTCCTCCGCCTCCGCCGCCACCACTCGATCCGCCGCCGAAGCCCCCGAACGATCCACCGCCCGATCCGCCGCCGAAGCCGCCCCCGAACCCGCCGCCGAATCCGCCGCCCCAGCCCGGGCCAACGTACCATCCTCCGCCGCGCCGCCCGCCGAGACCACGCAGCAGACGGCTGAGCACGATGAAGACGATCAGCGCGGGCCACCACAGGGGGAAGCCGCGGCGCGGGCTTTCGCCGCCGTAGCGCAGCTCGCTTCCGTTCCATTCGAGAGCGACGCCCTTGTCGCGCGCGATACAGGTCGAGGCGGCGAGCACTCCGTCGGTCACCGCGCCGTCCACGTCGCCCGCACGCATCTTCGGCACCATGCGCTCGCGCACGATGCGCGATTCGAGCCCGTCGGGCAGCACGCCCTCGAGTCCGTAGCCGGTCTCGAATCGCACCGCGCGCTGATCCATCGCGATCAGCAGCAGCAGGCCGTTGTCGGCGCCCCTCTTTCCGATCTTCCACTGCTCGAACACGCGCACCTTGTAGTCGGAGGGATCGAGCGGGTCGGTCGAGCGCACCGTGAGCACCGCGAACTGGGCGCCGGTCTTCTTCTCGAGCTGATCGAGAAACGCCTCGAGCCGGGCGCGCGTCTCCTCACGCAGCACGCCCGCATCGTCGTTCACGTAGCCGTGGAACTCCGGGAACGCCGGTGCATCGGCGGCACGCGCAGCGTGGACGGCGCCGAGCGCGAACGCGAGGGCCACTGCGAAAAACGCCGGGCGCGCGAGCGCGCGCCGCGCGCTCATGGCACGCGAAGCTCGTCGACCGCCGCGATCAGCCGGTCCAACTCGACGAGGAATTTCCGGTAGAGCGTCTGGATCTCTTCGCGCTTCGGCCGACGGTGCGAATAGCGCAGGACGTGCGGGCCGAGCAGCGCCTGCGCCTCCAGGCGGTAGAGGTCGGCGACGCGCTCGATCACGCGCGGCGCGTCGGCCGGCGGCGTCTCGCCGCGCAGCCGGAGCAGCGTGCGGAACAGCGCCGCCAGTCCGCTGGCGGCGGTGCGCAGCGTGGAGGTCAGCGTGTCGGGATGATCGTGCGAGAGCACGTACGCCTGCCGCAGCCGCAGGTGCTTGCCGCGCAGCTCGTGCTCGCACTGCCGCCGGAGCGCCGCGCGCGGCACCTCCAGCGCGGCGAACACGTCGTCGCCCTCGATCCGCAGGTGGCGCTCCTGGACTTCGAGCCATTCGATCGGGAACACGTCGAGCGATCTCTCGATCTGCCGCAGGCTCACGAACAGCGGATCGAGCCGGGGCTTGCCGGGACGCGGCACCGCGCGCGCCAGCGAATCGAGCAGGCCGGTATCGAGCGCGCGCGCCACGATCAGCACATTCACGTGCGAATGGCGCGGATCGAATCCCTGGGTCAGCACGCTGCCGGTCAGGTAGGCGGCCGCGAACTCGGTGCCGAGCGCGGTCCTCACCGGCGCGAGCCAGCGGCGCGCCGCGTCAAGGATTTCGGGCGCGGGCTCGATGCGCAGCTCGTCGTGCGTGTGCATGATCGGGAACGCTAGGGCCGCTGCGAAAGGCGGTCAAGTGGCCGCCTCAAGCGGCTTGACCGTCCGCCATAACGCGCCTAACGTCGTGTCCTTCCCGTGCCGATGGACAGCGGTCCCGCTCGCGATACGCAGCGCGATCAACCGGGTCCGGCGCGCCGCCCGCGTGATTCCGGTGCGCCCGCGGCCGGGCGCGATCGATCGAAACGCAGCGGCCGGTCGAAACTCCATTTCGGGAGGCGGGTTGCACGAGGTCCTGATCATCGGGGGCGGCCCTGCCGGGCTCACGGCGGCGATGTACTGCCGGATGCGCAAGATGAGCGTTCGCGTGGTTGACGCGGGGCGTCCCGGCGGGCAGCTGGTGTCGCTCTACGGCGACAAGCCGGTGCACGACTGGCCCGGTTATCATCACATCATCGCCGGCGAACTCGCGGGCCAGCTGGTCGAACACGCGCGCCAACTCGAAGTCGAGATCGCGCCGAATCGCAACGTGACGGCGCTAGTGCGCGTGGAGGACGGCTTCGACGTGGCGTCGCGCGACGTCGTGACCGGCGATGAAGGCCGCGACCGCTCGGCCTCGGTGATCGTGGCGATCGGCGGCGGCGCGTTCGAGCCCCGCCGGTTGAAGGTCGCGGGTGAGGAGGCGCTGGACGAGGATTCGCTCACCTACCGCATGCCGGATCGCTCGCGCGCCGCGGGTCGCGACGTGGTGGTGGTGGGCGGCGGGGACTCAGGGCTCGAGAGCGCGCAGAGCGCCCGCCAGGCCGGAGCGCGCGTGACGATCGTCCAGGTGCTCGAGCGCTTCACCGGCATGGAGAGCAACATCGATCTCGTCAACGACCTGGGGATTCCGCGCCGCTTCAACACGCGCATCAAGGGGCTCGAGATCGAGAACGGCCGGCTGCGGGCGCTGATCGCGCAGACCAAGGGCGAGAGTGAGCCCGCGCGGCTGCCGTGCGATTATCTCGTGGTGAACATCGGCGCGGCGGTCAACCTCGACGCGGTCAAGCAGTGGGGAATCGAGGTCGAGGGCAACCAGATCAAGGTGGACGGCCACATGCGGACCTCGGTCGAGGGTGTGTTCGCGTGCGGCGACATCGTCACCTACGATGGAAAGTACAAGTTGCTGCTGACGGCCTCGAGTGAAGGCTGCGTGGCCGCGAATTCCGCCTACCTGCACGTGCGCAAGCCGGCGCGCGTCACGATGGGCGATCTCTACACCTGACCGGAGCGGGCCTAGGCGGCCCGGAGATTTCGTGAAGAGCGTGCTCAACGATTTCAGCATCCACGTCGCGACGGTCAACGGATCGGGCAGCCAGACCGCGAACAGCGTGCTGTTGCGCGCGATCTTCCAGATGGGCGTCCCGGTGAGCGGCAAGAACCTGTTTCCCTCGAACATCGCGGGACTGCCGACGTGGTTCACGATCCGCGTCAGCCGGGACGGCTATCTCGCGCGCCGCCGCGAGAACGAAATCCTGGTCGTGATGAACCCCGAGACCGCCGCGGACGACATCGCCGCGATGCCGCCCGGCAGCATGATCGTGGTGAACGAACAGATCGCGCTCCCGTCCATCCCCGACGACCGCATCGTCTACCGCGTGCCGATGCCGAAGCTGATGGAATCCATCACCACCGACGTGCGGCTGCGGCGGCTGGTCGTGAACATGATCTACGTCGGAGTGCTGGCCGAGAAGCTCGGCATCGCCGAGGACGAGATCGAGCGCTCGCTCGACGCGCAGCTGGGAAAGAAGCCCAGGGCGCTCGCGTTGAATCACGCCGCGGTGCGCGCGGGCTGGGAGTACTCGCGCGCGAGCCTGCCGAAGCGCGATCCGTTCACGCTCGAGCGCATGGATCGCAACCAGGGCAAGATTCTGATCGAGGGCAACACCGCGGGCGCCCTGGGCGCGATGTTCGGCGGCGTCTCGGTCGTGACGTGGTATCCGATCACGCCGTCCTCGAGCCTGATCGAATCGCTGATCGGTTACCTGGAGCAGCATCGCCGCGATCCCGCGACCGGCGAGGCCACGTTCGCGGTGGTGCAGGCCGAGGACGAGATCGCCGCGATCGGCATGGTGCTGGGCGCGGGATGGGCGGGCGCGCGCGCCATGACCAGCACCTCGGGCCCCGGCATCTCGCTGATGGCGGAATTCACCGGTTACGGCTACTACGCCGAGATCCCGGCGGTGATCTGGGACATTCAGCGCATCGGCCCCAGCACCGGGCTGCCCACTCGCACCTCGCAGGCCGACATCGCATTCGTCCACGGCCTCTCGCATGGCGACACGCGGCACCCGGTGCTGCTGCCGAGCTCGGTGCGCGACTGCTACGACTTCGGCATGCAGGCGTTCGATCTCGCCGAACGGCTTCAGACCCCGGTGTTCGTGCTGAGCGATCTCGATCTCGGCATGAACATGTGGATGAGCGATCCGTTTCCGTATCCCGAGCAGCCCTGGGACCGCGGCAAGGTGCTGAGCGACGAGGATCTCGCGAAGCTGCCGAAGTTCGAGCGTTACCGCGACGTGGATGGCGATGGAATTCCGTACCGCACGCTGCCCGGCACCCGGGACGCCAAAGGCACGTACTTCACGCGCGGCTCGGGCCACGACGAAGCGGCGCGCTATACCGAGAGCCCCGAAGCGTATCAGCGTGGGATGGAGCGGCTCGCGAAGAAGCTGGAGACCGCGCGGCGCCTGGTTCCCGCCCCGGTGTTTGACGAGGACGCGGGGGCGAAGATCGGACTGGTTGCGTTCGGCACCACGCACTGGGCGATGATCGAGGCGCGCGACCAGCTGCGCGCCTCAGGAATCTCGAGCGGTTACCTGCTGCTCAAGGCGTTGCCGTTCACCGACCACTTCCGCCGCTTCGTTCAGAAGTACGATCGCGTGTACGTGGTCGAGCAGAATCGCGATGGGCAGGTGGCCGACCTCGCGCGTCTCGAGGCCGGCGATCTCGCGCCGCGCATCCGCTCGGTGCGGCATTTCGACGGCATGCCGGTAGACGCCCGTTCGGTGAGCGACGCGATCCTCGCTCAAGAGCAGCCGGGCGCCCCCGCGCGCGCCGCGCTCGCGGAAGGAGCGACGCGATGATCCAGCCCCGGAATTTCAGCGCCACGCTCGCCGCAGGAATGACGCGATGATCGGGCCCCGGAATTTCAGCGCCGCTACGCCGGCCGGAGGCGCAAGCGTCAATCGGATCGGGCTCACACGCGCCGACTACGACGGCTCCAGGACCACGCTGTGCCCGGGCTGTGGTCACAACGCGATCACGGGCGGCATCATCCAGGCCGCGTTCGAGGCCGGACTCGAGCCGCATCGCGTGGCGAAGTTGTCGGGCATCGGTTGCTCGAGCAAGACGCCGGCCTATTTCCTGGGCCGCTCGCACGGCTTCAACGCCGTGCACGGGCGCATGCCCAGCATCGCGACCGGCGTGCACCTGGCGAACCGCGACCTGCTGCTGATCGGCGTCTCGGGCGACGGCGACACCGCGAGCATCGGGCTCGGACAGTTCTGCCACCTGGTGCGCCGCAACGTGCCGGTGGTGTACATCATCGAGAACAACGGCGTGTACGGACTCACCAAGGGTCAGTTCTCCGCCACCGCCGACGTGGGGAGCACCACCAAGGGCGGCGCGGTGAACGAGCTGATGCCGATCGATTGCTGCGCGATCGCGATCGAGCTGGGCTGCGGCTTCGTGGCGCGCTCGTTCTCGGGCGACCAGAAGCAGCTGAGGCCGCTCCTGAAGGCCGCGTTCGCGCACCGCGGCACGGCGGTGATCGACGTGATCAGCCCGTGCGTGACGTTTGCCGACCACGAGGGCTCGACCAAGTCGTACGCTGCGGTCAAGGAGCACGACGAGCCGCTCCACGAGATCGACTTCGTGCCCTATTACGAAGACATCACCGTGGACTACGCGCCCGGGACCACGCGCGAGGTCACGATGCCGGACGGATCGCACCTGTTCCTGAAGAAACTCGCCGAGGATTACGACCCCACCAGCCGCGAGGCGGCGCTGACCGCGATCCACGAGTCGCGTCGCGAGCAGAAGTTCGCGACCGGCCTGCTCTACATCGAGAGTTCCAAGAACCCGTTCGAGGACGAATTGCGCCTGACCGCCGCGCCGCTCGCCGCGCTGCCGCTCGAGCGCGTGCGTCCGCCACGGGCCGTGCTCGACGGAATCATGGAACAGCTGCGCACCGGCCGCGGCATCACCGCGCCCGCGGGCGGAGGGTGACATGCACTTCCGCCAGTTCTATGTCGGATGCCTCGCGCACGCTTCGTATCTGATGGGCGATCAGGGTGAGGCGGCCGTGGTCGATCCGTCGCGCGACATCGAGATGTATCTCGCGGAGGCCGCGGCTCACGGCCTGCGCATCACGACCGTGCTCGAGACCCACCTGCACGCCGATTTCGTCTCGGGCCATCGAGATCTCGCGGCGGCGACCGGAGCCGTGATCGGTATCGGAGCGCGCGCCGAGGCCGCCTATCCGCACCGGGCCCTGCGGGAAGGCGACGAGTTCGCGATCGGGAGCCTGCGCATCCGGGCGCTCGAGACTCCCGGGCACACGCCCGAGCACATTTCGTACGTCGTGTACGAACGCTCGGGGGACGCCCGCCCGTGGGGCGTGTTCACCGGCGACACGCTGTTCGTGGGCGACGTCGGGCGCGTGGATATTCTCTCGTCGCGTCTCCCGGTCGCGGAACTCGCCGGGCTCATGTACGACAGCCTGCACGAAAAACTGCTCAAGCTGCCCGATGAGACGCGCGTCTACCCGGCGCACGGCGCGGGTTCGCTGTGCGGGCGCAGCATCTCGAAGGACAGCTGGAGCACGATCGGCCGCGAGCGCGACATGAATGTCGCGCTGCGCCCGATGACCCGCGAAGCCTTCATCGCCGACATCACGCGCGACGTGCCCGAGACGCCCATTTATTTTCTGCACTCCCGCGACCTCAACCGCGAAGGCCCGCGCCTTCGCTCCGAGCGTGAAATGCCGCCCCGGCTCGGCGCCGCCGCGTTTTCCGACGCCGCGCGCGCCGGGGCGATCGAGCTCGATGTGCGTGACACGCGGGCTTACGCGGAGGGCCACGTCGCGGGCGCACTGCACGTGGCGCTCGATGGACAGTACGCGTCCTGGGTGGGAACGCTGGTCGGGCCCGCACAGAGCCTACTGCTGGTCGTCGATCCCTCGCGCGAAGAAGAAGCGATCATGCGACTCGAGCGCGTCGGGTATGAAAATGTCGCCGGGCTTCTGGATGGTGGCATGGCCGCGTTGCGCGCTGCGGGGCTACCGGTCTCGGCGTGCGCGATCGAGCCGGTCGAACGCGCGCTCAAGCCCGGCCGCTCGGTGCTCGACGTGCGGCGGAGCGGCGAGTGGGCGAGCGGGCACGTCGCGGGCGCGACGCACGTTCCGCTTTCACAGTTGCAGGAGAAGGCCGCCGGACTCGACCGCGGCGCCGAGTGGGCGGTGGTGTGCGCGAGCGGCTATCGCAGCGCGATCGCATCGAGCGTGCTGGAACGTGCCGGGTTCGCGCGCGTGGTGCACGCCGAGGGCGGCATGGACCGATGGCGGAGCGCGGGGCTTCCGATGGTCAAGGGGTGATCGCCGCCGATGGCGCTACTCGCGCCTTGACACTGATCCGTCCTCAGGAGCCCGCGTCGATCTCGAACCGCTCCCTCAACACCGCGACCGCGCACGCGAGATCGGATTCCTGGACCAGCACGTAGTCGGTGTCGTGCGTGGAGAGCGCGAACACCGGCACGCCGGCCTGAGCAAGCGGGGCGAGCAGCGACGCCAGCACTCCCACCTCGCTGAACGGGATCGTGCCCTCGAGCATCAGCGCTCGCCAGCCGCGCTCCACCCGATCGATCGAGGGCGGCACATCGTCCTCGGCGCACACCACCGAAATCTCATCAGGCGTGCGCGTCACCGAGAAGAAGTGCGCCTCGGCATGGAACACCCAGGCCGGGAGCGGCGCATCGAGCGCCAGCCGGCACACCGCGAGCCGGCCTGGCAGAACCCGCAGCCGGTGCAGGCGCCCGGCAGGGGCGGCGCTCATGAACTGCGGCCCGCGTCGCTCATCACGGCGCCACCTGCTCGCCCGCGTCGTCCTCCACGATGATCGCGCTGCACGGGCAGGCCTCGGCCGCCTCGATCAGCTTCTCCACCTCCGCGCCATCGGAATCGATCACCGTCGATTTCTGCTTCGAATCGAGCGCGAAAACGTCGGGCGCGATTTCTGCGCACAGTCCGCTTCCACAGCACTGGGATCGAATGATTCGCACGTTCATGGAAGTTCGGGCACCCGGGAAAACGAGAAGCAAGCATCCTCACAGATTCGCGCGGGCGTGTAAAGAAGCGGACGCGCCCGTTCGACGCGAATCGCACGCGAAATGAGCGGCGCCTCGGCCGCACGGGCGCCATGCGGTGAGCGCTCGCTCGCCGCGGTGTGCTAGAGTCGTTCGCTCACGCTCACCGTTCACACCTCCTTCGGAGCGGCGCCGAATGGATGCACTGACCCGCTATCTCGATGAGAATCGCGATCGGTTCCTGGACGACCTGAAGGCAGCGCTGCGCATTCCGAGCGTCAGCGCGCAGCCCGAGCACCGTGAAGACATGCAGCGCTGCGCGCGCCACCTGGCCGACGAACTCAAGCGCATCGGCATGACGCGCAGCGAAGTGCGGCCGACCGACGGGCATCCGCTGGTGTACGCGGAGTGGCTCGGCGCGCCCGGCAGGCCCACCGCGCTGATCTACGGCCACTACGACGTGCAACCTCCCGAACCGCTCGAGCTCTGGACCACGCCGCCGTTCGAACCCACGCTGCGCGACGGCAAGCTCTACGCGCGCGGCGCGGTGGACGACAAGGGCCAGGTCTACATGCACGTCAAAGCGCTCGAAGCGCACCTGAAGGTGAGCGGCCGGCTGCCGATCAACGTGAAGATTGTGTTCGAGGGAGAGGAAGAGGTCGGCAGCGAAAACCTGGCGAAGTTCCTGCGCGCGCATCGCGCGGAGCTCGACGCCGATGTGATCGTGGTGAGCGACACCGCGATGCCGGGACCCGATCAGCCCGCGCTGTGCTACGCGCTGCGCGGCATCCTTTACACCCAGATCGAAGTCGTGGGGCCGGCGCACGACCTGCATTCCGGACATTTCGGCGGCGCGGTGCAGAATCCCGCGAACGCGCTGGCCGCGATCCTGACCGCGCTCAAAGATGGCGATGGCCGCATCACGGTGCCGGGGTTCTACGATCGTGTGCAAGGCGTGTCGGCCGAAGAGCGCGCGATGATCAATCGCACGCTCGACGAAAAACCATATCTCGCCGAAGCGGGCGCCCCCGCGCCGTGGGGGGAGAAGGGCTACAGCACGGCCGAGCGCATCACCATCCGTCCCACGCTCGATGTGAACGGAATGTGGAGCGGATATATCGGCGAGGGCAGCAAGACCGTGCTGCCTTCATTCGCGGCCGCGAAGGTCAGCATGCGGTTGGTGCCCGACCAGGATCCGGTCGAGCTGTTCCCGCGCTTCGAAGCCTACGTTCGAAAGCTGGCGCCCCCGGGGGTGACCGTGAAGGTGCGCGACCTGCACGGCGGGCGGCCCTACCTCAGTGATCCGAAGCACCCGATGCTGCAGGCTGCGGTGCGGGCGCTGGGCCGCGCGTGGACGAAGCCACCGGTGATGGCGCGCGAGGGAGGCTCCATTCCCGTCATGGAGACGTTCGAACAGACCCACGGCTTGCCGTGCATCCTCATGGGGTTCGGTCTCGACGACGATCAAGTGCATGCTCCGAATGAGAAGTTTTCGCTGAGCTCGTATTTCGGCGGCATGCGCAGCGTCGCGTACCTCTACGAGGAACTGGCGAAGAGCTCGTAGTTCCGGAGAGGCCCGGCCCCTCATGACGTTCCACCGCGCCGCGCTGATCGCGAGTGCGATTCTCGCGGCCGCCCTGCCGCATGTCGCGTTCTCGATCCCCGCCGAAAGTCTGCGACTGCGGCTCAGCGGGCGCGCGCTGGATTCGACCGGCTGGCCGGTCGAGCACGCGCGCGCCGAAATCGACGGAGCGCGCGCGTCGGGCGCGATCACCGCAAGCGACGGACGTTACGCGATCCTGGTGCCGCTCGATGGCCTGAGAGACGGCGCGCGCCGTCCCGTCACGTTCACGCTGCGCATCCAGCACGGCGGTTCGCATTTCGCGATGGCCGACGGCAATGACGCCGCGCGATTCGAAATCTCGGTGATCGGGGCGGCCGAGGGCGGAGCGAAGCTGCGCGTGAGATCGAACAGCGCGGCGGCGCTGACCTCGCTGCTGATGGCGCTCTCTTCGGCCTCGGGGAAGAGCGCGTTTCTGGGAGTGAATCCCGATCCGGTCCCGGTCGAACTCGTTTTCTTCGGCCACGCCGGCGCCGCGAGTGCAAATCACGATCTCCGGCTCGGGGCCGAAGACGTCGTGGTACTGCGCGGTGTCGAAGCGCCGGCCTCCGCGATCGCGTCGCGCCCCGACAGCACGCCACCGCCGCCGCCGCTCCGGCTGCACGAGAGCGCGGCCGCGCTGCCGGCGCCCGCTCCGCGTGAAACGGCGCACGGAACTGCGCCGCTGCCCGCGCCGGCGCCGACCGTGTTTCGCGCTCCGGCGCACGCGCTCGGGACCGACACTGCGGCCGCCGCGCCGCCCGTCGTGAACGCACCCGCCCCGCAGGAGACAAGCGCGCCCGCTCCCGCTCCGCTCGTGATGAATGCCCCTGCGCCCGTGACGAACGCACCAACGCCCGCGCCCGCGCCGACCGTGACGAAAGCGCTCGCGCCGCAGCTGACGCCCGCGCCCGTGCCGACCGTGACGAAAGCGCCCACGCCGCGGAGTGCCGCAGCGCCTAGGAGCACATCAGCGTCGCACGGCGCCCCGGCACCGGCGGTCATGGGGACCAGCGTTCAGACCACCGGGACCATGTCGAAGATTGTCTCGACCCCCGAGTCAGGCGTGCCGTTGCTCACGCCTTCGGCGCCGCAGAGCGCCGATTCCTCGACCTCCGGATGGCAGAACACGCCACCCTGCGAGTGCGACGTCGAGGGCACGATCGAGGTGAACTGGGACCATCCGCTCGCGCATCGCATGCGCATAAGGGTTTGGCTGTCCGACGCGCGCGCCGTGCGCGACACGGTCGAGCTCTTCATGGGACCACCGCGGTCGTTCGTGCTGCACGGCGTGCCGTGCGGAGCGCACCGCGTCGAGATCGGCATTCCCGAGCGCGAGCCGTTCCGACTCTCCGGTGCCGAGAGCGAGCGAACGGCGGATTGCCTGCGAGGGCATGCGAAGCCGCTTCGACTGGTGCTGGTGCGACGCTGAAATTGACCGGGCGCGTGATTCACGCCGCGCGATTGACCGCGCACGCTCGCTGTTTTAGAGCTCCTTTCAAAACGCTCTCACGGCGATCCTGCAGCAGATCAGGATGCAGCCCAGCGTGAGGAAGGCTTCGTGGATGTCGGCGCGACGTTCGTAGCGGACGCGGAGGCGCTTGAACTGATGCAGCCAACTGATGG
>JACOSU010000043.1 GCA_016178685.1 Candidatus Eiseniibacteriota bacterium | reverse complement strand
GGCAGTTCGTCGAGCAACGCCTCCATGTCGGCGAGACACGAGATCGCCACGCCGACCTTGCCGACCTCACCGCGCGCCAGAACGGCATCGGAGTCGTAGCCCATCTGAGTCGGCAGGTCGAACGCGACCGAGAGCCCGGTCTGCCCCTGCTCGAGCAGGTAGCGGAAGCGCTGGTTGGTCTGACGCGCGCTGCCGAAGCCGGCATACTGCCGCATGGTCCAGAGCCGCGCCCGGTACATTCCGGCGTGGATGCCGCGCGTGTAGGGCGGCACGCCCGGCGGGGGCGTCCGGCGCGCGAGATCGCGTGGGAGGTCGGACGAAACGCACAGCGGCGGGATCGGAATGCCCGACGGGGTCACGCGTGGCGGCAGCGGCGCCGGGGACTTGACGACGCGGCCCCGCGGCGTGATCCCGGCGCCCGGCGCGGAAGCAGGGCGGCGACGCGCAGCGCCCGCCGTGGTCGCACCGCGCTGTTTCGTGCGGCGTGTGCTCACGCCGGCGCCTTCAAGCGCACCAGCGGCTGGCCCGCGGCCACCGACGCCCGTTCGGTTACCAGGATCTCGCTCACCACTCCGCCGTATCTTGCGGCCAGCTCGTTCTGCATCTTCATCGCCTCGATCACCACCACCGCCTGACCCGCGGCCACCGCGTCGCCCGCCTTCACGCGCAGCGCCACCACCACGCCCGGCATCGGCGCGTTCACGGTCTCTCCCGCCGCCGCGCGACCCGCGCGTTGCGTCGCCCTGAGCATTTTCTCGAGCGGGTGGCGCACTTCGACCGGGATCATCGTGCCGCGCACCGTCACCTCGAGCGCTTCGGCGCCGGGCGCGACGCGCACTTCATGGGATCGGCCATCCACGATCAGCGAGTACACCTCTCCGTCGGGAAGCCGGTGAAAGTCCGCCTCGATGCGCCGGCCTTCGATCTCGAGCATCAGTCGGTCGCCGTCAGTGCGAAACTGCACCTCGGCTTCGCGATCTTCCAGCGTGACCCAGAATTTCATCGCCGCGTCCTCACTTTGCGCCGTCGGTCGGTCCACCGCCACGCCGGGCGGTCGCCGTGACCGTCGACGGCCGGGAGCGCGACGCGCAACCGATCCTCGCGCGCATGGAGCGCGGCGGCCAGCACCGCGACCTCGCGGCTCTCGGCGCCCGGTGCCAACATCGCGGGACGGAAGTGCTCTTCCGGCCGGCCGCGAATACCGGATGGGATGCGAGCCAGCGGTGGAACGCGAGGTTGTGGCGTGGACCTTCGAGCACGAATTCATCCAGCGCGCGCAGCAGCCGGCGCCGGGCCTGTTCGCGGTCGGTGCCCCACACCACCAGCTTCGCGAGCAGCGAATCGTAGTAGACCGGTACGTCGTAGCCGCGGTAGATGCCGGCGTCGTTCCGCACGCCGGGGCCCTGGGGAAAGCGCACGCGCTCGATGCGCCCGACCGAGGGCATGAAGTTCGTGGTCGGATCCTCGGCGATCACGCGCGCTTCGATCGACCAACCGCGCGCCTCGGGCGGGTCGGCGCCGAACGAGAACGTGTCGCCCTCCGCGATGCGGATCTGCTCGGCCACCAGGTCGAGGCCCGTGACCATTTCCGTCACGGGATGCTCGACCTGCAGGCGGGTGTTGACCTCGAGGAAGTAGAAACGACCGTCCGGATCCAGAATGAATTCGACGGTGCCGGCGCTGCGATACCCGACGGCGCGGGCGATGCGGCACGCCGCTTCGCCGAACTCGGCGCGCAGCAACGGACCGAACGCGGGCGACGGCGTCTCCTCGATCAGTTTCTGGTGGCGTCGCTGGATCGAACACTCCCGTTCGCCGAGGAACACGACGCCGCCCTGCCCATCGGCCAGAATCTGCGCCTCGACGTGGCGCGGCCGCTCGATCGCCCGCTCGATGAACACGCGGTCGTCGCCGAACGCCGCGCCGGCTTCACCGCGCGTCACGCGAAACGCGCTCTCCAATTCGGCGTCGTCGCGCACCACGCGCATTCCCTTGCCGCCGCCGCCGGCCGCGGCCTTCAGCATCATCGGCCAGCCGATCCGCTTCGCGATCGCGCGCGCCTGATCGAGCGTCGCGACCGGCCCTGGAGAGCCAGGAATCACAGGTACGCCCGCCTGGAGCGCGGCCGCGCGCGCCGCGAGCTTGTCGCCGAGCGCGGCGATGGTGGCGGGAGCGGGGCCGACCCACGCCAGGCCCGCGCTCTCGCACGCGCGCGCGAACGTTTCGTTCTCGGCGAAGAATCCGTAGCCGGGGTGAACCGCGTCGGCGCGTGACCGCTTCGCGGTCGCGATCACGCGATCAGCGTTCAGGTAGCTCTCGCGCGCGGGGCCGGGCCCGATCGGGTAGGCTTCGTCGGCCATCAGCACGTGGAGCGAGGCGCGGTCGGGCTCGCTGAACACCGCGATCGACGTGATGCCGAGTTCGCGCAGCGTGCGGATGATCCGCACCGCGATCTCGCCGCGATTCGCGATCAGAACCCGCGCGATCTTCACGGTGCGTCCTCGATCACGACACATGCGATCGCGATCCCGCCGTCGTGCGTGAGCGACAGATGCGAGCGCGTCGCTCCCAGCGCTTGAAAGCGTTCGAGCGCGGCGCCCGTGAAACTCAGCTCGGGCACCCGGCCCCCGGGCTGCAGCACTTCGATCTGGGTCCATCCGACGCCGTGGCTCATGCCGGTGCCGAGCGCCTTGGAAGCCGCTTCCTTGGCCGCGAAGCGAGCGGCCAGATGGGGCAGCGGATCCTTGTGCGTCCTGCAATACGCCAGCTCGCCCGCGGTGAACAGGCGCCGCTCCATGCGCTCGCCGAACCGCGCGAGCGACTGGACCAGCCGCGACACCTGGATCACGTCCACACCGACTCCCCGCACCGGCACCCGCACCTCGCGGTTAACGCCATGAGACAATGAGATTTGGCAATCTAGGGACCGCGGGCACGGGGGGTCAAGCGGATTCGGCGCAACCCGGGGGCCGCTGGATCGTCCATGTCTCGAGAAACGGAGACCGCCCACTGGCCATTGACGAGGCAAGCCTGATCGCGCGGCTCAGGGCGCGGGATCTCGACGCCCTGGGCGAACTCTACCGGGAGCTGGGCGGTGCGATGCTCACGCTCGCGCGCAGCCTGCTGCGCGACCGGGACCAGGCCGACGACGTGGTGGCGGATGCACTGGTGCGCGTTCAGGAGGCGGCGCCGGGGTTTCGAGGCGAGCGGGGCTTGCGCACGTGGGTGCTGCGCATCGTCGCGAACCGCGCAAAGGATGCGCTGAGGCGCCGCCGTTTCGAAGGCGGCAGGATCGAGGACGCGAATCCGCTCGAAGCTGCCGGGCTGATCGTGAACCCGCTGCCGGAGTGGGACGAGGCGCTCGATCGGAACGTGCGGCTCGCGGCGCTCGAGCGGGCGCTCGAGAGCCTGCCGATCGAGCAGCGACAGGCGGTGGTGCTCAAGGAGCGGATCGGGCTTTCGGTGCTCGAGACGGCGAAAGTGCTCGGAATCTCCGAGAGCGCGGTCAAATCGAGACTGTTCCGGGCACGCGCGGCGTTGCTCGAAAGGTTCCGCGAGTGGGATCCGGGGGACCTAC
>JACOSU010000062.1 GCA_016178685.1 Candidatus Eiseniibacteriota bacterium | reverse complement strand
GTTGCTGCGCGGCACGATGCGGTACGTCGCATTCGAGAAGTGCAGGATGCCGTTGACGCTGATCACGTGGCCCGAGTCCGCGGCGAACGTGAACGGGCCGGCGAGTCCCGAGACCAGGAAGGTGTCGGTTCCGCTCGCGACGTGGAAGCTGCTCCCCGCGGTGGCGTTCTCGGTGATCTGGACGCAACTGAGCGCGACCAGCATGCCTTCATAGTCCTCGCCGTTCGTAAGCGACTGCGTCGCGTCGCAGGTCGTGTCCTTGAGCACCGCGATGGTCTTCAGTGTGGTCGGAGGCATCGGCGACACACCGTTGTCCTGCACGAATACCGAGCCGGACATTTCGGTCTCGCTGCCGAATTCCTGAATGCCGCCCGCCAGGATGTACGAGTGGCCCACGATCAGCGAGGTCGGCGGTCCGAAGATGGACATTCCGCCGCGCTGCGCGCCGTTCAGATCCTCGATGTAGTAGAGCGAACCGAGACCCGACGCGGTGCAGATGCCGGTGACCGACATGCGGTTGCCGAGCGCGGTTCCGGTACCCGCGAAACGCGAGCGATCGACACACGGTGAAGCGGTCAGCCCCATCACACCCGGATCCGGCGCCTGCACCTCGGCGCAGCTCATCAGTCCGTTGAAGAACGTGCGCGACTGGGGCGTGGGCATGCGCAGACCGCTGGCGAAGTCAGCGATATTCGAGGCGGTCACGCCTTCCGGATCACCATGGGCCAGCCCGTTCGTGATGTCGAGAATCACGACGTTGCCCGCGCCACCCACCAGCGTCGCCGAATTGATGGTGCCGAACGAAGCGAGCGAGTAATACGAAACGCTCTCGGCACTGGCCTTGGTCACGGTGCGGCTGAACACCAGGCGAAGCTTGTTGTCCGCGATCGGGTACGCGTCATCGAGATTCGGCGGGAGCGCGGCGAACAGATCAGCGGCCGTCCGGGTCTGGAGACGGTAGGAGTTGATCCCGTTCGTGGTCCCGCGGTTCACGATGCCCTGCACGGAGTCGAGGACCGCGCCGACCGCGGGCGGAAGCAGCGCCGACAGCGTTATCTGGTCCACGAGAACCGAATCGCAGCAGGTATCGAGCCGGGTGCACAGGAAGGATCCAGCGTTGAGCGCACTGCTGAATGGCATGCCGGGACTGCTGGACCCGTTGACCGACCTTCGGGTCACGATCAGTGGCCCGCGCACGCGGACCAGCATCTCCTGGTGAGGCTCGGCGGTGCCTGCCGAAATGCCCGGGATCCAGTTGAGCTCGTGCGTGCTCATGATCGTCCAGGGCGGAAGAGGATTCCCGCCGCTGATCTTCCGGATGATGATGTCGTTTGTGCTTTGAACCGCGTCCGGCCCTTCGATTTCAGGCGTGCCGTTGGGGTTCGGGAACAACTGGGTGGTGCCGTACACCACGATGCTGTCACCCAGTGCGAGATTGCCGCCGGTCGGCGTGCCGGGCACCGAGCCCTTGTAGTTCGTGGCGCCCGTGAATGCCTGAACGCCCGTCCAAACACGCGAACTGTCGGGAAAGTAATTTTGGAAGTAGATCGCGAACGCGCTCGGCTTGTCGTCGAAGCCGGTGATGATGCCGCGGACGCCGTAAACGGTGTCGAGCAAGGCCGGGTGACACGGTGCGATCGTGGTGTCGGGCTGGCGGACGTCGTAAATTTTCAGCGTGTCGGGACACGTTCGATACGCGGGCCCTGGCGGGTACTTGTTCCTGGCGGCGACATTCCCGGCGGTCAGGCACGCCAGTGCGATCATCGCAAGAAGAGCAGCCTTCTTTCTCATCGATGCACTCCTGGGTCACGGGTGGGAATCAACGGTGGGCGAAGTACGGGCAACGTGGTCAGGCGTGCGGTTCCTCCATGGTCGGCGGAGCCGGCCGAGAGATTTTTTGGAGCCTCGCGGAACTCCGATTTCGCTAGTCCTACATGGAGCCACAATCCACAGCAGATGGTACCGCCATGGCGGGCTAAGTCAATAGGAAATAAAACCTTGCCCGATGATCACGGAACCGTCAAGGCCCGCTAACCCCGAATTCCTGAAGGACTTTCGACAGAACGCGCGGGGCGGTGAAAAACTGGTTCCCGGCCCGTAACGGGAAGCTAAACAGTACGATCCGGCCGCCTCCCGGCGACGGAACGTCGAGAGCGACCGGGAGCCGCACGCCGGCCGGGGGCGCGAGCGCGTTGGGATCGGCCCACGCCGCGACCCAGCTGGTGTCGCGCACCCAGAACGCACGAAGGCCGGGCAGGTTCGAGACCACGTCCGCCGGAAGCAGCTGGACCTTGAGGCTGTCCGCGAAATGTGGCGACCTGAAGATCGCGCCATTGTTGTTGCCCCAGGC
>JACOSU010000061.1 GCA_016178685.1 Candidatus Eiseniibacteriota bacterium | reverse complement strand
GCTGCGGAAAAGGCCAAATGCGAGTTGTCGGGCACTCTCGAGACCGACGTCAACCTGCCGTTCATCACCGCCGATCAGAATGGGCCGAAGCACCTGAACATCCGCCTGACGCGCGCGAAGCTCGAGCAACTGGTCGACGACCTGGTCGAGCGCTGCCGCGGTCCGGTGCTGCAGGCGCTCAAGGACGCCGGCCTCGCCGCGAACCAGATCGACGAGGTCGTGCTGGTGGGTGGCGCGACGCGCATGCCGAAGGTGCAGGAGCTGGTGCGCGCCGTGTTCGGGAAGGAGCCGCACAAGGGCGTCAACCCCGACGAGGTGGTGGCGATCGGCGCCGCGATCCAGGGCGCGGTGCTCACGGGCGACGTGCGCGACGTGGTGCTGCTCGACGTGACGCCGCTGTCCCTCGGGATCGAGACGCTGGGTGGCGTCATGACCACGCTGATCCCGCGCAACACCACGATCCCGACGCGCAAGAGCGAAGTGTTCTCGACCGCCTCGGACAACCAGACCACGGTCGAAGTGCACGTGCTGCAGGGTGAGCGCCCGATGGCGCCGGGCAACAAGACCATCGGCCGGTTCCACCTGGACGGACTTCCGCCGGCGCCACGGGGAATGCCTCAGATCGAAGTGTCGTTCGACATCGACGCGAACGGCATCCTCCACGTTTCGGCGAAGGATCGCGCGACCGGCAAGGAGCAGAGCATCCGCATCGAGGCCTCGAGCGGCCTCGATGAGAGCGAGATTCGGCGCATGGTGAAGGACGCCGAGGAGCACGCGGGGGAGGATCGCCAGCGCAAGGAGTCGATCGAGGCACGCAACCGTGGCGATGCGCTGGCCTACGAGGTCGAGAAGAACCTCAAGGAACACGGCGGGAAGCTCGACGCCGCGCTCAAGACCAGGATCGAAGAGGCGCTCGGCCGCGTGCGCGAAGCTCTGAAGGGCGAGGACGCGTCGGCGATCGCCGGCGCGACGGAGGCGCTCCAGGCCGCGTGGCACGAGGCGGCGGCAGCGCTCTACCAGCAGAGCGGAGCGGCGGGCGGCGGGCCAACGCCGGAATCGTCGCAAAAGGACGACGGCCGCGGCAAGGACGGCGGTTCAGGCGCGGTCGACGCGGATTTCGAAGTCGTACCGTGATGAGCAGGTCACGCGGACGGCGGAGGAACGTTTCCCTTTTGCTGTCCGCTTTCTTCTCCGATCGCCGGGATCGACGCGATTTCCCCCGGGGAGTCCCCACGCATTGAACGCCATCGCCGCGCTCGACGCGGCGCCGTCGACGCCTCTCGCGGTGCTCCGGGTGCGGGGGTTGGCCGTGCTCGCCTACGGTCTCGTCCAGACGCTGATCGTCGTGTACGCGTCGCATCGCTGGGTGATTCTGTGGCGATGGTGGCGGCACCGGCGCGGCAAACCCGGCGCGACCCGGCTGCACGCG
>JACOSU010000069.1 GCA_016178685.1 Candidatus Eiseniibacteriota bacterium | reverse complement strand
TCTTCCGCTTCGACTCGGTGCGGCGAGAGCTTCTCGCGTCCGCCCTGCCCGGCGAGCTCGATCACGAACAACAGCGCGTCGATTCGCGCGTCCAGTTGTTCGACCAGCTTCGCGGCAGCCGCGGCGGTGCCGCCGGTCGCGAGCAGATCATCCACGATCACGACGCGCTGGCCGCGCCGCAGCGCGTCGGTGTGGATTTCGAGCGTGTCCTCGCCGTATTCCAGCGAATAGACCTGTCGCATGGTGCGGCCCGGCAGCTTGCCGAATTTTCGCGCCGGCACGAACGGCACGCGCCACTCGAGCGCGAGCGTGGCTCCGAACACGAAGCCGCGCGATTCGATCGCGACCACCGCCTCGGGCCTGGGGACGCGCGCGGCGAGCTGCGAGATGCAGTCCGCGAATGCGGACGGATCGAGCAGCAGCGGCGTGATGTCCTTGAACAGGATGCCCCGGTGCGGAAAATCGGGCACCTCCCGGATCAGATGTCGTAGCTCTGCCATTCGTCGCTCCCCGCTCGGGTTTCGCGCGTCGCACACCGTCCCGCCGTCCCGTCCTTCCCCGCCCGCGTTCCGCGCGTCGCGGCGCCGCCGACGGTCAGTGAAACACAGCACTGCTGTCCCGGTCCATGTCCTGGAGCTCGATTGCGCGGCGCAGCTTCTCGAGCGCGCGCGATTCGATCTGCCGCACCCGCTCACGCGAGATTCGGAAATGCTCGCCGGTCTGCTGCAGGCTGCGCGAGGCGCCGTCGTAGAAGCCATGGCGGATGCGGATCATCTGCTCCTCACGCCGGCTCAGGCTGCGCAACAGACGATCGATCTTCTCGTGTTCGATCTGCACGTCGACCAGGTCCTCGACCGACATCGGGGCCTGGCCGAGATCCTCACCCGACAACTGCTCGAATGCTTCCATGCGCGATCCCTCGTCGAGCGATCGCAGACCGGTGAGGAGGCCCGCCAGCTGCTCGGCGCGCCCGGCCGAGATTCCCAGTTCGCGCCCCACCTCTTCGGGGGTGGGCTCGCGCCGGAGCGTGCCGCGCAGCATTCGATCGACGCGGACGTAGCGATTCACCTGCTGGAACATCTGCACCGGAATTCGCACCGATCGCGACTGCTCGGCGACTCC
Source organism: Candidatus Eiseniibacteriota bacterium (assembly GCA_016178685.1). Lineage (GTDB taxonomy): Bacteria > Eisenbacteria > RBG-16-71-46 > RBG-16-71-46 > RBG-16-71-46 > JACOSU01. The sequence goes on along the minus strand of JACOSU010000069.1, from coordinate 1,148 downwards.
GCGCAGCATCGCCTGTCGGATCCAGATCGACGCGTAGGTGCTGAAGCGCAGGCCTCGTTCGGGCTCGAATCGATCCACCGCGTGGATGAGCCCGAGGTTGCCTTCCTCGATCAGGTCGAGCAGCACGAGGCCGCGATCGCGATATCCGCGGGCGACGTGCACCACCAGCCGCAGGTTCGCGAGGATGATGTTCTTTCGTGCCCGGGGGTCGCCCGCTCGCGAGCGGCTCGCCAGCGCCAGCAGTTCGGGATGCGGCAGGAGCGGAAAGCGTCCGATGTCGGCCAGGTAGCGGTCGAGCGGGTCGCGATCGGAATCCGCTCCGGCGGCTCGGGTGCCGGTCGCCCCAGCGCTTCGACCGCCTCCTCCGGATGCGTCACCCCCGCGCGTTCGGCCCGGAGGCGGAACCGCTCGAACTCATCGTCGTCGAATGCCGGGTCCACCAGCAGCGATTCGTAATCGCGCTCGGGGATCGAGCCGCGCCCCGCTCCGCGTCATTCCACGACATGAAATCCGGGCCCTGGAGCGGAGAGCGAATCGTAATGGGCGTCAACGTTGACCACGCGCGCCGATGAGGGGCCGCACCGTACCATCTCGAGGAGTCGGCCGAGAGCCACGGCATCGCCGCTGGCGACGATCTCGACCGCGCCGTCGGCGAGGTTTCTCACTTCGCCGTCGAGGGCCAGTTCGGTCGCCCGCTTCCAGACGAAGTGACGGAAGCCCACTCCCTGGACGCGGCCGCGCAGAATGACGTGCAGGCGCTGGATCAAGACGGAGGGCAGCATGCCGGCAATCCGCCTCCGGCTGTCAAGCGGGTCTGAGTTCGGGCGCTCCAGGCGACCACATCGGGACCGCGTCGCGTTCGGTGACGGCACCGGGAGCCCGCCTCGCGCCGCGGCTCATCGCGGGGAAAAAAGAAATGGTCGGGGCGAGAGGATTTGAACCTCCGCCCCCCTGGTCCCGAACCAGGTGCTCGACCAGGCTGAGCCACGCCCCGACGCTCTATTCGGATGTCTCCCGCTCGTCCCGCCACGCGTCACGGCCGACCAGGGGAACGAAACGACATTCTCCGTGTCGCTGCCGCTGCCAGGCGCCACCCATCGATCGGCGCCATACCTCGCGCACCTGGCTGTCGGGGCCGCCCACGGGGA
>JACOSU010000068.1 GCA_016178685.1 Candidatus Eiseniibacteriota bacterium | reverse complement strand
GCGCGTCGTTAGGGGTGGTCGGCGGGAAACCGCCGGCCTGAGAGCACACCCTCTGAACCTGAACTGGCTAAGACCAGCGTAGGGAAACGGCGAAGACAAACGGGCTCTCCGATTGCCTTCGAGCCGTCCCTTCTCGCCTGGGGCGGCTTTTCCGTTGTCCAGGGAAGCGCCGAATCCGGGCAGGGGATCTCGAGATGTTCAGCCACAGCCCCCTCGACTGGGGGCTGGTCCTGCTCTACTTCGGCTTTCTCGCCGCGGTGTGGTTGCGCATGCGCGGCCGCGCCGCGTCGGCCGCGGACTATCTGGTGGCCGGCCGCCGCGTCACGCTGCCGGCGCTGGTCGCCACCCTGGTCGCCACCTGGTACGGCGGCATCCTCGGCGTGGGCGAATACTCGTTCCGCTACGGCGTCTCGAACTGGCTGGTGTTCGGCGTGCCCTATTACATCGGCGCGCTGCTGTTCGCGATGTTCTTCGCCAGGCGCGCGCGCGAAGAGGCGCTCTACACGCTGCCCGACCTGCTCGATCGCCACTACGGCCGCGCTTCCGCGCTGATGGGCGCGCTCTCGATCTTCGTGGTGTCGGCGCCCGCCGCCTACATTCTGATGCTGGGCACGCTGTTCGCCTCGATGTTTCATCTGCCGCTCACGCCATGCGTGGTGGCGGCCGCGCTGTTCTCGGTGTTCTACATCTACAACGGCGGGCTGCGCAGCGTGGTGCTGACCGATCAGGTGCAGTTCGTGCTGATGTACTTGGGATTCCTCGTGATGTTCGGCTTCCTGATCGCTCGTCACGGCGGCGTGGGATTCCTGGCCGCGAGGCTGCCGGCCTCCCACTTCAGCTGGAACGGCGGCCTGCCGGCCTCGGCCGTGATCGTCTGGTACTTCATCGCGCTCTCAACGCTGGTGGATCCCGGCTTCTGGCAGCGCGCGTTCGCGGCGCGCGACCCGAGGGTCGCCAAGCGCGGCGTGCTGGTCTCGATCGCGTTCTGGATCCTGTTCGACTTCCTGACCACCGCGACCGGCATGTACGCGCGTGCGCTGCTGCCGCACCTCTCGCAGCCGGTGTTCGCGTTCCCCGAGCTGGCGCGCATCACGCTGCCGCCGGTCGCGCTCGGGCTGTTCTACCTGGCCATGATCGCGACCGTGATGAGCACGATCGACTCCTACGGATTCATCGCCGCCACCACCGTGGGCCGCGATTTCATCTGGCGGCTGAGCCGCGACCGCGGCGAAGAACGCCTGACGCGCAACTCGCAGATCGGGCTCTGGATCTCGGCCGCGTTCGCCACCGCGCTCGCCATCACCGAGCAGAGCGTGATTGATCTGTGGCACGACCTGGGCTCGATCTCGACGCCGACCCTGCTGATGCCGGTCGCGACCGCGATGCTGCGGCGCGGGCGCTTGGGCGCGCGCCTGACGCTCGTCGCCATGGCGCTGCCGTTCGCAATTTCGCTGCTGTGGGTGCTGGAGCGCCGCATGTCGGGCGCTCCCGGTCCGCGTGGCGTGTGGTCCATCGAACCGATTTACGTTGGCCTCTCCGCGTCTCTGATCACTTACATCGCGGGCTGGAGCCTGCGACTCGAAAGGAAACCGTCATGAAGATCCATCGTTCGTTCGCCACGCTCGCGCTGTGCGCAGCCCTCGCCGCCTCGCCCGCGCACCCTGCTCAGTCCGTGGGCAACGCCGGATCCGGCGCGTCCACGATCAGCGCCGCGCGCGATTCCTCCGTCTCCGACACGCTCGCTCACGTGGTGCCGCTCGAGCAGGTCGAGGTCTCGACCACGCGCACCGGCGAGCACGCGCCGTTCGCGCGCACCACGCTCGATCGCGAAGCGCTGCGCTCGCTCAATGCCGGGCAGGACACGCCGATGGCGCTCGCCACGCTCCCGGGCGCCTACGCCTATTCCGACGCCGGCAACGGGATCGGCTACTCGTACCTGTCGCTGCGTGGATTTCCGCAGCGCCGCATCAGCGTGCTCATCAACGGCGTGCCTCTCAACGACCCCGAGTCGCACGAGGTCTACTGGATCGATCATCCGGATCTGCTTGCTTCGACGTCCGAGGTCGAAGTGCAGCGCGGCGTCGGCTCGGCGCTCTACGGCGCGGCTTCGCTCGGCGGGAGCGTCAATCTCGAGACCGGACCCGCGCAGGAAGCGCCCTCGGCCAGCGCGCTCGCCGCGTGGGGATCGTTCGACACCCGGCGCGTGATGCTCGAGATGAACTCGGGCGCGCTCGCGGGCGGCTGGAACGTGTATGGACGCTACTCGCGAATCGAAACCAACGGCTATCGCGAGCAGTCATTCAGCCGCCTGTGGTCCTATGCGCTGTCGGCGCGCCGCACGCTCGATCGCCAGTCGTTCCGCGTCAATCTCTACGGCGGCCCCGAAGAGACCCATCTCGCCTATCTCGCGGTGCCGGCCGACTATCTCGACGGGCTCGTCACCGGCAATCGCGATCACGACCGCCGCTTCAATCCGATCACCTGGACGGGCGAGCGCGATCACTTCTTCGAGCCGCATTACGAATTGATCCACAGCTGGGCGCCATCGCGCGGAGTGCTGTTCTCGCAGACGCTGTTCTATTTCGACGGGCGTGGGTATTACGACGAGTTGCGCACCGCACAGTATCTCTCGGACTACCGGCTGTCGCCGTGGCTCACCACCGACTCGACGCTCGCGCCGCGCGACTACTACCAGCAGGACGGCACCGGCGCGCTCACGCAGGATGGCTCGGGGCGCTTCACGCTCGAGCAGACCGACGTCACGCGCCGCCGGCAGATCGTGAACCGCCATTACGGCTGGGTGCCGCGCGTGAGAATCGAGCACGCGGACGGCGCGCTCACGCTGGGCGGCGAGATCCGCGCGCACGACGGTCATCACGTGGGCGAAGTGCTGAGCGGCGGAACGCTCCCGCCGGGCACGCCGCCCGATCCCGAGTACTACGATTACCACCCGCGCACGCTCGCGGCCGGGCTGTTCGCGCGCGAGGAGCGATCGTTGCCGCACGCGCTCAGGCTGACCGCCGATCTCGCGTGGCGGCACCAGGAATACGTCATGGAACGCGACGCGTTCGACGGGATCCGATTCGATCAGACCTACGACTTCGCGCTGCCGCGGCTCGCGCTCGCGTGGGCGCCGCGCAAGGCCACGAGCGCGTTCGCGTCGTGGTCGTACGCGTCACGCGAGCCATCGTTCCAGGATCTCTACGACGGCGAGGGCCCGGGCAGCGTGCCGCTGTTCGAGAACGCTGACGTCGTGAACAATGTCTACGGCGACGCGCTGGTCAGGCCCGAGCATGTGCACGACTTCGAGCTGGGCGGCGCCTGGCGCGCGCCATCGGCGTCGCTCACGGTCAATCTCTTCCGCATGGATTTCCGCGACGAGCTGGTCTACGCAGGACAGTTCAACACCGACCTCGGCTATCCGATCCTGGGCAATGCCGCGCAGTCCGTGCATCAGGGGATCGAATTCGCGGCCCGCGCCGAGCATGCGCTCGCAGGTCACGCGCGTGGCGCGATCGACGCCAACGCCACGTTGAGCGACAACCACTTCGTGCACTATCGGGAGGTGTACGGACTTACGTCCGCCGACACGCTGCGCTACGACGGCAACTCGATCGCGCTCTTTCCTGCGGTGATGGCGAACCTCGCGGCGCACGCGAGCAGGAGCGGCGTGACGCTCGGCGCCGAGCTTCAGTACGCGGGCCGGATCTACGTGGACAACAGCCAGAGCATGCTCGCGAGCATCTGCCCGCGCACAGTGCTCAACTTCTCGGCGGCGTGGCGGGCGAAGGTCGCGGGCGCATCCGCCGCCGAGCTGTCGCTGCGCGTGGTGAACGCGCTCGATACGCGCTACGCCACCAGCGGCTACATGGACTACGACGCCGCGGGCAACCTGGTACCGCAGTTCGTTCCCGCCGCGACCCGCGGCGTGACCGGGCAGCTGCGCGTGGACTTCTAGCGCGGATCGAGCACTACGAGCCGTTGCGCGCGCACGCCGCTGCCGGTCCCGAGCACCAGCCAATAAACTCCGGGCCGCGCCGCGCCAGGCGGCGACCAGCGCGCGTGCTCGCGCGCTCCGCTCGCCACACCTGCGGCGATCCGCGCGAGACGCCGGCCCGAGACATCCACGGCGTCCAGCCACCACCGCTCGCCCGCGCGGGGCATGAACGAGATATCGACCGCGCCCTGAGTGGGGTTCGGCGAGGCCGTGAAGTCGAGCGTCGCGGTCGCGCTCGGCGCCGCGAGCGTCGCGGCCACGAACCACGGCCGCGTGCTGGCGTCGGCCTTGAAGAACACCAGCAGGCTGTCGGCGATCTTGTCGCGCGCGCTGTTCGCGGGGTGGGTCCCATCACTCGAGACGAACTCGCTGCACGCCCACGTCAGCCCATCGCTGCGCGACGTGAGCCCGTCGGCCCACAGGTAGGGGCCCCACGAAAGCCACGGCGCGTGCACCGCTCTCTGGCCAGGGTCGAAGTTCAGGCTGTCCACGCCCGCGATCTGCGCGGCGACCAGCTCTTTCACCGCGAAGCCCGATTCGTAAGCGTACGGCTCGGGATTGAGCGTGCTGGACGCGTAGCCCGCGTAAATCCGGCTCGTCAAGTAGGCGAGCTTCACGTTGGGAAGCACGGTCTTGATGTTGCGCACCAGCGTCCCCAGATTTCGCAGCAGCGAATCGGTGGCCGCGGGAAATCCACCCGAGGGCGAGGCGTCGGCCTCCTTGATCCACACCGCCTGAGGCTGCATCGGCGACGAGCCCTGGCCGCGCAGGCGCGTCCTCACCGTGTCCCAGTACGCGGCCGAGAGGCTCAGGATGCGATCGGCCGACTGCCCGCCCAGCGCGCAATCAATCACCTTGACCCGCGGATTGCGCTGCGCGTCAGCCATCGCGATCGGGACGAAGTGGCTGAATTCCATGGTGCAGTTGCTCATCCCGATCGAGATCAGAACAATGCGTCCGTTGGTCGGAGCGGAATTGCCGAGCGTATCGAGCGGCGCGAACGACTGCGCGAGCTGGATCCCGGCCGAGTCGTGCGAGAACGGCCGATGATTGGAGCCGCCGGGATAAAGGCCGCCCTGAACCCCGTGGTAGAGGCCCGTTCCCAGATCGGTGAGCGGGATCATGCCGGTCGAAGTGCCGGCGCAATTGCTCGAAATCGCGGGGCGCGCGAGGAGTGAACCGAAGGCTACGGCAATCACGATGCGGAGGAGTCTCAAGTAAGCCTCACGAAGATGCCGTATCCGTGGCGCCGGGACCGGACACATCCTACCGGGTTATCGGCCCTCCGGCGTCCTGGAAAGAGCCCAGGGGGGCCACCACTCCGGACCAGGATCGACCCGGGATTAGCGAGGTTGCCGCATCGATCCGGCGCGATATTCCTCTTGATTCCACCGTACACTTAGCTATTTTATACTGTAGTCATGTTTGACTGTAGATTATTTTAATTGTGAGATCTTGCATGGATCACCAGGGCAGTTCTCGCCGAGGAAGAAAGAAGCTGGAGACTCGCGACCGTATCTTGCGCGAGGCAGCGAGGTTATTCGATGAGAAGGGCTACGAGCAGACCACCGTGGACGAGATCGTGGCGCGTGCCGACGTGGCCAAGGGAACCTTCTTCAACTACTTCGCCCGCAAGGACGCTCTGCTGAGTCACGTCCTCGATCGGCGCCTGCGCTTCGCCGAATCCGTCACCGCCGAGCTCCTGAGCGTGGCGACTTCGGTCGCGGACAAGCTGCTGGCCATCTACTCCGAGGCCGCGAGCGCCTGGGAGGAAGACCGCGCTTTCTCGAAACACGTCCTTGCGGGTCTTGGCCCCGGCGGCCACCCGGCCGGCGAGCGCTCCGCGAGATGGCGGGCCCAGGTCCAGCACGCGATCCGGCTCGGCCAAAAAAGCGGAGAGCTGCGCGCCGGCGCGAGCCCCGAGCGCGCCGAGGCGGTGCTCACCGCGGTCTATCACGACACGCTTTCGCGCTGGGCCGCGGGCGAGGTGATCGAGCTTCAGGATCATCTGCTCGCGCAACTGATGCTGGTGCTGGAAGGACTGGCTGAGTAGATCGACGGGGCGGCGGCGCCGGGTCCCCGAGCAGCGGAAGTTTCGCGATCTACTCCAGATCGCGCATCAGTCGCCTCGCGAACGCCGTGAGGGCGACGCCGGAATCGGTCGCCGAGACGTAGCGCGAGCCCCGCGGCGGCTCCGGCGCGCGACTCCCCCGCCACACTTCGACCTCGATCTTGCGATGCGTGATGACGTGCCGGACCACGCGCCCGGTGGGTTCGAACGCCGCGCGTACACCGAGGCGGCGCAGTGCGGCGGCCAGCTTCGCTCGCGCGCTCTCGCCGTTTTTCAGCTCCACGCCCGGCGGCTCCCACAGGCCATCGAGCAGCGGGCCGCGGCGCCTCGTCATGAGCACGCGACCATGGCGCTCGATCAATGCCACAGCGCGCCGCACGCGCTCCATCTCGCGCCGCGGCGCCCTCGGCGGATACGCTGCGACCCGCCCCAGCGCGAACGCGCGGCATTGCTTTTGGAGCGGGCACGCGGCGCAGCGTGGCGTGCGCGGCGTGCAGACCATTGCGCCCAGTTCCATCAACGCCTGGTTCCAGTCGCCAGGCGCACGGGCGGGAATCAGCGATTCGGCGAGCGCCCACAGCGCACGCGCCCCGCGCGCCTCGCGCACCGACGCCTTGAGCGCGAAGAGCCGCGAAAGCACGCGCGCGACGTTGCCATCCAGAACCGCGAGCGGCGTGCCGAAACCTATCGAGAGCACCGCGGCCTGCGTGTAGCGTCCGACGCCCGGCAGATTTCCGAACGATTCCGGATCGCGCGGCACGCGGCCACCATGCTCACGCACGACGTCGCGCGCGGCCTCGTGCAGCTGGCGAGCGCGGCGGTAGTAGCCGAGACCGGCCCACGCCGCGAGCACGTCGTCTTCGTGGGCGCGCGAAAATGAGGCAGGGGTCGGATAGCGTTCGATGAATCTCAGGTAAAATGGACGGGCGGTTTCGACGCGGGTCTGCTGGAGCATCACCTCCGAGACCCAGATCGCCCACGCATCGCGCGTGCGGCGCCACGGCAGATCGCGGGCGTTGCGGCGATACCAGGCGAGCAGCGCGTGATGAAGCGCGGCACGGCGCGCGGGAGTCGGCGCGGGCTTGGCGGATGCGGCCCGGGCGGTAGTGTGGCGCTCGGGAGTTGGCGCGGGCTTGGCGGCTGGGCCCCGGACGGCGGTGCGGGAGATTCGAATCATGGGGAGTTCAGATTTCATGCAGGGTCCCGAGCGGGCGCGAGCCGAATTCGAAAAGCTGGTGAATACGCCCGCGCCGATGCTCGACCTCGCCCGCGCCGCGCTCCTGATCGCGGCCGAGAGCGATCCTCAGGTTGACGTCGAGGGCGAGATCGATCGCATCGACGGCTGGGCCGAAACGCTGCAGGCGCGCCTCGAGCCGGGCTGGAACAACCTGCAGAAACTCGCGCGGCTGCGCAGCTTCGTGTTCGAGGAGCTGGGCTTCCGCGGCGATCGCAAGGACTACTTCAGTCCCAGCAATTCGCTGCTTCACGAGGTGATCGAGCGGCGGCGCGGCATTCCGCTCACGCTCGCGATCATCATGATGGAGCTGGGCTGGCGCATCGGCATGCCCCTCGAAGGCGTGGGATTCCCCGGGCACTTTCTGGTGCGGCTCGCCGGCGAACCCGGCGATCTCTTGCTCGATCCCTACCGGCGCGGCATGTCGGTGCACGAAGAAGACTGCCATCGCATGCTGGCCCGGATCACACGCGGCGCGGTCGAATTCAAACCCGCGATGATCGCGTCCGTGGACAAGCGCCAGATGATCGTCCGGTTGCTGCATAATCTCAAGGCCGCGTATCTCAAGCGGGGGGACGACCCGGGGGCGCTCGCGGCGATCGAGCGCATTCTGATGCTGGAGCCCGGCGATCTCGATCAGATCCGCGACCGCGGCCTGCTGCTGTTCCGCATGCAGCGCTTCGCGCCCGCGCTCGAATCGCTCAACCGCTACCTCGCGCGGGCCGGCGGCGCCCCCGACCGCGCTGACATCGAGGGGCACGTGGTCGCGCTCCGGCTCAAGCTCGCGAGCCTCAATTAGCCATCGCCGCGGCGGGCGACCTAGCGGGTCCAGGGCAAGCTCGCATGAACACGCCCGCGGAGAGGTGGCCGAGTGGTTGAAGGTGGCGGTCTCGAAAACTGATTTCGCCCAGAACGCCTCAAGTTGAGCCTGCGAGCCGAACCCCGCGTCCGCCAACGCATTCTCCGACCAGCCAGGCACTTGCCGTTCCGCGGAGGCGCTCAGCAAGTGTGACTCTAGAGGACAGACGCGGACAGGATGGGGCGCTAATGTGGTCACAGAGTGGTCACAGGTGTGGATCGAGCAGGGACCGGACGCCGAGCGCTCTTCGCCGACTGCGCTGAGGTCGCGCGCCCAGGCACATCAGTTTCCACCTCGGCGCCACGAGGTCATACGCAGCAGCTGAGTTTCGAGACATCAGTCACCAACGAGAGGGCGTTGATCTTCAAACTCTCGGAGAGCGTCGGGAAAACGGGCAGCGTCTCCAAAACTTGGTCGACCGTCATGTTGTTCTTCAGGATCAGCTCGGTCGCGCTGATGATGTCCCCGGCACTTGCCGCGAGGACATGGACGCCGACGATGCGGCCGGTCTTCCGGTCCGCCACCATCTTCGAGATTCCTCGCGTGTCGCCGAGGATATGGGCTTTCGCTACGTGTTCGAAGCTGATCGTGTTGCAGGTGCACGAGAGGCCGTGCTTTGAGGTCTCCTCGTCGAGCAAGCCGAT
>JACOSU010000055.1 GCA_016178685.1 Candidatus Eiseniibacteriota bacterium | reverse complement strand
GGAATCCGCCACGCGCACGGTGACGGCCGGCAGCACCAGCGCGCCGGTGCGACGCGCCAGCGCCGCGGCCCACGCGCACACCGAGTGGCGCGTCCCGGGCGCCGCACGATCGCCCATCAGCGCCACCCACTCGCGCGCCCGCAGCAACCGCGCCACGCCCACCCACAGTGGACGCTCGCAGACCCGCTCGAGTCCGAACGTGCGGCGGCGGCGATCGAAGATGGACTCGACCCCGACCGTCCCGTGCCGGCGGGCCGCGATATGAAGTCGGGGGCCGCGGAGCGCGAGCCGCGCGGCGCCCCATTCCCAGTTGCCGAGGTGCGCGCTCAGCACGATCACCCCGCGGCCGGAGGCGCGAGCCGCTTCGAGATGCTCGCCGCCCTGAAGCTCGACCGCGGCCTCGAGGCGCTCTAGGCTCATGCCTTCGAGTTCGAGGAATTCGATGAACGCTCGTGCAAAGTGTTCAAAGCCGGCCCGCGCCGCCCGCTCGGCCGGGGCGCGGCGGCCCACCAGCGGCGCGAGATTCGACTCGAGCGCGCGCCGCGCCGGAACTCCGAGCGCGAACGCCGCGCGCGCGAGCGCGAGGCCCAACGCGAGGGTCAGCTTGCGCGGCAGATTCCTCACCATCCATTCGGCGAGTCGGAAGAAGGCGGTCGGGATCATGGGCGGAAACATCGCGGTCCGGAATGCTGCACGGCGCCACGGGGCGCAGGCGCCCTGGCCGCGCGCTGCGGGGCGAAGGCCGCGAGACGCCTCGGCGGAGAAGAAAATGGTCGGGGCGACTGGATTTGAACCAGCGACCACCTGCCCCCCATGCAGGTGCGCTACCGGGCTGCGCTACGCCCCGACCGAGAATCGGAGGGACATCGGATGCAAATCTATGCCACGAGGCCGCATGCCGCAAGTCGCTGCCCGCCTTGCCGGGTTCCGATTCATTCTCGGAACGCGGGCCGAGCAGAACGTGCGGGCCATGCGGCGCGGGGTGCAGCTCAGCCGCGGCCGGGCGTGCGGCGCCCGCGCAGGCGCTCGGCCAGGTGCCGCAGCTCGGATTTGACCTCCTGCAGCAGCATCTTCTTGCCCGCGTCGTCGAACCGAAGCTCGCCCTGGGGCGTTTCCTTGCGGTCGTCGAGCAGCCGGCGCTGGGCGCCCGCGATCGTGAAGCGCCGCGCGTAGAGCAGTTCCTTGATCTGGAGCAGGAGCTTGATCTCATCGGGGCGATACATGCGATTGCCGGCGCGGTTCTTCTTGGGGCGCAGCATGCTGAACTGTGTCTCCCAGTAACGCAGCACGTGGGCCTTCACGCCGACCATCTCGCTCACTTCGCTGATCGGCCGGTAGAGCTTGGTCTCGACTTCGGGCTCGGCCTTGACGGGAGACATGATGCGTTCCTCCTCGACTGCGAAAGGTCGCCGCGCTGCGGCTCAACCCTCCCGCTTGAGGTCCCGCGTCATCAGCGCCTTGAGCGCAGCGGCGGGACTGCGGCCATCGAACAGCATTGCGCACACTTGCTCGGTGATCGGCAGCTCGAGGCCGCGCGATCGGCCGAGGTCGCGCGCCGCGCGCGCGGTGTTCACTCCCTCCGCCACCATCACCATCTCCGACAGCGCCTTCTCCAGCGGCTCGCCGCGACCGATCCGCTCGCCCACGTGGCGGTTGCGGCTGTGACGGCTCATCGCGGTGGCGATCAGGTCGCCCATCCCGGTGAGCCCGAAAAACGTTTCGCGTCTCCCGCCCATCGCGACTCCGAGCCGCGCGATCTCGGCGAGCCCGCGCGTGAGCAGCGCGCCCTTGGTGTTGTCGCCGAAGTCGAGCCCATCGCACACCCCGGCGGCGATCGCGATCACGTTCTTGAGGGCCGCGCCGTACTCGCAGCCCGCCACGTCGTCGTTCGTGTACACCCGCAGTCGGTCGGTCGAAAGAATCGCCTGCACCCCGCGAGATCTCGACTCATCTCGTGCCGCGGCCACGATCGACGTGGGCACGCCGCGGCTCACTTCTTCGGCGTGACTGGGTCCGGCGAGGACCACCGGATCGGGATCTCCCAGCGTCTCGGCCAGAATTTCGGAAAGGCGCTTGAGCGTGCCGAGCTCGAGCCCCTTGGACGCCGTCACCCACAGGCTCTTCTGGCCCGACCGCGCCGCCTCCAGCGCAACACTCCGAATCGCCTGCGACGGCACTACGAACAGCGTGATCTCGGCGCCCGAAAGCGCGACCTTGAGTTGCAACTCAACCTTAACCTTCTCGGGCAGGACGATGCCAGGCAAAAACTTCCGGTTCTCCCGGGCGGCCGAGAGCGCATCGAGGGCGGCGCCGTCTCTTCCCCACAGGCGAACCTCGTGGCCGGCCGCCGCCAGATGAACGGCGAGTGTCGTGCCCCACGAGCCGGCCCCCAGCACGGCGGCAGTGCTCATCTCGACGCGCCTCCCCGAAGCGAAAAGCGGCGCTCCTCACCGCGCCTCAAGCGCGTGATGTTCTCGCGATGGCGGAGGATCAGGAGCGCGGCCATGAGGACGCCGAGCGCGAACGTAGGCTGGTGGATCCCGCGCGGCGAGAGCGCGGCCAGCACCGGCGGAAACGCGGCCGCTGCCAGAATCGATCCCAGAGAGATGTAGCGCGAGATCCACACCGTGACGACGAACACCGCGAGGCAGATCAGGGCGGCGGCCGGCGCGAGCGCGATCACGACGCCGCCCGCGGTGGCGACGCCCTTGCCGCCGCGGAAGCCTGCGAACACGGTCCACACGTGTCCCGCGACGGCGGCCAGGCCCACCGTGATCGCGCACCATTCGGGGCCGCCGGGGAACGCGGCGCCGAGCGGGCCGCGCGGGAGTCCCGCGACCGGCAGCGCGCCCTTCGCCACATCGAGCACCAGCGTCGCGACCCCGATCCCGCGGCCGAGCGAGCGGTAGACGTTGGTCGCTCCGAGATTTCCCGATCCCCGCGTGCGCACGTCCACCCCGCGCAGGATTCGGCCCAGCCACAGCCCGAACGGCAGCGCGCCGCACCCGTATCCGATCGCGACCGCGGAAGTGACCGCCAGGGACGGATTCACGTCAGTCGCTCTTTCGCACCTTGAGACGCACCGGCGTTCCCGAGAATCCGAAGTGCTCGATCAGGTACTGCGTGAGATACCGACGATAGTTCTCGGAAAGACGTGTCGGCTCGTTCACGAACAGGGTCAGCTCGGGAGGCCCGGTGCGGGTCTGGGTCGCGTAGTAGATGCGGGGCGAGTGGCCCAGCCGCGTGCTGCTGACCTGGCGCCGCGCCTGGGCGAGCTTGAGCCAGCGGTTGATCTCGCGCGTCGAGAGTCTGCGCTGGTGTTCGGCTACGCGTTTCTCGAGCACGCGCGGCAATCGCCCGAGTCCGGTGCGGTCGAGCGCCGAGATCGGCGTGGCGGGCACCCCGGCGAGCGTGGGATAGCGTTCCTCGCGCGCCACGGCCAGGCTCTTCCACGCCGCGTCGCGGCCCTCGATCCGATCCCACTTGTTGTAGATGAGGAGCAGCGAGCAGCCGGCATCGAGCGCATGGTGCGCGAGCCGCGCTTCCTGGCGCTGGAAACCCTGGGTAGCGTCCACCACCAGCCCGGCGACGTCGGCGCGTTCGAGCGCCGACAGCGCGCGCACCGTCGCGAAGAATTCGGATTCGTCGCCGAAGTGCGCCTGGCGCCGGATGCCCGCGGTGTCGACCAGTGTGAACTCGCCGGCCGGCGTCTTCCACCGCGAATCCACCGTGTCCATCGTGGTGCCGGCCTGCGACTCCACGATCATGCGCGATTCCCCCAGCAGCGCGTTCACGATCGATGACTTGCCGACGTTGGGTCGCCCCACGATCGCGATGCGTCCGGAGGTCGGCGTCTCGCGCATGCCTTCGGGCGGCAGCAACTCAAGCACGCGATCGAGCAGGTCGCCGATGCCGAAGCCGTTCTCGGACGAAATCGG
>JACOSU010000107.1 GCA_016178685.1 Candidatus Eiseniibacteriota bacterium | reverse complement strand
GCGCCATCAGCAGGTCGGGCGGAACGTGCGCGACGAGCCCGGCGAGGCCGAGCGCCATGAAGCACGCGCCGAGCAGCGGCACGATCGGCACCGACACGGTTCCACCGGTGGCGATCGCGACCCCATGGAGCAGCAGCCACATCCCGGGCAGCATCGCGAACATTCCGGCGCGCGCGAGCGGCACGGTGAGCGCGGCCGCCGCGAACCCGGGCAGCGCGAAATTGAGCGCGAACCTGCGGCCCGGCTCGGAGAGCAGCGGCTGGCCGGCGGCGCGTGCCTTGAGCGCCATCGAGACCACGCCGATCGAGGCGCCGAGCACGGCCGCCACCAGCCACGTAATGAGCCAGCGACCGGGCGAACCCTGACGCGCCGCGATCGGGGCGGTGACGAGCGCGACGGTCCCGACCATCACCTGTCCCCAGCCCGGCACCGCGGTGAACGACGCCGCGCCCTCCATGGTGCGGCGGATAAAGCTCAGGTTGTCCATCGCGCGCGTGTGGAGCGCGGCGGGATCCTCGGGCGGGAGCGGCGCGGGCTGCGGCATGCGGTGATTCTAACAGGCGCCGGCCACCGCACCAAGCACTTTGCGGAACAGAGTAATACGACCCGATCGCGCGTTCACGGATCGGATGTTGCCGCGGGGCCCGACGGGGGCCCCGTCGCACGGGGTCCCCCGCTAGGTTCCGGATCCGATCTTGATCCCGCCGTTCACGGTCTCGAGCCGCAGCGCGCTGCCGCCCTTGTTGATGGTGCCCCTCATGTGTGTGCGCCCGATCTTGCCGTGCATCATCCACGGCAGGTCGCTCTCGATCGAGCCATTCACGGTCGAAGCGTCCACGTCGGCGTTCACGGCCGGCGGCAGATTGAGCTCGATGTGCCCATTGACGGTCTTGAACTCGATCGGATCGCTCCACGAGGTGGCGCCGAGCGTGGCGCGGATCGAGCCGTTTACGGTCTCGGCTTCAGCGTGGGATGTGGTGGAGATCTCCACCGAACCATTCACGGTGTAAGCCTCGATTGGACCGGTCAAGCCTTCGGCCGTCACGCGGCCATTCACGGTGCGGCCGGTGAAGCCGATGCCCGCGGGCACCTTGACCACGAAATGCACTTCGACGTCGTTGTTGCGCGTGTGCGAGTGACCGCCCTCGCCCGGCTCGCACGTGTTGGCCGGGCTGCCGAACGGAGTCGGATAGACCGAGCACACCGTGATGCCGCCGGCGTGTGGGATCAGTTCGATCTTGACCTCGGCGGGATCACTGTGATGGCCGTGCTTCCACGCCGTGATCTCGACCTGATCCCCCTTTGCGGCTTCCGCCGAGATGCGACCGTTGATGCCCTTGATCTCGACGATCTGCCCGGCCTTGAGCGTTCCCGACCACTTGAAATCGGGAGTTCTATTCATCCAGGTGGGATCTACATCGGCGTTCGCCGTCGCGGCCGCGCCCGCCACGAACGCAGCCGTCGCCACCGCCACGCCGGCCGCGAGCGCGATGGCGAGCGCCGCCACTTTCGCCCACCGCCACGCCCCATCCGCCCTGGTCCGTTCGAGAGTCATGTTCAATCCTCCGAGTTCTTCGCCTCGTCCTTGGGCGCCTTGCCATTTTCGGCATCGTGACTCTTCATCTTCTTCCTCACCGCCTCCACTTTGCTCGCCTTGAGCAGCTCGATACTGCCGTTGAACGATTCGAGATCGAACTGCGGCCCGCCGTCTCCCAGCAAGAATGACATGCGCCGGTTGCCGCGTTTGGTTCCATTGAGCATCACGTCGAAGTCGGACGAGAAGTCGCCCGAGAACGTCGAGACCGAGACGTTCGCGGAAGGGTGATCGGGCACCACGACCTGGATGTTGCCGTTGTGGGATTGAAGCTGATAGCGCGCGTTCTTGAGGAGCGCGCCGCTGAACCAAAGGCTGCCGCTGACGCTGCTGGCTTCGAGGAGATCGAGCTGCACGTCGTCGATCGCGATGTCGCCGTTGACGGTTTCGACGGTGAGCTGTCCTGCGACCTGCTTCGCCATCACACCCTCGTTGATCGAACTCAGCTTGAGCCGGCCCTTGGCGCCCACCAGCGACACCTCGCCCTGGACACTGCTCAACTCGACGAAGCCCACGCCTCCCCGCACACGGACGTCACCCTTCACGGTCTCGACTTTCACCTCACCGCGAGCGCCATCCACGCTCACGTCGGAAAACGGCGCCGAGATGTCGAGCGGCATCCATGCCGGAGCGCTGATGTGGTATTCGACCGATCCCGGGACACCGCGATAGCCGCTCGCGCTGATTCGAAGCCCGCTCGCACTGCTTTCGAGCGCGATCCGCGTGCGCGGGCCATGATCGGCCTCGACCCTCACCGCGTTGCGATCCCATGCCGATACGGAGATCTCGCCGTTAAAGTTGCTGACCTCGAGCCGGGTTCCGGTGCGGACCGCGATCGTCGTGTCGGTGTGCCCCGCGACCGCGAAGACGGCGAGGACGGTGGCTGCCAGAAACATCATGCGAGGAATCCCCCTAGCCCCGCGCGCCGCTGAACGCCGCGGCGCGTCGGAGCAGATTCAGCTTGAGTTTCATTTCGAGGGCAAGGTGTTCGTGCAGGTAGGGGCTCGCGGGATCGGCTTCGAGCGCGCGTCGAGCCTGTAGAATTGCCCGGTCGATGATGGCGAGATTCTGCTCCACCACGCGAACGGTCGACGTATCGAGCGTCGAGCGGTGCTGCTCGAGCGTGCGCTCGAGGTCGGCGATCGCCTGATCGTAATGCGCTTCGTACGCGGCCAGCCGCGCGCCCGCGTCAACGGCCGGCAGCGCCGCGAGCGATGCCGCACTGCCCGCGGCGGGCCTCGCTGCGCTGACCGGCGCCGCGGCGCCCGGCCCGGACGGGATGATTCCGGCGCCGCGCATCGCCCACCACACCGCTCCTCCCGACAGCAGAATGAGCGCGAGCCCCGCGGCGATCGTCTGCGGCATCGTGATCTGGACGCGGCGCGGCAGCGCGAATCGGAATGCGCCGCGTCCTGCACGGGCGGCGAGAGATGGTTCGCCGCGGGCCACGAGAACTGGCTCGCCTTGCGCCGCGAGCGCCGGCTCGCCCCGCGCAGCCCGGGCCCTGTCCGCGGCTTCGATGCGCGAGCGGATCGAGGGCCACAGGTCGCTGTCTGGAGCGCGTCCCTCGAGCGCGCGCGCCCTTGCGATGACCTCGCGCAGCGCGGCGAGATCCCGGGCGCAGGCGCCGCAGATCGCGACGTGGGCCTCGAACGCGCCGCGCTCGGCGGTCGCGAGAACGCCATCCAGGTAATCCGAGATCAGGTCGTTCCAGTGCTCGCTCATGTGCGTGATTCCGCTCCCTATCCCAGGTGCCGGCGCAGGATCATCCGCGCCCGGTGAAGCTGTGCTTTCGATGTGCCGCTCGTGACCTCGAGCCGCGCGCCGATTTCATCGTGAGTGAGGCCTTCGATGTCGTGCAGCACGAACACCTGCCGCGCTCCCTCGGGCAGCTGTTCGATCGCGCTCTCGAAGTCGATCGAGAGGTCGCGTTGCGAAGCGCGCGCTTCGATGCGCTCGAACCTCGCGGGATCGTCGTCCATCCGCGCGCGCCGCCGACCGAGCTGCCCCCGTCTCGTGAGCACCACGTTGATCGCGAGCCGGTACAGCCAGGTGCCGAACGCGGATTCGCCGCGAAATGTCGCGAGTTTCTCCCACACCCGCACGAACACGTCCTGCGTGACCTCGGCGGCTTCGTCGCTGCCGAGCATGCGCCGCACCAGCGCGTGAATGCGCGGCACGTGCTCGCGATAGACTCGCTCGAACGCGCGCAGATCGCCACGCACCGCAAGGCTCACGTCCTCGGCGCTCATCGTCACCCTCTGGCGCTGCCGACCTCGAGTCGTGGTCATGGCGATGAGTGCCCGGTGCCCCATGCACACCCTTCGACACACCGATCTCCCAAAGGGTTGGAACGCAGGGCCGGTGCCGGGATTTTCAACCTTTCGGCCCTCCCGCGAGTCTGACCCGGTGGCCGCGCAACCCGGCCGTGGCCCCGGACGTATGCGGGTGGTACCACGGCCGCCCACCCAACCACGGAGACTCGATGCCGACCCGGACTCGAATCCTGACTCACGATCCTGCCACCGTGGCCCGCCGCGCGCTGGCGCTGTTGCTGGTGCTCTCGGCGCTCGCGATCGCGCTCTCTGCCGCCCGCGCCGTCCAGCTGGTCGAAGCGGAGGCGGCCGCGGGACTCTGGTAGCGCCCGGCGTCGACTTCGTTGCCCGGATTGGAGCACGGATTGGAGCACGGCCCCGAAATCAACTCCGCGCCGCGCCGGGCGCCGCGCCGAGCGTCCCGCTCGGCGCCGGGCTCGACGTCCGGCTCAGTGCGGCGTGATGTTCAGCGTCCAATCGTAGTCCAGATACTCGATCTTCCAGCCCGTGGAATCCCGGGTGAGCGCGCGCGAGGCGATCGCCTGCGCTCCTCCAAGCGACGCAAAATCTTTAGCGTACCACCTGAACAGGGATGACAGGCGAAGCCGCCGCGCCGCCTCGTCCACGCGATTGCGCGAGGAGTCGGCGAGGAACGCGCGCAGGTTGTTCTCGAGCGTGCGGTCGAGATCGTCGCCACGGTAGGCGCGCGGCAGGATCGGCGGGCAGGAGCGCGCCGCGCATACCAGCGCCACGTGCACGCGCGGCTCGTGAAAAGCGGCGCGGATCACGCGATTCTCCAGATCATCGAGCGAGATCGTGCCATCCTTGGTGCGCACCAGCGGCGCGTGGAACACCGCGAAGTTCGAATCCGCCGGGGACCACGCGTGATCGAGGCGCGCGACCACCGCCCGGATCATGGTGGCGTTGTAGAGATTGATCTCGAACGCGAGGCGCTCTTCACGCGGATACCGCCCGGGATCGGCGGCTGCGAGGCGATCGAGATAGCGGTCGAGATCGCCGAGCGACGCGGCGCGGATGTGACGGTAATCGACCAGCCCGTGTCGAACGTTGATGGACAGGATGCGATCGAACGCCGAGTGATCGAAGCGCGCGGCCGGAGCGCCCGAGGCGGACACAGTCTTGGCCGGCGCGGGCGCGGGCCTGGTCGCAGCGGCCGGGGCGGGCGCGAGCGTAGCTCCCGGCGGCGCCGACACGGGCGTCGCTCCCGACGGCGCGGCCGCGCGGGCCGCACTCGCCCCCGGCAGCTCGAACGCGATCACCAGCGCGATCGCGAATGCGGCTCCGGCCGGTCTCCGGGCTTTCGAGTCCATGGTCATACGCGGCCCCGGTTGGGTGATGGTCGTCGCACGGCGGCAGGCGGCGAGGTTCGCAGGGTGCGGTCTCCACTGTGCCCGAGGCGCGCCGCGCACTCAAATCCATCGCGATCCTCTGCAACCCGGGGGCCGGAAGCGGCGTATCTCGATCACGTCCGACGCAACTTGAATTCGAACTCCGCAGGGTCCGATCTCATGCCGACGCCGAGCCTCAAACGCACGCTGGCCTGGAGCGCGTTGCTGATTGCGTGCTGGCCCGTGCCCGCGCTGGCAGACGTTTTTCACGGTTCTGCCGGCAATCTGTTGTTTCACGCCCCGCGGGTCGCGAAGGGGCCGGTGGTCGACGGCCGGCTGGACGACCCGGTGTGGACGCAGGCGGCGGTGCTCGACTCGTTCGTGCAGCGCGATCCGCTCGAGGGTGTGCGCGACTCGCTGGGCACGGTGTGCCTGGTGCTTTACGACGAGCAGAACCTCTACGTCGGATTTCGCTGCGCCGACCGCTCGCGCGACATTCGCGCGCCGATCGTGAATCGCGACAAAGTGATGGATGGCGACTGGGTGGCGGTGGCGCTCGACACCTACCACGACCGGCGCACGGCGTTCCTGTTCATCGCCAACCCGCACGGCATCCAGGCCGACGCGGTGGATCAGCCCGGAAGCGACACCGATTTCTCGCCCGATTTCATCTTCACGTCGAAAGGCCATCTCACCGACAGCGGCTACGAGGTCGAGATGGCGATTCCGTTCAAGAGCCTGCGCTTCTCGCCGAGCGACACGCTGTCGTTCGGATTCGACGCGGCACGCAACGTGGAGCGCAATTCCTCACTCACGTTCTGGGCGCCGATCACGCGCAACAAGAATTCTTTCGGCGATCAGTTCGGAACGCTCGGCGGGCTGGTCGGGGTCCATCCGGGACGCAATCTGCAGGTGATTCCCTCGTTCACCAGTTCGCGGCTGGGAGAAAGCGGCGACGGCGGATTCGCCTACGCGAACGAGAACCGCCTGGGTGCGAGCGCGCTCTACGGCCTCACCACGGGCCTCAGCGCGAACCTGACCGTGACGCCCGACTTCAGCCAGGTCGAGGCCGACGCCGGAGTGCTCGACATCAATCAGCGTTTCGCGATCTATTTCGACGAGAAGCGGCCGTTCTTCCTCGAGGGCAACGGGATCTTCAAGACCCCGGTGCAGGTGGTGTACACGCGCCGCATCGAGGATCCCCTCTACGGCGTCAAGATCACCGGCAAGCAGGGCGCGACCTCGATCGGCGTGCTTCAGGCCAGCGATCGCAGCGCCGGGGACCCGGTCGAGACGCTGCCCGACAGCGCGAATCCCTACTCGGGCCACAACGCGTCGTTCACGCTCGCCCGCTTCAAGCGGGACGTATTCTCGAACTCGTCGGTGGGTCTGCTGCTGACCGACCGGCACCAGCTCGAAGCCTACTGCCGCGATCTGAGCGCGGATGCCGGCTTCAATTTTCGCGAACACTACAACCTGTCGCTCCAACGCGTGCAAAGTTGGGCGCGCGAACGCGACTATCGCGGCGCGATCGCGGGCCTGTCGAGCGGCGACGCCGCAGGGCTCGATGCGGCGCTCGCCGACCGCGTGGGCGCGATAACGACCGGCGACGCGACACGCGCCCAACTCAATCGCAGCACGAAGATCCTCGAGCTCGGTGGATCCGTGCTGGATGTCTCGCCGCAATTCGCGGCCGACATGGGCTTCATCCCGCGCACCGACGTCATGGATTTCGGGAGCTGGGTGAATGGCCACGTGTTCCCCGCAAAGACGACCTGGTTCAACGCGTTCAACCCGCATTTGTTCTATGGCCGCACCTACGATCACGCGCCCGACCGCCAACCGGGCCGCGTCACCGACAGCGATCTCAATCCCGAACTGCAGTGGGATCTTCCGCATGGAAGCTGGTTCGGATTCGGCGGCGACTGGCAGTTCACGTACTTCAACGGGCGCGAGTTCCCGGATCAGCGAACGGGTTACGTGTACGCGGGATGGAACCGGATCGCGGCGCTGCGCGTGCGCGGGAATTTCGGATTCGGCGATGGCGTCATCTACGACGAGACCGTGCCGGGCCGCGGCCGCCACTGGCAGGCGGTGGTCACGGCGCGGCCCAATCCGCAGCTCGAGGCCGAGCTGAGTGGCAATGGCAGCGAGTTGGAACGCAACGAGACCGGAGCCCGGTTCGCCGATCAGTTCATCCCGCGGCTGCGCGTGCTCTACCTGTTTACGCCGCAATGGTCGCTGCGCTGGATCAGCGAGCTCCAGCGCGTTCATCACTACGACACGACGGGAGAGCTGTCATCGCAGGACCGCGATCTATCGCTCGATCTGCTCGCGAGCTATCAGACCGGTCCCGGCACCGTGTTCTACGCCGGCGTGGGATCGCGGCTTCACGGCGACACCGAGGCGGACTTGAAGCCCGCATCGAGCAGCGTGTTCATCAAGCTCAGCTACCTGTTCGCGCTGTAGCGCGGCCCCGCAAGAAACCGCCCTGCTCGGCGGCCGGCGGTACCGGGACCCGGCTCCGCGCCACGCCCCGGATCACCCGATCCGAAGCCCGAGTTCCTTCAGCGTCTCGGGTTCGACCTTCGACGGACAGCCGTCCATCAGGCTCGCGGCGCTCGCGGTCTTGGGGAACGCAATGGTGTCGCGGATGCTGTCGCGGCCGGCCAGCAGCATCACCAGCCGGTCGAGGCCCAGCCCGATACCGCCGTGCGGAGGCGAGGCATAGCGATAGGCGTCGATCAGGAATCCGAATTTTTCGCGCGCCTGTTCCGGCGTGAAGCCCACCACCTTCATCACGCGCTCCTGGATGTCGGGGCGGTGGATCCGGATCGATCCCGAGCCCAGCTCCATGCCGTTCAGCACCACGTCGTAGAGCTGCGCGTACACGTTGCCGGGATCGCTCTCGAGAAATCCCAAGTGCTCGGGGTTCGGCATGGTGAACATATGGTGACGCGCGTCCCACGCGTTTCGATCGGGGTTCCATTCGAAGAGCGGAAACTCGCGCACCCAGAGAAACCGCCACGCCTGTTTCTCCGGCGCCACACTCAGCAGACCGAGCCGCTCGAGCTCGCCCTGGCCGAGCTGGGTGCGCAGCACGCCGAGCGCCGTGAGCGTCTTCTCCCACGGGCCCGACGTGAAGACCACGGCGTCGCCGTCCTTCGCCTGGACGCGCGCCAGGAACTCGTCGAGCAGCTCGACGGGAAACACCTTCTGCATTTTCGCGCGTTCGGACTCGAGCACCTTGAAGAAGCCGAGGCCACTCGCGCCTGCCTCCTTGACCGTGTCCTCGAACTTGCGCAGTTGCGTGCCGGAAATCCCGGCGCCGCCCGGCAGCTTGAGCGCCACTCCCACCCCGCCCGCGGCCCGGGCGCCGTTCGCCACCACGTTGATCGGCGAGCGCGCAAGCAGGTCGGTCACGATCGCGAACTCGAGGCCGAAGCGCAGGTCGGGCTTGTCGGAGCCGAACCGGCTCATCGCTTCGCGGAACGTCACGCGCGGAAACGGAGTCGGGAGCTCGATCCCGAGGCACGCCTTCCACACCGCGGCGTACAGGCCTTCGACCGCGCGAAACACGTCGTCTTCGCTGACGAAGCTCATCTCGAGATCGATCTGCGTGTGCTCGGGCTGGCGGTCGGCGCGTAGATCCTCGTCGCGCAGGCAGCGCGCCAGCTGAAAGTAACGATCGCAGCCCGCGATCATCAGCGTCTGCTTGTAGAGCTGCGGCGACTGCGGCAACGCGTAGAACTCGCCGGGATGCACGCGGCTCGGCACCACGTAGTCGCGCGCGCCCTCGGGCGTGGGCTTGACCAGCATCGGCGTCTCGATCTCGAGGAAACTCTCGCCCGACAGAAACGCGCGGGCGGCCTGCGCCACGCGGTGGCGCAGCGCGAGCACCGAGGCCATGTCCGGACGCCGGAGGTCGAGGAACCGGTACTGGAGCCTCAAGTCCTCGCCCGCGAGGTTCAGATCGTCGTTCACCTGGAACGGGAGTGGCGCGCACTCCGACAGCACCTTCAACTCGCGCGCGTCCACTTCGATCGCGCCGGTCGCGAGTTCCGGATTGGCCGCGTCGGCCGGACGCGGCTGCACTTGCCCCCGCACCGCGAACACCCACTCGTTGCCCATGCGCGCGGCGCGCTCGAGCAGCGCCTGGCCGCCGCTCTCGGGATGGAACACGACCTGGGTGAGCCCATAGCGATCGCGCAGGTCTACGAACAGCACGCCGCCGTGGTCGCGCATGCGGTGCAGCCAGCCCATCAGCGTCACGGTGCGGGCCGCGTGCTCGCGCCTCAACTCACCGCAGGTGTGAGAGCGTCTCCAGTCGCCGAGTCCTTCGAGCTCCAAGCGCTTCCTCCGTTCCTCTATTTCAACCGCTCGCGCAGCGCCTCCAGCAGCATCGCGCGCGGCACCACTTTCTGCCCGCCGTCGCGCAGGCTCTTGATCACGACCTCACCGCGCGCCCATTCTTCTTCGCCCAGCAGCAGCACCAGTGTCGCGCCGGCGCGGTCGGCCAGCTTCAACTGGGCGCCGATCGCGCGTGATTCGAGATCGCAGTCCACGCGGAATTCGCGCCGCAGCTCGCGCGTGAGCTGCGCGGCCGCCGCGCGCGTGCCCTCCATCGCAGCCACGAAGATCGTGCCCGGCACGGCTGGTCCGCCAGCGGCGCGCTGCTCGAGCACCATCATCGTGCGGTCGAGCCCGATCGAGAATCCCACGCCGGGCGTGGGCGGTCCGCCCAGCGCCTCGATCAGCCCATCGTAGCGTCCGCCGCCGCCCAGCGCACTCTGAGCGCCGAGCGAAGGATCGTGCACTTCGAACGCGGTGCGCGTGTAGTAGTCGAGCCCGCGCACGAGGCCCGGGTCGGTCCGGTGCGCGATCCCGAGCGCGTCGAGGCCACCGAGCACCTGCTCCCAGTGCTCACGCGATTCGGAATCGAGCGAATCGAGCATGCGGGGCATGGGCGCGCCACCGCGCACGAGTTTGTCGAACAACTCGAGATCGCGCGGATCTTTGGTGTCGAGCACGCGCAACGGGTTCGAAATCAGCCGCTGCAGCGAGTCTCCTCCCAGATCACTCGCGACCGGAGCCAGCCACTCGCGCAAGCGCTCGCCGTATTCGCGCCGCGTCCCGGGCGTGCCCACGCTGTTGACCGCGACCGTCAGGTTCGAGAAACCCCACGCTTCGAACAGATCCACGAACAGCGCGATCATCTCGACGTCGGCCCCGGGCGCGGACGAGCCAATGATCTCGGCGCCGATCTGGTGAAACTGCCGGAAGCGCCCCTTCTGCGGCCGGCTGTAGCGGAACATGGGACCCATGTACCACAGTCGATGGATGCGGGCCTGGCCGCCGAGTCCGCGCTCGAGGTAGGCGCGCGCGACGCTCGCCGTGCCCTCGGGCCTGAGCGCGAGGTCGCGATCGCCGAGGTCGGTGAAGCGGTACATCTCCTTCGTGACCACGTCGCTCGATTCACCCGAGGTGCGCGCGAAAAGTTCGTAGTCCTCGAAGATCGGAGTGCGGATCTCGCCGTATCCATAGCGCTCGAGCACGCCACGCGCCTGCGACTCGGCCCACTGCCAGCGTGCAAGTTCGGCGGGCAGCAGATCGCGCGTGCCGAGCGGGGCCTGATGCTTCAGCGCCATGCGCGCTCCTCGCCCGGCGCGTGCCGGGTATCTCGAGCCGTCCGTGTCATCCGCCGGGTCCCCACCACGTACGCCACCTGCGCCACGATCACGCCGAGCGTGTCCGCCATCCAGTCGAACACGCTCGATTCGCGTCCCGGCACGAAGCTCTGAAAATACTCGTCGCCCGCTCCGATCATCGAGCCGAGACCGATCGCCATCAGCCCCGCGAACAGCGGCACGCTCACGCGCATCGATCCGCGCAGCGCCCGTGCCAGCAGCACCCCGAGTCCGCCGTATTCGATCAGGTGGCAGAGCTTGTCCGCGTTGCGAAAATGGAGCGGCGGCTGCAGGTGGGGCTGTGCGCTCAACGTGAGGATCACGGTCACGTACAGCAGCACCGGCAACCAGTAGAGAAGAAACTGCTGGAAAAACGTCCTCGCGGGCGGGCGGTCCGGCAAACTGTCCTCCAGGTGAACGGTTCCTCGCGGCCGGAAGGAACCGCGATTCGAACGGCGCGAAGCCCGGGCGAGCGGCAGTGGGCGGCGGGAAATGGCGCGCAGAATAGCACGGGCCCCTCGGCCGCGTCATCACTCGCCGCGGTGCGGGCGTTTCGGCTTGACGCTCAACGTGTAGACGCTTAGATTAGCGCGGCTTTTTCGCGCGGGAAGCTGCGTCCTGCGGCACCCTGCGCGGTGCGCGCCGCTAGCTCAATTGGCAGAGCAACTGACTCTTAATCAGTAGGTTGAAGGTTCGATTCCTTCGCGGCGCACCATTTTTCTCGCTCTCAGCGGTTCGCGAGCGCCCACATCACGCCGAGCGCGATCACGCCCGGCCCCGCGATCCACAGCGCCGCCCGGGCCGGCCACGGTACCGCACGCCCTTCCGCCGGCGCGTCCGCGGGAATGCCCGCCGCCTCGCGCCACTGGCGCATGGCGGAGGCGAACGCCACCAGCCACGCCGCGCCCAGCAGCAGCAGCACCGTGGTGTGCCGCGTCGCCGCGAGAGCGCGCGCGGCCTCGAGCCACAGCCGGCCACCGGGAGTGCCCGGCACTCCGGCAAGCGAGAATCCCGCGAGCAGGCCCGCGAATCCGGTGAGCGGATGGCGACGGAACAGCACACCGGCGCGACCGGTTTCATCGGCCGCCACCGGCAGGAAGCGCGAGAGGAGCCCCGCCCCGCTCACCGCAAGCACCAGATGCGAAGCCCAGCGCGCGATCCATGCCGGATCGAGCCCCGCGCGCGTGCCGGCCAGCAGCATCGCGAGCGCGAGCGCGCCCTGCAGGCTCGCGAGAGTGCCCACCCGCCGCTCGGGCCTGCGTTGCTGAATCAGCGTCGCGGCGCCGAACAGCAGGGCGACTCCCGCGGCGGTCGCGAGCAGGCCCGACGTGATCGCGGCCCCGTCGGGCAGCGCCGCGACTCCCTCGATCCGCCTCGCGAGCCACGCAATGCCAGCGATCTGAAGCGCGGAGGCCGCGAGCGGCGCGGCCCACATGCGCCCTCCCTGCAACAGATCGGCGAGCCAGAAGTGAAACGGAGCGCCGCCCGCGAGCACCAGCCCGGCCAGCATCGAGAGCGGAAGCGCGACGTTCCACAGATCGTGCGGCACGACGTTGGTTCCGAACACCGCCCACTGCTCGGCAA
Organism: Candidatus Eiseniibacteriota bacterium; assembly: GCA_016178685.1. Taxonomy (GTDB): domain Bacteria; phylum Eisenbacteria; class RBG-16-71-46; order RBG-16-71-46; family RBG-16-71-46; genus JACOSU01. The sequence continues at coordinate 20,786 of JACOSU010000107.1, read as the reverse complement.
TGACGTGCGTCCCGGTGATGAGCGCGAGCAACTGATCGCCCGCCCACGAGAGCGCCAGCGAGCCCCCCAGCACCCAGGCCAGCTTGAGCGCGCACTCGCTCTGCAGCAGATCGTCCCGGTCGCGCGCGAGGATCGCCACCACCAGCGCGGCGATCAAAGTGGCATGCACCGGCGTCACCGCGTGGGGCCACGCGGCCGCGGCGGCCAGCGGCGCCACCACCACGATCGGAGCGAGCGCGACAAACAGGCCCTGGCCGCGCCGGTCCACCGTCAGCAGCAGCCCTGCCGTGATGAGCGCAAGCGCCGGGGCGAGCCGCGCCGTAATGAGCGCCGGAACCCGCAGTGCGGGATCGAGCGCGAAGTCGAAGATCATCGCAGGAACGGAAGCACCAGGGCCAGCACGCTGAGACCCACCACGAACAGCAGGTATTCCTGCGCGTCGCCGGTGTGCAGCTCCCAGAGCGGCGCGGCGACGGCCCGGAACGCGCGGCCGAGCGTGTCGACCAGCCGGCGCTCGAGCGCGGTGACGGTCCGAAACGCCGCTCTCGCGCCGCGTCGCGCGCGGGCTCCGACCGATTCGATGCCGAGCAGGAGCGGCGCGCCGCGCCGCGCTCCGGCGATCGCGAGCGCTGCCCCGAGCAGCGCGGGCGCGAGCGACGGCACCGACGCGATCCACGGCGCCCGATAGCCCAGCAGCATCGCGGTCGCGAGCGAGGCGGGCCCCAGCACCAGCGTGAGCAGCGCGCTCACGTGGCTCAGCGTGAGCACCGGATCGGGGCGCATCACGCGGCGGCGTTCGGGCGCGCGAACCACGCGCCTTACGCTCACGTAGGCGGTGATCGCGGCCGCCGCGGCCGCCACCAGCCACGCCGCGGCCGCCGCGATCCGCCCGAACCCGGTGGCGGGTGTTCCAGCGCCCACGCGCACGGCGAGCGCGGTGAGCAGCGGCCACGAGAGCGCCGCCGAGCCCGACCATCCGGCGGCGCGCCACAGCCGCGACAGTGCGGTGCCGCGCAGCGCCGTGGCCCCGCGCAGTTCTCAGGCCAGCATGAACGAGCGTCCGCCGCACGCGCCCAGCCACAGCAGCAACGCGATCGGACCCGGCAGACTTCGCATCGCGACCAGCGCCGCGGCCAGCGCACTCTCGGAGACCGTGAGCCAGCGCAGCGCGGTCGCCCACTGCCGACGGCCGAACGCGCGAAGCGATGCGAGCAGCGCGGTGACGAGCAGCAGCGTGAGCGTGACGCTCCGCACGCCATCGACGGCGGTCCACAGCGAAGCGGAGCGCCACAGCACCGCAAACCCCGCGGAGGGCAGCAGAGCCGGCAGCCACGGACGCATCGCGAGCAGTGGACCCGACAGATCGGAATACGGGCGCGCGAGCGGCAGCGCCGCCATCAGCTCGAGTCCGCCCCACACCACCGCCGCCGCCGCGACGCGCGGGATCCACAGCGCCGCGGACGAACCGGGCGCGAGCGAGGGGACCAGCGTCGCGGCCGCGGCGGCCAGCCACAGCGCCTTCGCCGGACGGCGCAGCCAAGTCCAGCGCCGCAACTGATGCACGGCGTCGGCCGACGCGCGCGACCAGCTCCAGAACGCGAGCGCGAGCAGTTCCAGAGCGAGCGCGAGCGCGAACAGATCGAGCGCCGGAAACGCGATCCTGCCTCGCGAGAACGCCACCAGCCCGGGATCCGCGAGCAGCGCGAGTCCCGCCGCGCACGCCACGGCGCCGGTCCGCCTCGCGTCCCATCGCAGCGTGAGCATCGGCGTTCCCTCAGTCGTGCAGGTCGTGCGCACCGCTCACCCACGCGCCGCCGCCGCTGCCGAGCCGGGAGCGAGCGATGCGGGTGACGAGCGCGATCGCGATCGCGGTGGCGAACGGGACGGCGAGCGGTGGGATCGTATCGAGCGAAAGCTGTTGGCTTGCGGCCGAGCGCGTCAGGCGATCGAGACCCATGCCCATCGAGCCGAACGCGATCGCAGCGCGTAGCACGTGCCGCCGCAGCATGAGGTGCACGAGTCCGAGCCCGATCATTAACAGACCGTACGACGCGTCACGGCTCGGCTCATCGGGCAGATCCTGGCGCGCCACGGCCGCGATCAGCAACAGCAGCATCGCGATCCCCAGCAGCAGGCCGACCGCGCCCGATTCGACGCCGCCCCGGCGCGCCGACGAATCGGGAGGCGGGTCGCCCACACCGCGCGCGATCACGAGCGCGCATGCCAGCCACACAATCGCCCACGCGAGGCGCGACGACCACGGATTCAGCCCGGTCGAAACTCCGGCGACAATCGCGAGTCCCACGCTGGCGAGCGCCGCCGCGCGCCGACCGGGAAGCAGGATCGACAATCCCACACAGGCCGGGGCGGCCAGCACGCGGGTGAGCACGGAGGGCGGCAGACGGTTCCATGCATCGAGGAAATGCACGCGTCATTCCCCCCGGGATCGGACGGGCGGCTCGCGATCAGGGAATGTAGGCGCTCTCCGCCGCGTGAAGCGCGGCCATGAACGCTTCGGGGTTGCGGGCTTCCCGCAGGTTCCGACGCACCGACTCTTCCTTGAGCAGTCGCGAGATGTTCGCGAGAACCCGGACGTGGTGCGTGCTGGTGTTCTCGGGCGAGACGAACAGCACGACCAGGAAAACCGGCTGGCCGTCCTCGGATTCGAACTCGATTCCTTCGGAAGAGACTCCGATCGCGGCCGCCATGTGGTCCACCGAGCGCGCCTTGCCGTGCGGGATCGCCACGCCGTTGCCGATGCCGGTGGTCATCATCGCTTCGCGCCGCATCACGCGATCGAGGATCTCGCCCTGGCTGTGGAAGCCGTGCGCGGCCTCGAGCAGGTCGGTCATTTCGACCAGCGCCTCGCGCTTGGCGCTGGCCTTGAGCCGCAGCGTCACGGCATTGGCGTTCAGCAGCTCGGAAAGCCTCATCGCGCGCTCCTCGACGGCGAAAAAATCTGGCAAGGCATTGGAACGTATGGAGCATGCGCGATCGTGTCAAGGCATTTCGGCCCGCGCGATTCCGTCCCGCTGTGATAAACTCGATGCGTCCGTACCCGTGGCTGTCACTCCTCGCAACGCATCCTGCGTCCCTCCAACCGTGGGTTCCATGGACAACTGCCGAAGCCGAGCGCATCGAGGCACGGAGGCCTCATGAAGCAAAAGGTGATCGACTTCCGGGAGCTGCTCGAGCGGCTGCTGCCGCTCGACGAGTTGCCCCCACCCGACCGCCTGCGCATCCATCGCGCGCTCGCGACCGGCGCCGGGACTCAGATCGAGCAGGCCGCTCTGGCCGCGTTGAGCCAGCTCGAACATGCCGGCGCGCTGCGCCGACTGCCGGCCGATGACGCGTTCCCCTCGCGCTTGCGCTACCAGCGCCTGGGCGATCTCAACGTGATTTCGCTCCAGCTGCCCGCGACCGAGGAGCGCGAAGGCTTCCTGCTGTTCCCGCGCGCGACGCTGCCCGCGCAGGCCCAGGCCGGCATCGACCAGATGCGCCGCCTGCTGCGACTCGACGATCCACGCGCAGTGTCGGATCCGCGGCGCGATGACCCGCGCCTGGCGCTGACCGAGCAACTCGATCTGGCGGGACGCGAATTTCTGGGTGCGGATTCCGTGCGGCTGGTGCTCGGCACCGACGACGAATCGGGCAGCGAGCCTCCGTTCGATCGCGCACTCACCCTCGAGGCGCGCCGCCATCCGGATTGCATCCTCTACGCGGCCGATCTTTCGCGCGCGCCTCGCCTCGAGCCCGCGGCGCGGGAGCGCGGCGCCCTGGCGATGGCGCTGGTCGCCGTCACCGGCTCCGACGGCCAGCCGCTCGGCGTGATCGAGGTCGCGAGCCGGCAACGCGATCCGTTCCGGCTTGAGGATCTGTCGAGGGTCGCGCTGCTCGCCGACTACTGCGGGCGCGCGCTCGAACGCGTGGCGCGCATCGAGAAGCTGGTGTTCATCGATCCGCTCACGCAGGTTTACAACCGCTCGTATTTCGACCTCCAGCTCGCGAACGAGATGGCGCGCGCGCAGCGCGAGCAGAACTCGATGGCGCTCTGCATCGCCGACATCGACGACTTCAAGTCGTTCAACACCGCGTTCGGATACGAAGCCGGCAATGCGGTGCTGGTGCAGGTCGCGCAGGCGTTGCGCGGCGGCGTCCGCCCGTTCGACACGGTGGCGCGCTGGGGCGGAGAGGAGTTCAGCATCCTGCTGACCGCGCCGGTCCAGGCCGAGGACGTGGCCACCGCGTGCGAGCGATTGCGCCTGGGAATCGAGCGCATCCCGGTGAGCATCGAGGGGCTGGATCGCAGATCGCACCGGCTCGGCGTGACGCTGAGTCTCGGCGTGGCGATGTACCCGGATCACGCCGAGACCGCGCAGGATCTGTGGCGCGCGGCGAATCAGGCGCTGCTCAAGGCCAAGCGAGGCCCCAAGAATCAGGTGGTGTTCTTCACACCCGAGCGCGACTCGCGGTTCAACGCGAGCTGACGCCGGCTCGCGTCCAGTAGTCGCGAACCTCTCGCGCCGTCCCGTCGTCCGGGGACAGTCGCTCGAGCGAATCGGCCGCCCGCAGGGCTTCCACACGATCGCCGAGCCGCGTCGCGACCACTGCGAGACGCGACCAGCCGAACGGATCGTCCGGTGCGCGCGCGGTGAGCCGGCGGAACGCATCACGCGACGCCTCCAGATGGCCGGCCTCGGTCGCGGCCATGCCTTCTTCCTTGATGAGCCGCGGGCTGGGCGCGATCGCGACCGCCTCGTGGGCAGCCCATTCGGCGGCGTCCCATCGCTGGAGCTGCGCGTAGCGATCCGCGAGAAATTCAAAGGTCGTGAAGCGATCTCGATCCGCGCGTGGCGGGGCCTCGGTGACGAACGCGCGAACGCGCGTGAGGCCGCGCGCGAGATCGTGGGCGTGCGCCATCCCCTGCAACGTGGGCGCCGCCACACCCACCAGCAGCGCGGGCGCGAGCCACGAAGCGGGGCGGTCGCGCAGCACCTGCGTGCACAGCCAGGCCGTGAGCAGCGAGAGCGCGGCGCCGGCCGGCGCGTAGACGTCGAGATCGCGGAACACCGACTGCTGCGGCGCGGTGAACGCCAGGATCGAGCCGCACGCGGCCGCCAGAGCCGCGATCACGGCGCCTTCACGTCGTCGCCCGCCACCCGGTCCCAGCGCGATCGCGAGGGCGGGCAGCGCGAGCGAGAGCGGCGCGAGCACGAGGACCGCCTGAATACGGTCCGCGAGAGCGATCACCATCGCATGCGCGTTCGACCCCTTCAGGCTCGCCGACCCGACCCACGGTGCGACGTGGTGGCGAAGGTCGAAGCCGCGCAGGATGCCCACGATGCGCGGACCGATCAGCAACAGTGCGAAGGCCGGGAGCGCGAGCGGCAGCGCACGCGCCCACGCCGCCCTGGGCGCCCGGGTCGCGTCGTCCGGCGCACGCTCCGCGAGCGCGAACGCGAGCAGCACGGGAGGCAGCGCGAGCAGCGCGACACGATGGAGCGTCAGGAAGAGCGCCGCGAGGACGGCGAGCGCCATGCGACCCCGGCCGGTCTGCGCCAGGCGCGCACCGCAGACTCCGATCGCGGTCGTGAGCAGCCATTGCTCGCTCGCGGACTTGGGATCTCCGGTCAGAAACAGCGCCGCCCCGCCGATCACCAGCGTGGCCACCGCGAACGCCGCCGCGCCGCGCAGCTCGCGCTCGCGCGCGAAGCGCAGCGCCAGGTGCGCCAGCAGCGCCGCTTCGAGAGCGCACAGCAGCCGCGAGGCCACCAGCACGTCGCCCCCCAGCGCGCGCATCAGCCATCGCGTGAGCGTGTCGTGCAGGAACAGATCGAGCGGAAGCGACTGCGGATAATTCGCGATGAAGCCGCGAGCCGACGAGATGGTGCCCGCCCGCTGCACGAAATCGCCCACGAACCACAGGTGGTCAGGGAGTGCCAGCACCAGCGCCGCGATCGCGAGCGGGAACACGACGTCGGCCGGCCCACGGCCCGGGATCCGATCGGCGCGATCACGCGCGCGGCCCGGGGTCCGATCGGCGCGATCGAGCGCGCGGCCCGTGACGCGGGCAAGCGGCGCGACGAGCAGAAGGCCCGCCGCCGCAAACGGGATCCACGTCCACGCGGGCGTCAAGAAGCGGCCGAGATTCAGGCCCCACGCCCACATGGTGGGAACTCGCGTGCCGATGATCTGAGCCGTGAGCAGAATCGCGAGCGCGGTCCAGGTCACCGCTTCGGGCGCGCTCCACGAATGGGCTGCGAGAGTGACCCCGGCGCTGCGGGCCGACGGAGCGTCCGAGCGACGCGCGCGGGCAGCGCGATCTTTCAGTGCAGGTCGCCGATCGACTTGGGCGGGACCTGATCGGTGGTCTGCATGGTCAGGTTCAACACCGTGCCCAGCAGCGACCAGTTGCTTGCTTCGTCGCGCGCCTTGATCGCGAAGTAGTAGTGCGTGCCGGCCGTGAGCCCCATCTGCACGTAGCTCTGCGCGCTGCCCGATGAGCCCGGCGTAGGCTCAACCGCGACCGGGGTCGCGGCCGCGAAGCTCGCGTCGTCGGTAATGGGCTGCGTGGAGTAGCGCAGGTCGTACGCGCTCGCCACTCCCAGCGTCCCGTCATCGCCTGGGGCCGTCCACGTGAGCACTACGGTCTGGTCCGACACCAGCGCGGCCGCCAGATTGTTGATGGTGGCGGGCGGCGTCACGTCGGGCCCCGCCGTGGCGAAAGGGTAGGCGCCCGCGTCCACCCCCCCGCCTCCCAGACCTCGCGCCAGCGACCCCGACTGGATGTGCGGATCGAAGCCGTTGTAGGAGGCCGTGGCGAATTGCGGATCGCCGTATTTCGACGCCACGTCGTTGCCGGTGTCGTTCGCCCACTGGGTTCCCGGACCCGGCGCACTGCAATAGGTCGAGAGCCAGTAGAGCGATTCGTTCGCGGGGGTGATGCCGCCCTCGGTGGCACGCGAGAAGAACAAGTTGTGATCCTCGGTGAATCCGGTGCTGTAACCGTGGAACAGGACCGGTCGCCCCGAGGCGCAGTGCGCCACCGAATCGGTGTAGAAGATGTTCGAGTAGAACTGATTGCCGCCGGCCCGCGGATCCCCCTCGAGCTTCATGGGAGCGCCCGCCCACGAGACGATCGTGCAGTTGCGGATGATGGTGTTCTGGATCGGACCGAGAATGTAGAGCCCTTGGGAATGCTTCGAGGCGAACACGCAGCCTTCGATCAGCGAGTTGTTGAGCAGGTCCTGATTGAAGGTGTAGCCCGTGGTAAGGAAGTAGCAATCCTTCCAGTGATTGTTGACGCACAAACCCACCCACGCGGCGTTGCCCGCGTTCACCAGCCGCCCGCCGATGTCGAAATTGCTCTGCACTCCGCAGATCATGGAGTCGCGCTCGAACAGATTGTCGTGCGACGAGTCGCGCAGGGCGAACGCGACGTATTGCGTGCCCGCGAGCGGCCCGTCCGCCTCGATGCGCCAGCTGTTGTCGCGGAAAAGGTTGTTGTACGTGTTGTAGAGATAGCGGCACTGCACGTCGGAACCGTTTGCGAGCGCGAAAAACGCGTCGATGCGGTTGGAATCGATCACGCAGGACTGCGTGAAGCCGCGCATCTGGAAACCCTTGACTGTGATGGTTCCGATGTGGATGACGTTGTTGCGCAGCGTGTCCGCGATCGACGAGATGGCGCCCGGCGGCAGCGTGTACCAGAGATTCATCAGGAACGAGACGCTGCCATTGATGATGTTGTTCGCGACCACCGAGTTCTTGGCGCCGGCGCTTCCGAATCCGCCGCCATTGCTCACGCACCAGGCGATCGAGTCGTAGACCGCCTTCGCGGTCTCACTCGTATAGTAAAGCGTGAACGTCGCGGATGAAGTTACGCCCTTGACGCTCACGTAGGCGCGTTCGACGTAGATGTCCTTGACCACGACCTGCGAAGGGCTCGCGAGATCGCCCACGTAGCTGATGCGCTGCGCGATCGAGTTCCCGTTGTGCGAGGGCTTGATCGGATCGGCGTAGTTGCCGGGCGCGATGAACACGACGTCACCCGCGTTGAGCGTCGAATTGGCCCTGGCGATGGTGGCCCACGGTGACGCCTGAGTGCCGGGGTTGGCGTCGCTGCCGGCCGGGCTCACGTAGAACGCAGTCGCCCGCGCCGCGGATGGAACCGCGATCAGGACGAGCGCCAGCAGCGCGCCGCGCGAGCGGAGCGTCTGGATTGTGGATGCCGCGAAACAGTGCATGGGTCCTTGGGAAGGGGCCGGAGTGGTTGGTAGCATGGCTCAACGCAGAAGCCCGGAATTGAAGCAGCAGCCGTGCCGTGGCTCGTAGATTATCGGCCGGCCGCTGTACTCTCTTGAAATCAACGTGTTAGGACGCCGGAGGGCGTGCCGGGGCGCGGCTCCCGCAGCGTCAGACTCGCTCCGCATCGCACTCTGCACTATACACCGTTCAGAAAAGGCCTGCTCCATCGGATCCGGTGGCCGCTCCGAAACCGCTGCCGCGAGCCTTGAACCAGGCTGTGGGCCGCGGTCTGGGCGGCCCCGAGCGCCAGTGGCTTTCGAGAGGTCCTCGCCTTGTTACGGAATCTCGCTCCCCCTATGCTGCGGGCGCGCTCCATGGACGGAGAACGCCACCCGACGGAGGGAATCCGATGAATCCCGCTCTCGCACGCTGGCTCTACTATTCCGCGCAATCACTGCGCGGAGAAAACGTGCGCGGCGTGCTCGCCGATCTCGAGGTCAGCCAGCGCTGGCCGATCGAGCGCCTGAGCGATCAGCAGTGGGAACGCCAGCGCTCCCTTGCCGCGCACGCGTTCGAGACCGTGCCGTTTTACCGCGAGCGCTGGAGCGCGGCCGGCTTCTTGCCGGATGCTCTCGTCACGCGCGCCGACTGGGCGAAGCTGCCCTCGCTCGGAAAAAGCGATCTGCGAGAGCAGGGCGAGCGGCTTCGATCGAGCCGCGCTCCGGCCGGGCTCAAGGCCACCACCTCCGGATCATCAGGCACCCCGATCGCGGTGCTGCGCAGCCATGCCTCGTGGGCCCACGCGCACGCCAACGTGCTGCGCGGCTGGCGCTGGCACGGGCTCGACGCCGGTGATCGTTACGCCTACTTTTGGGGCCTGGCGCTGGATGAATCGGGGCGCCGGCAGGCCGCGCTGCGCGACGCGTTCTTCAATCGCGCGCGACTCTCCGCGTTCGACGTCACGCCGGAGCGCGCACGGGAGTTTTCCGCTCGGCTGCGGAGCTGGCGTCCGTGCTTCGCCTTCGGATACCCTTCCGCGGTCACGAACTTCGCCGACGAGGTGGCGGCACAGAAGCTGGACGGACGCGCGATCGGATTCCGCGCCATCGTGACCACGGCCGAAGTATTGAAGGTCGAGCAGCGCGAGCGGCTCGAACGCACGTTCGGCTGTCCCGTGGCGGACAGTTACGGCTGTGCCGAGGCCGGCGTAGCCGGATTCGAGTGCGAGGCCGGGGGCATGCACGTGCCGGTCGAATCCGTGGTGGTGGATCTCGAAAGCGCGGGTGACGGCCGCTTTGAAGTGCTGCTCACTGATCTCTTCAACCGGAGCGAGCCCGTGATCCGCTATCGCGTGGGCGACATCGTGGGTCCGGCGCCCGCCTCGTGCGCGTGCGGGCGCGGCCTGCCGCTGCTGGGCCCGATCGACGGCCGGGCCGGCGATTTCATCACGCTGCCCGACGGGCGCGTGATCAACGGCCTGCTCCCCTATTACATCTTCCGACCCCATGCGAAGAGCGGCGAGGTGCGCGAGTACCAGTTCGTGGAATTCAGCGGAGGACGCATCGAGTTGCGCGTCCGCCCCGGCGAAACGTGGAACGACGGCGCGCGCGCCGCGATCGAAGCGGAGGTCACCGAGGGGCTCGGGATTCCTGTCGCGCTCGTGGTGGTGGACCACGTCGAGCGAGCGGGTCGCGGCAAGTTCCGCGACTGGATCCGGTCGAGCGAAACCGGCGCCTGACCGCGCGCGCCCATGCCGCCCACGGACCCTCGCCTCAGCGGCGGAAAACAGCTCGCCCCGGACTCGCGAGAGCCCGGGGCGCGCGACCCGGCGGCGACGGCGCAAAGGCCGCGACGCAAGGCCGACGTTACGCGGCTTCCTCGAAGAACGGCAGCAGGAGCGGCAGCACGCGCTTCGCGACCGGGGGAAACTCCATCACGAACCCGACGGCCTCGCGCAGCGCTTCCCAGGTGAGGTCGTGCTGATCGAGATGTTTCGCGAGATCGAGCAGCGCCGCCCGGGTCCCGGCGTGATGCCCGTGCGGAACATCGAGTGCCGAAAGCTCGGTTGCGATCACCGCCACGGCCACCGCGGCCGGCGTGCGGTAGGTGCCTTCGGCGTTCGCGTCGCGCCGGCGCACCGGCCGCGCCATGGCGTTGAACACCGGCGAGGCGTTGAGCAGATCGAGTGCGGAGGGCTCGGGATCGCGCGACATGAACGAGTGGAGCGCCGCTTCGAGCGCGCGCTGAAGAGCGGCCTCGTCAAACCCGGGCGACTCGGGAGCGCGTCGCGGCTCGGGGGCAGGCGGCGGCTGGAATTCAGGAGGCGCTCCGATCGGCGGCAGCGATGCGGAGCGCGGCGTTTCGCCCGCGGCGTCTCGCGCGGCAGGCTTCGGGGTTCCCAAAGCGGGTGACGGCGACGCGACCTGTGAGGCGTCGTCGAAGCCGAGCATGTCCTTGAGCCGGACCCGGGGCGCGGGACGGCGCGAGGAACGCGCGGTCCTGCCACCCCGCGCATGGGGGGCCGCAGAGCGACCGGCGGGCGCCGCGGCGCCCGGTCGCGCCGGACCGGGCTGAGCGACCGCAGGCGGAGAGATCGCTGGCCGCGCCGGAGCGGGCTGAGCGCGATCTCCGCCCAGCGTGAGCATCGGAACGTCGTCGTTCGGAAGCGGCTCGGGAATCCGGTTCGCCGCCTTGCGCACCGGCGCCATGCCGTTCTCGGCCAGGTCGCAGATCAACTCGCGCAGAAAGACCGCGGCCTCGCCGCAACCGCGCTCGAACCACTCGCGGGTCTCGTCGCGGTCGGCGCGAGTCGAGGTCGGCGTGAACGGAATCCGGCGAAAACGCGCCGGGCGCGATTCATCGCCGGGCCAGGTGCGCTGGATCAGGGTGAGCGTGGTCTGGCGCCACAGCTTGAAATCCTGGTCGCGCGTGCTGGCGTTGCGCAGCTCATTCAACTGTTCGAGCTGGCGTTCGACTTCGACCCGCGCGCGTTCGGCGGAATGGGAATTGGGCATCAGGGCCTCCGCGCTTCCGCCGGCCGGTCGCGATACCGGCGCGGATCACCAGTCGGAGAACCGTTCTTCTTTCCAGGGGTCGGCTTCGTTGTGATAGCCGTTCTGTTCCCAGAACCCGGGGCGGTCGCCCGCCACGAGCTCGAGCGACCGAATCCATTTCGCGCTCTTCCAGAAATAGCGCCGGGGCACCACCAGCCGCAGCGGCCAGCCGTGCTCGGGCGTGAGATCTTCGCCATCGTGCCGATCGGCGAGCAGAACATCATCCTGGTCGAGCTCCTTGAGCGGCAGGTTCGCCGTGAACCCCTGCTCCGCGTTCGCGATCACGAAGGACGCCTCGGGCCGGACCCCGGCGAGAGAGAGAATCTCCCGGATCGAAACGCCTTCCCACAGATTGTCGAACCGACTCCACCGCGTGACGCAGTGGATGTCGCTGTGCACCTTCACCCGCGGCAGGGCGTGGAACTCCTCCCATGTCCAGCGCTGTGGCCGCTCCACCAGCCCCAGGACCTTGAAGTCCCAGCTGGCGAGATCGGCCCGCGGCACCGAGCCGTAGTGAAGCACCGGCCACTTCTCGGTGCGCACCTGACCGGGTGGAAGCCGCGGGTCCTGCCGGGGACTGGAAATGGTATCGGCCGGATCGCCTGAGGAATTCATGCCGGTTCGGACCTCATGGAAGCGCCCCGGCCGCAGCCGGTGGCAGGGCATCGCTTTGTGGGATGGCCGCGCCGTCCCGTGCGACCGGTTCCGATACTATCAGGGATGGACCCGGTTCCGTTACGCTCAAGGCCTCCGCGATCCGGAACCCGGACGCGCGATCGGAGATCGAAACCATGTCGGATCAATCCAGCGTCGTGACATCGGAGCATTTCCGCTACATCGCCGAGCGCACCGCGCGCGAGGACGATCTCCTGATCTCTCTCAAGCAGGCCGCCGCCGCCGAGGGCATCCCCTCGATCTGGGTAGCGCCCGAGCAGGCGAGCTTCATGCAGGTTCTGTTGCGGCTCTGCCGCGCGCGGGAAGTCGTGGAGGTGGGCACGCTGGCCGGATACTCGGCGATCTCAATGGCGCGCGCGCTCCCCGACGATGGCCGCGTGCGCACCATCGAGATCGACCCCAAACACGCGGATTTCGCGCGCCGGTGGGTCGCGCGGTCCGACGTGGCCGGCAGGGTCGAGGTGCATCTGGGGGCCGGCATGGACGTGCTGCCGCGCTTCGAAACCGATTCGGCCGACGCCGCGTTTCTCGATGCCGACAAGGCCAGCTACGCGCTCTACTTGAAGGAGTGCCTGCGCATCGTGCGCCCGGGCGGGCTCGTCATGGTCGATAACGCGTTCGCATTCGGAGAACTGTTCGCCACCGCCCCGTCGGATCGGGAGGTCGCGGCGGTGCGCGCGTTCAACGAGACGATGGCCGCCGAGCGCTCGCTCCAGAGCGTGATCGTGCCGCTCGGCGACGGGCTATGGGTGGGCGTCAAGAAATAGCCGGGGCGGTCGGCGCGCTGCCCACAGGCGCCGGCCTGCTGTCCGCTGCTCCCTCGAATTCGTCTCAGCGCTGGCCCAGGAAACGCTCCAGCCAGCCGTGCACTTCGCGATACCAGAACATCGAGTTCCTGGGCTTCAGGATCCAGTGATTCTCGTCGGGGAAGTACACCAGACGCGCCGGCACGCCCTTGGCCTTGAGCACGCCGTAGCACTCGAGCCCCTGCGTCACCGGCACGCGGTAATCGCGCTCGCCGTGGATCACCAGCATCGGGGTGCAGAATCCCTTGGCCGCGTGCGCCGGATTACACTCGGTGATCTTTTCGATCCCGTCCCACGGTTCGCCGCCGAATGACTTGTCACGGCCCTGCGTCACGTCGCTCGCGTATTGCGACAGCGTGTTGTAGACGCCGGCATGGTTGACGATGCAGCGGAAACGATCGGTGTGGCCCTCGATCCACGACGCCATGTAGCCGCCGTAGGAGCCGCCGGCCGCCGCCATCCGGGATTCGTCCACCAGGCCCGACGCGATCAGCACGTCGGTCGCCTTCATGACGTCCTCGAACGGGCGATCGGCCCACGCGGCCTGGATGCGCCGCGCGAAATCCTGCCCCCACGAGGTCGAGCCCTGGAAGTTGACCATCGTCGCGACGTAGCCGGGAGCCGCAAACAACTGCGCGTTCCAGCGCGCGTGGAACGCGTCGGCGCTGATGCCATGCGGGCCGCCGTGGATCACGTGGACCAGCGGATACTTCTTCCCCGCCTGGTAGCCGGGCGGCAGCACCGCGAACATCTGAATCGTTTCGCCCTTCGCGCCCTCGAACGACATCTCGCGCACTTCACCCGCCGAGAACTCGGACGTCGCCGGTTCGGTGAAGCGGGTGAGGCGCGAAAGGCCCGCGCCGTCGGCGGCCGAGGTGAACAGCTCGGCCGGCTGGCTCAGCGATTGAACGCTCATGACGAGTCGGCCGTCCGGCGCGACGTCGAATCCGCCCGAGGAGCCGTGGACCGTGAGCCGCACCGGCTGCGAGCCGCGCGCGAGGGAAAACAGCCGCACGCGCGCCTCGTCCTCGGCTTCGAACACCATCGCGCCGCCCGCGGCGAACTCCCAGTGCATCGGGGAGCGGTCCCACTCCGTGAGCACGCCGGTGTGTGTCTTCGCCGCGCGGTCGTATGACATCAGCCGGATGCGGTCGGCGTAGAACAGCGGTTCCAGCTGCTGTCCGTAGAGGATCCATCGGCCATCGGGGCTGTAGCGCGGGCGGAACTCCTCCGTTTCGCGATCCGGCGTCAGGCACGTGACCTTCGCTTCGGCCACCGAGGTCACGAACAGCGCGCTGCGCAGCAGCGATCGCTTCTCGTCGACCAGGATCCCGGCGTACGTGACCTCGCGGCCATCGGGCGCGATGTCGAATTGCCCGGACGGGTCCATGAAGTCGAACCACGTCACGGATTCGGGGGTCAGATCGCGGAGCGCGCCGGTGCCGAGGTCGAGATGCCACAGGTGAGGGACCTCGCCGGTCGTCAGCCAGGTGTCCCAGTAGCGGTAAACCCGATCTTCGGTGACGTGGGCCTTGACCGGATCCTTCTCGCGCCGCTCGAGCTCGGTCCGGCTGGCCTCGATCGTGAGATGGCCGCGGATGAGCGCGCCCGCGAAGACGAGACCTGTGCCGTCGGGCAGCCACCGGGGATCGAACGCACCGAGCGGCAGGTCGCTGACCTTGCGCGCCTCACCGCCCCCGAGCGGCAGCACGAACACCTGCTTCTTGCCCTTTTCGTCCTTGCGCGTGAACGCGAGCTGCGCGCCATCGGGCGAGAATGCCGGCTCGCCGCTCGAGCCCTCGGCCGACGTGAGCGCGTACGGCTCTCCACCCTTCAGGCTCACGCGCCAGATGCGGCCGCGGCCTTCGTTCTTCTCGAGATCGTGGTGGGTGACCGACACCGCCGCCGATGCGCCATCCGGCGCGAGCACGGGAGCGCCCACGCGCGGAATGCGCCACAGGTCTTCGGAGGTCATCGCGCGCACGCCCTTGCGCGCGGGATAGAGAACGGTCGAGGCGGGGGTCATCACGGTCATGGAAAAATCTCCGGCAGAGGGAGCGACAGGTCGCGAGGGACCGAATGGGGGGCGAGTGTAGCAGCGCGGCGCGGCGCGCGAAACGGAAACGCACGCGAACGCGCCGCCACCGGGAATGCGCGGCGGATTCGAGTTCACCCCGGGCGAACGTGGCCGCGCGTGGCCCGAGGATTTGCGCTATGCTCCGCGGTCGAACTTGTGATACGCGCGCACACTCGCCCCTGCCCGGCGCGCCGCTTGCGGCGCCCCCAGGGGACACCCACGATCCAGCGACGGCCGCCGCGAGCGGCTGATCGAGGCCAGAACCATGAGCACCGACAGCACCGAGGCGAAACCGCAACATCCCGAGCAACAGATCTGGGAGCGCCGTGAAACCGAGCGCTTCCAGCTCGGAATGCTCCAGGGATTCAAGCGCCAGCTGCCCGATTCCGATCCGGCCGAGACCCAGGAGTGGATCGACGCGCTGGACGGCGTGGTCGAGGGCGCCGGCCGCGAGCGCGCCGACTTTCTGTTGCGCAAGGTCCTGAAGCGCGCGCGCCAGCTGCAGGTCGGCCTGCCGGGGCTGGTCCAGTCGCGCTACATCAACACGATTTCGCCCGAACAGGAGCCGGCCTTCCCGGGCGATGAGAGCATCGAACTGCGCATCCGCCGCATCATTCGCTGGAACGCCGTGGTGATGGTGCTGCGCGCGAACCACCTGTTCGCGGGGATTGGCGGACACCTTTCCACCTACGCCTCGGCGGCGACCCTCTACGAAGTGGGGTTCAATCACTTCTTCCGCGGCAAGGACGGCGGAGAATCCGGCGACCAGATCTTCTTTCAGGGCCATGCCGCGCCCGGCATCTACGCCCGCGCATTCCTCGAAGGCCGGCTGACGGAATCGCAGCTCGATCACTTCCGGCGCGAGGTGGTGCGAGGGCAGGGACTGTCGTCCTACCCGCATCCACGGCTGATGCCGGACTTCTGGGAGTTCCCCACGGTGTCGATGGGGTTGGGCCCCATCAACGCCATCTACCAGGCGCGATTCAATCGTTATCTCCACGCGCGCGGTCTCAGCGACACGTCGGCCTCGCGAGTGTGGACGTTCGTCGGTGACGGTGAAACCGACGAGTGCGAGGCGGTCGGGGCGCTGACGCTGGCGGCGCGCGACGGACTCGACAACCTGACGTTTGTGATCAACTGCAACCTGCAGCGGCTCGATGGGCCGGTGCGCGGCAACGGCAAGATCATCCAGGAGCTCGAGGCCACGTTCACCGGCGCGGGCTGGAACGTGATCAAGGTGATCTGGGGCAGCGAATGGGATGAACTGCTGTCCCAGGACTGGGACGGCGCGCTGGTCGACCGCATGAACGAGACCGTGGACGGCGACTGGCAGAAATACGCGGTCGAGAGCGGGGCGTACGTCCGCGAGCACTTCTTCGGCGCCGATCCGCGCCTGCTGAAGATGGTCGAGCACCTGAGCGACGACCAGTTGAAGCACCTGCGCCGCGGCGGGCACGATTACCGAAAAGTGTACGCCGCGTATTCGGCGGCGACGGCCGCCACCGGACGCCCGACCGTGATCCTGGCCCACACCGTCAAGGGCTGGACGCTGGGCGCGGGCGCCGAGGCACGCAATATGACGCACCAGATGAAGAAGCTGAAGCTCGACGAGCTGAAGAAATTCCGCGACCGGCTGGAGCTTCCAATCCCGGATCGCAAACTCGACGACGCGCCCTACTACCACCCGGGCGCCGAGAGCCCGGAAGTAAAGTACATGCTCGAGCGGCGCCGCGCGCTGGGCGGCTGTGTGCCGAAGCGCGTCGCACGCGCGAAGCCGCTGCCGCCCGCGAGCTCAAGGGTGTTCGCCGAATTCGCGAGCGGCACCGGCGAGGCGCAGGCGGTCTCGACCACCATGGCATGCGCCAAGCTGCTGCGGAACCTGCTGCGCGATCCGGTTTACGGCCGGCGAGTGGTGCCGATCATTCCCGATGAGGCGCGCACGTTCGGGATGGAAGTGCTGTTCCGCGAAATCGGCATCTACGCCGCGCACGGGCAGAAGTACGACCCGGTGGATTCGAAGCTGATGCTGTCCTACACCGAAAAGCCCGACGGCCAGCTGTTGGAGGAGGGCATCACCGAATCCGGCTCGATGGCCTCGTTCACCGCCGCCGGCACCAGCTACGCGACGCACGGCGAGATCACGATTCCGTTCTACATCTTCTACTCGATGTTCGGATTCCAGCGCACCGGCGACCTGTGCTGGGCGTTCGGCGACATGCGCGGCCGCGGCTTCCTGCTGGGCGCCACCGCCGGACGCACCACGCTGAACGGCGAGGGCCTGCAGCACGAGGATGGCCACAGCCACGTGCTCGCTTCCACGATTCCGAACCTGGTCGCGTACGACCCGGCGTTCGCCTACGAGGTCGCGGTCATCATCCGCGACGGGTTGACGCGCATGTACGTGGACGGCGAGGATATTTTCTATTACCTCACGCTCTACAATCAGGATTACTCGATGCCGCCGATGCCCGAGGGTTGCGAAAGCGGTATTCTCTCCGGGCTCTATCTCTATCGCCGCGCGACGCAGCTCACGCCAAACCGCGCCCAGTTGTTCGGAAGCGGCGTGATCCTGCTTCAGGCGTTGCGCGCGCAGGAAATCCTGGCCGAAAAGTTCGGCGTCGCGGCCGACGTGTGGAGCGCCACCAGCTACGCCCAGCTGCGAAACGAGGCGCTGAACGTGGAGCGCTGGAACCGGCTGCACCCTTCGGCCTCACCGCGCATGCCGTACGTCACTCAGGCGCTCGCCGCGACCGAGGGTCCGGTGATCGCCGCCAGCGATTTCATGAAGTCGGTGCCCGACATGATCTCGCGCTGGGTCGGCCGCTCGTTCACGCCGCTCGGCACCGACGGCTTCGGCCGCAGCGACACGCGCGAGGCGCTGCGCCGGCATTTCGAGATCGACGCCGAGCACATCGTGGTCGCGACGCTCGACGCGCTCAAGCGCGAGGGCCGGATCGACGCGCGGGTGGTCGAGAGCGCGATCCGCGATTTCGGAATCGATCCCGAGCGCGGCGAGCCGCGCGGGGCTTAGGCGACCACGCGGGGGTTCGGGCCCCTTCGGTTCAGCGCCCGCCCTGGCCGCCACCCTGATGGTGGCAGTTGTTCTGGCAGTTCTGGCGCCCGGTCCGGATCCGCGCCACCGCCGCCTCGAACCGGATGTCCTCGAGTGCCAGGCACACGCTGTCGCTCGCGCAGGCCTTCACGTTCGTCACATGGAGATCGCTCTCCACTTTCATCGAGTCGCCGTAGGCCCGTGCGCAGGTGGAGATGCAATCGCCGGCGCCGCGCGCGGGTTGCGCGCCGTACTTGACGCCGAGCACGTTGTCGACCACCGGCCGGCACTCAACGAGGGTCATCGCGAGCAACACGGCGGCGCCCGTCATAAGAACAATCCTGACTCTACGGTGCGTTAGACGAGTGTCATGGCTCATGGTGCTCTCCTGTTCCAGGTTCGAATCACAATGAATGCGACCACCCGACGCCTAGGCTCAGGCTTTCCATGTGCAGCAACGCCGCGCGGACGCGAAAACCTCCGAACACATTCAAGCCCAGGGCTGCGTTCCACTTCTCCGAATCGTATTCGACCTGAACTCTCGGCAGCCGTGGGACCTGGAAATCAATGGCGCTGAACGTGCCGTCGAGCACGTAGCGGGTCGCGTCGAACACCCGGAAACCATAGCCCAGACTGACCCTGCTTCGCACCTGAAGAAATGAGAAAGGCAGCCCCGCGACGGCATACGTGGAATGGAATCGCCGGGTCCCCTCGGCATCCTCGATCCCGACCGCCAGCGCCGGCCGGCCGGGGCCCGGCCGGAGCAGCTCGATCCGCCCGCTGGCCATGCGGTCCATGTCCACCAGGCGCGAGTCGGGTGCGATCTCCTCGAAGCTGTGGTACCCGGGGATCCGGGTCCAGCGCAGGGCCGTCTCGACCCGCGAAAGGAAGCCGAGCGTGGCGTAAAAAACCTGGTTGTCGTTGGTCCCGCGATGGTCATAGGCCCAGCTTCGTGGAATGAAGTTGTAGCCGGCCTCGAATCCCCGGTCGGCGATCACGCCGGCCCACGGAGTATTGATGAAGCCGGTCATGCCGGTGAGCGAGACCCAATCGAGCGGCGGCGCCCGTTCCGGCGCCCGGCCTTCGAGCGCGCGCCGGTAGCGGTCGGAATTCGCATCCAGCGCCGGGCGGCTCAGCTGCCGCAGGTAGTCCTCTCGCGAGGCGGTGCCGCTCACGAACGTTCCGATCGGCTCGCTCCGGTCGCGGAAGGAGAGCGCGAACCGCGGCACCGGCTGGACGCGCAACCGGGATCCGGTCGAACGCCGCGCGGGCGGCACCGGGAGGTCGAGCCGCACCCCATAGAGATTGACCCCTGCGATACGTTGCGCGAAGTAGCCCACTTCGACATCGCCGATCGCGCGGCGCAACTCGAGGTCCACGCCGCGATCGCCATAGAGGAACTCGGCCCCGCGCAGGCGCAGCGAGACATCCGCGAACGGCGGCCGGAACGTCACACCCGCGAACCCGCTGGTGAGATCGGGGCTCGAATAGAGCGCCCCCTCCGGGGTGAAAGCCAGAAATCCGGTGCGTTCGACCTGGACATCCAGCAGCCACATCCCCTGCGCCAGCGGCCGCGCCGCGCCCAGCGAGGCGCCCCAGCGGTTGTCACCGAAGTAGCCGCCCGAGAGCGACAACAGCGCGGCGCGCGACAGCCACACAAACTGATCGAGACTCATGCGGCCCGGCCGCACACGATTGAGATCGGGATTGATGTCGCTGGCCGGAAAGTCATTCTGAAGCGGCAGGAGAATCCCGAGCCTGAGCGCAGCGCCCGCCCACGGATTGAGAATCAGTCGCGGCTCGAGGTCGATGCGCAGCTGGATCGGATCGAAGATCTGGCCCACCCGGTAGTCCACCCGCGCCCCGATTTCGAGATCGGCACGAGCGAACGTGGGCGAGCGCAGCCGGGAGGCGGGCGGAGCCGGGAAAACGGGGTCGCTCGGATAGTGCACGCGGAAGCGCGCCAGCGAATCGCGTTCGTCGGTCCCGATCGCTGCCACCACCAGGCCGCGACGGCGCTCGAACGCGAGCAGTGGCCGGCCGGTTGCGGCCCGCACGATTGCGAGCGCTTCGGCGCTGTGGCGGTAGCGCCGGTTCTCGAACGCTACGCCCGGCGGAACGCCGGCCTGGGCGGTCACGTTCTCCAGGCCCTGCTTGACCAGCGCGCGCTCGAGCCCGGAGGCGGACGAATCCGCAGCCGGGTTGCCCGGCGCCGCAGCCGGGTCCGGGTGCGCTCGTACCTGCGCGAGCGCAGCAAGCGAGAGCACGCCCGCCAGCAGGGCGGCGCGGGCGCGGTTCGTTCTAGGCCGCGGGTTGAGAAATCTCGAGAGGTCTGGCATGTCGGCCGGCTCCGCGTCGAAGCATGAGGCAGAGGGAGAGACATAGCACAACGGGCGCGGTTCCGGGGGACGGATCCACATGCCGTACGGCCCCGCGGCGCGCACTGTGCTCACTCGATCCCTGTCGGAATCGGTCGCCGCTCCCGGCTGGCCGGTGGTCCGCTGGCCGCCCGGCCGCGCGAATGAGATCATCCGCCCCATGAAACTTGAGGGGCAGGCCGCGATCGTGACGGGTGGCGGGCGCGGGATTGGGCGCGCCATCTCGCTGCGCTTCGCCGCCGAGGGCGCGGCGGTCACGGTCGCGGGCACCGGGCGCGCGCACCTCGAGCGCACCGCGGCCGAGATCCGTAACGCGGGCGGGCGCGCCCGGGTCGCGATCGCCGACGTCAGCGATGAGGCCGCGGTCGAGAGCATGGTCGCCGGGACCGTCGGCGAGTTCGGGCGGCTCGATGCGCTGGTGAGCAACGCCGGCATCACCGGCCCCACCGCCCCGGTCGTCGAGCTCGAGCGCGCGGACTGGGATCGCACGCTCGCGAT